>NZ_JBUDHV010000003.1:305149-377477 GCF_054956795.1 Streptomyces sp. SYSU D01066-1 | reverse complement strand
CAGCTGCGCGAGCCCTCCGGCCACTGGAGCGCCCGGGTGGCCGTCGAGCCCGGCGGCGCCGTCGTCTCCATCAAGGGCTACGGGACCGCACCCGGCCCCGCCCGGCCCGGGCCCCCCCCCCCCGGGCGCCCCGCCCCCCCCCCCCCCCCCCCCCCCGCCGACGTCCTCAAGCGGCCTCCCTGCGGTCGGTGACCGGCAGGGCCGCCAGGGCCGCCGAGACCGCCGCGGACGCGCGCAGGTCGAGCCGGGCGCTCGTCCCGCGCGCGCGGTGGCGCAGTTCCTCGGCGGCCAGGGTCAGCAGCTGCGGCAGCAGGTCGGTGGAGCGCCGGGCCACCCAGCCGGTGCCCGCGGTGGCCAGCCACCGCAGGCTCGCCGACCGGGTGGGGGCCGGGGACCCGGGTTCGGGCGAGGGCGCGGGCCCTTGGGCGAGCCCGTGCGCGGCGAGCAGCGCGTGGGCGCGTACGGCCAGTTGCCGGTGCCCCCGCTCACCGGGGTGCAGCCGGTCCACGCTCCACATGGCGCGGTCGGTGACCCAGTCGCCGTCGCCCGCGTGCAGGTGCAGGGCGCCGTGCCGCTCGGACAGCGCGTGGACCACGGTGTTGACGGCCCGCTGCCGCCGGGCCAGCGGCCGGGCCAGCGCTCCCGGCAGCCCGAGCATGGTGCCGGGGTCGGGCAGGCAGGCCGTCAGCAGAGCGGCTCCCTGGGCGCTGAACGCCGCGTAGACCTGGTCCAGCCGGGCGGCCACGGCGTGGATGTCGAAGGTGTGGCGCAGGGTGTCGTTGACGCCGATCACGACGGAGACGAGGTCCGGCCGCAGCGCCAGCCCGGCGGGCAGTTGCGCCTCCAGCACGTCCCGGGTCTGCGCCCCGCCGGCCGCGAGGTTGCGGAACTCCACGGGCCGCTCCTCCTGCCCGGCGAGCGACCCGGCGAGCAGCGCCGCCCAGCCGCGCCAGCCGCCCGCGACCGGGTCGCCCACCCCCTCGGTCAGCGAGTCGCCGAGCGCCACGTAGCGCGGCCGTCTCATGCCACGCCCTCCGCCACGCCCCGGCGGGAGGGCGCCACCGCCGCCGCGTCGTGCGCGGCGAGGAACGCGGCGACCGCCGTGTCCCAGCCGAAGCACTCCGCACGCGCGCGTGCCGCCGCCCGCCGCTCCGTCTCCGGGCACCCGGCCAGCAGGTCCACGGCGTCCGCGAACGCCTCCCCGTGGTCGGCGGCGACGGCCCCGGCGGAGCCGATCACCTCGGGCAGCGCGGACGAGGCGCTGACCGCCACGGGGGTGCCGCAGGCCATCGCCTCCAGCGCGGCCAGCCCGAACGTCTCGGCGGGCCCGGGCGCCAGGCACACGTCGGCGCAGGCCTGGAGCGCGCCGAGCAGACCGCGGTCTCCCACGTGCCCGAGGAACTCGACGGGCAGCCGCCGCTCGCGGGCCCGCTGTTGGAGCCGGGTGCGCAGCGGGCCGTCCCCGGCCACCACGAGGACCGCCCGCCGGCCGCGCCGGCGCAGCGCCTCCAGGGCGTCCAGGGCCGTCCCGGGCCGCTTCTCCACGGACAGCCGGGAGCACATCACCAGCAGCGTCTCGTCCTCGCGCGCGTACCGCGCCCGCACCCGCGCGTCGCGCAGCGCCGGGTGCCGGGCGACGAGATCGACGCCCAGGGGGGCGCGTACGACGTTGCGGGCGCCGATTCGCAGGAACTCCCGTTCGGCGAACTCGGTGGTGCACACCACGCGCGCGTACGTGTGCGCCGTACGCGTGTTGAGCGCGTCGGCGGCGCGGCGGGCCGCCGCCTCGGACAGGCCCCAGGTGCGCAGGACGCCGTCGGCGGTCTCGTGGGAGACCATCACGGCGGGGATCCGGGCCCGCCGGGCCCACTTGCCGGTCCAGCGCAGTGTGGTGCGGTCGGAGACCTCCAGGCGGTCGGGGGCGAGTTCCGCCAGCAGGGCGGCGACCCGCCGCTTGTCGGTGAGGACGCGGTAGCCGCCGGTGCCGGGCAGCAGCGGGCCGGGCACGGTGATCACCCGTCCCTGCTCGGTCTCCCGGTCGCTCGCGCGCTCGCCGGGGACGACGAGGACGGGCTCGTGTCCGGCGGCGAGGTATCCCTTGCCCAGTTCGCGCAGGGCGGTGCGCAGGCCGCCGGAGGCGGGGGCGACGAAGTTGGCGAGCCGGACGATCCTGAGGGAGTTCACGCGGCCAGCACCGCCTTCCGTGCGGTGAGGACGTCCGCGTAGTGGCCGATCAGCCGGTCGCCGACGGCCGCCCAGGTACGGCCTTCGACGGCCGCGCGTCCGGCGCTCCCGCAGGCGGCGCGCAGCGCCGGGTCGGCGGCCAGTGCCGCCACCGCGTCGCGGACGGCGTCCGCGTCCCGGGGCGGCACCAGCAGCCCGGTGCGGCCGTGGTCCACCAGGTCCAGCGGGCCGCCCGCGGCGGGCGCGACGACGGGGACCCCGCTGGCCATGGCCTCCTGCACGGTCTGGCAGAAGGTCTCGAAGGGGCCGGTGTGGGCGAAGACGTCCAGGGAGGCGAAGACCCGGGCCAGGTCGTCGCCGGTGCGGCGGCCGAGGAAGACGGCGCCGGGCAGGGCCTGCTCCAGGCCGGCGCGGCTGGGTCCGTCGCCGACGACCACGACGCGTACGCCGTCCAGGGCGCAGGCCCCGGACAGCAGCTCGACCTGCTTCTCGGGGGCGAGCCGGCCGACGTACCCGACGATCAGCTCGCCGTCCGGGGCGAGTTCGCGGCGCAGTGCCTCGTCGCGCAGCCCGGGCCGGAAGCGGGCGGTGTCCACCCCGCGCGGCCAGAGCCGGACCCGGGGCACGCCGTGCGCCCGGAGGTCGTGCAGGGCGGCGCTGGAGGGGGCGAGGGTGAGGTCGGCGGCGGAGTGCACGGAGCGGATGCGGCGCCACGCCGCCGCCTCGCCGGCCCCCATGTACGTACGGGCGTATCCGGCCAGGTCGGTCTGGTAGACGGCCACGGCGGGGACGCCGAGCCGGGCGGCGGCGGCCATGCCGCGGACGCCGAGGACGAAGGGGCTGGCCAGGTGGACCACGTCGGCGCGGTGCGCGGCGATCGCGGCGGCGAGACGCCGGCTGGGGAGGGCGACGCGGACCTGGGGGTAGCCGGGGAGCGGAAGGGAGGGGACGTGGACGACCGGGCACGGCGCCGCGAGGGGGTCGGGCCGGGTGCCGGGCGCCGGGGCGGGGGCGACGACGAGGGGGACGTGACCGCTGTCGACGAGGTGTCGGGCGGTCTGGAGCGCGCAGTGAGCCACGCCGTTCACATCGGGGGGAAAGGACTCGGTCACGATGACGACACGCATACCCGTGTTGTCGCCGGGCTGGACGTGGTCGCGTCAACGTCGATCTTTCCGGCCGAGGAACGGCCCGTGAGCGTTGGAGTGCCCGACCCGGCAGGTCAGACCGTGTCCACGCCCGCCTGAGCCGTGGGCCACCCCTCGTTCACCCGGCGCGCGCATGGTTGCCTCGTCATCCCCGCGCACCCCCGTGTGCGGCAGCGCGCCCCCCATTCACGCCCGCGTCTCCGGCGCACGGACGGTTCCACGCCGTCGGCCCGTCAGCCCCTCGCCCCGTCAGCCCGTGAGCCCACCGGTCCATCAGCTCCATCAGCCCGCCAGCCCGCCAGTCCGCCAGCCCGCGGCAACGGCACTCCCCCGCAGGACTCACCGCACAAGACCCATGGCACAGAACTCACGCCGCGGACGCGTCCGGCCCGATCCGGCTCCGTACGGCGGTCTGCACCTCGGCCTCCTCGGCCGGGTCGGCGGCGAGCCGGCGCAGCCGTTCGACGACCCGGTTGTCGCCGGTCTCGGCGTGCCGGGCCGCGAGTTCGCGGGTGGTCTCCTCACAGTCCCACAGGCACTCCACGGCGAACCCGGCCGGGAAGGACGGGTCGGTGGCGGCCAGCGCCCGGGCGGCCCGGCCGCGCAGGTGGGAGGAGCCGGTCTCCCGGTAGACGTGCCGCAGCACGGGGGCGGCGCAGGCGATGCCGAGCCGTCCGGCGCCGTCGACGAGGGTCCACAGGGTCGGCGCGTCGGGACCCTCGCCCCGTACCGCCTCGCGCAGCGCGGCCAGGACGACGTCCCGGTCGGCCGCGCCGCCGCGACAGGCCAGTACCCGGCCGGCGGCGGCGCCCAGCGCGTCGGGCCGGCGGGCCCAGCCGCGGGCCCGGTCCACGGCGACGGGAGCGCTCATCCGTTCGAACGCGGCGACGGCGGCCTCCACCACCCCCGCCGTACCGGTGGCCACGGCCTGTTCGATCAGGTCGAGCGCGCCGGGATCGCCGCCGTCCGCGAGATAGCGCAAGGCGGTGCAGCGGGCGCCCTCGGGGCCGGACCGGGCGGCCTCGACGATCTCGGGCCGGTCCTGGGGACCGGCGACGGCGGTGAGGCACCGGGCGGCGGGCACATGGAGCGCGGCGCCACGCTCCAGGCCCTGCTGGGCCCACTCGAAGACGGCCGCCACGCTCCAGCCGGGGCGGGGCCCGGCGGGCCGCAGCTGCCGCTGCCAGCGGTCGAAGCAGCCGGCTTCCCGGGCGGCACGCACGCGCGTGGCGACCGCTTCGCGGCTGTCCTCGGCCCACAGCCGCCAGGGCCTCGGTTCGAAGGCGTCGCGTACGGCGGCGGCCAGCTCGGCCTCGCCCCGCGGGTCGGTGGGGAAGCGGGCCAGGACGGGCTCGGCCAGGGCGCGCAGCCCGGCGTCGTCGTCCCGCAGCGCCAGCTCGTCCAGGGCCCAGGCCCAGTTGGTGCCCCGGGCGGCGTACCGGCGCAGCAGCTCGAGCGCGTCTTGCCGGCCGTAGGAGGCGAGGTGCCCGAGGAACGCCAGGGACAGCCCCGTACGGGACTCCTCGGGGTCGAGGACGTCCTCGGCGTCGAAGAGGTGGGCCTCCACGGCATCCAGCTCGCCGTCGAGGTCGAGGAAGAGGCGTGCGTAGTAGAGGGAGCGGTTCTCCACCTGCCAGTCGTGGCGCGGGTCCCGCAGCACACAGTGGTGCAGGGCCGCGAGCGCCTCCGCGCGCGGCGCGGTGAGCGCGTGCAGCGTGCCGTCGCCGCGCCCCCGCTGGAGCAGGCCGAGCAGCGTACCGCTGGGCGCTATGACCGGATCGAACATGGGAAACAGCCTCACATCAAGACATCAAGCGTCGACGCAACCGGGTGAGCACGCGTTCACCTGACCGCGCGACGACACGTCGGGGCGCCCGCCGTCTCCTGCTTGCCGAAGACCATTTTCCTCTGCCTCTCGTCGGTGGCCCGCGCGGGCCGGGTCGCGGTCCGCGCGGTGCGGCAACACCTGCCCAGCCGTCACGTCCGTGAACCACGTCGCCATGATGACCCCGCGATTCGTCCCGCCGCGACCGAAATACCGGCGGCCCCCGTACGGCCCCCGGGCCGCCTCACCGCGCGCCGAAGAGCTCCAGCAGTTCCCCGCGGCCGAACATGCGGGCCGTGTCCACGGCGGAGGGGGTGCCCGCCGCGGGGTCCGCGCCGGCCTCCAGGAGGGCCTTGACGACCTCGGTCTCGCCCTTGAAGACGGCTCCGGCCAGCGGGGTCTGCCCCCGGTCGTTGACCCGGTCGGCCTCGGCGCCGCGGTCCAGCAGGGCGCGCACCGTGCCGGCGTGGCCGTGGTAGGCGGCGAGCATCACCAGGGAGTCGCCGCGGTCGTTGGTGAGGTCGGCCGGGACGCCCGCGTCGACGTAGGCGACGAGCGGCTCGGTCTGCCCCTGCCGGGCCAGATCGAAGATCTTGGTCGCCAGTTCGACGACCTCGGGGTCGGGGGCTTCGGTCATCGGCGGACCACCTCTCTGGGACGCTCATCCACGGGTTCGCGGCCGCGAGCGGGGCGGCCGTACGAGTGAATCGCCAGGGTACTGGCTCGCGGGACACATGGCCGGGGGCGCCCGAGGTAAAGATCGCCACAGCCCGGCGGGCCCGGGAGGCGCTCCGCCACGCGAGGCAAAACACCCGATATTCACCCGCTTGCACCTTTAATCATATGGATACATGCTGTGATCCTGGAAGTACTCATGGTGACTGTCCCCGCGAACCAGGAGAACTCACATGATCCTCTCGATCTCAGGCGTCGTCCTGCTCGGCGTCGTCGTCTTCATCTACTTCCGCAAGGACGGCCTGAAGGCGTCGCACGCCGTGGTGGCCATGCTGTTCGGCTTCTACCTGGCGAGCACCGCCATCGCCCCGAGCATCAAGGCGGGCGGAGAGAGCCTGGCCGGCCTCCTCGGCGGACTCAAGTTCTGACCGCCCCCGTCCTCGTCCGCACCTCCAGGAGGCAGCAGTGGCCCGGCGCCCCCTTCCCCGCGTCCTGAGCAACAGCGGCGCACAGCTCGCCCGCAGCCGGGAGCTGGCCCGGACGGCGGCCGACAGCGCCACCGACGTCCTCCAGCCGCTGATCACGATCGCCCGCGGCATCGGCCGGCTGACCGCGGCCGCGCGGCGCAGGTGGACCGGGACCCCCAAGGACCGGCGCGGCGCGCTGCTCTTCCTGGTGGCCTCGGTCGTCCTGGTCGTGGGCCTGATGCCGTACGGCCCGCTGCTGGCCGCCGTCGCGCTGACGGCGGCGGCGGCCTGGCAGGGCAGGAACCGCGTCCCGTCCGCGGCCGAGGAGGCCGATGACGCGCGGACCCGCCGTCTGACCTCGCTCTACGAGGCGCTGGTCCCCTACTTCTCGCTCGCCGAGGACCCCGATCCGCTGTACACCCACGGCGGCGGCTGGCAGCAGGCCTTCCCGGTCTACGAGTTCGACGACGACGGCCGTCTGTCGCAGCTGGTGGTCCACTACCCGGCGTACTTCACCGACGGCGAGGCCGCCGCCCGCGCCCGGATCGAGCACCTGCTCACCGCCAAGGCCGGCCGGGACCGCGAGTACCGCTTCACCTGGGACGAGGAGGCCAACCACCTCACCCTCACCGCCCTGGCCCCGCTGCCCGCCGACATCGCCGCCCAGCGCTTCGTCACCGCGCCCGGCGAGACGGTCCTCGGCTTCACCGACCCGACCGGGGTCCAGCGCACCCTGCCGGTTGTCCACGGCGAGGAGCGGCGCGACGTGCCGCCGGTCGTCTGGCGCACCGGCGCGCGCTCCACCGAGCCGCATCTGCTGGTCCTCGGCCGGCCGGGCACCGGAACCTCCACGCTGCTGCGCTCCGTCGCCCTCCAGGCCCTGCACCACGGCGGCGACCTGGTGATCGTCGACGGCGGCGGCACCGGCGAGTACGCCTGTCTGACCGGGCGCGACGGCGTCCTGGCCGTCGAGTGCGGCCTCGCCGGGGTGCTGACCAGCCTGGAGTGGGCCGCCCAGGAGACCGAGCGCCGGCTGATCGCCGTCAACCGGGCCCGGCAGGAGGGGCAGCCTCCGCCCGAGGACACCCGGCGACCGCTGTGGCTCCTGCTGGACCGGCCCGGCGCCTTCACGCACCTGGCCGGCGTGGACGGCCGCAAGGACCCGCAGGCCCTGCTCCAGGTGCCGCTGCGGCACGGCCGCGCCGCGCACGTGACGGTGGTGGTGGCCGACCAGCTGGACGCCCTCGACACGCTCGGCGACGCCGTACGGCAGCACACACGCGCGCGCGTGCTCCTCGGCCCGGCCGGGCCGGACGAACTGACGGCCGCGCTCGGCACTTCCCCGGGGACCACACCCGTCGACCAGGTCCCGCCCGGCCGCGGTTACGCCCGGCTCGGCACCGGCCCGGTCCTGCGCCTCCAGGTGCCGGCCACCCCGGACCCGTACGACGACGCCACCAGCGACAGCCACCGGCAGGCGGTCCTGGAGCTGCTGCCGCCGCGCACCACGCCGGCCGACGGGGAGCACGTCCCCGAGGCCCCGGGCAGCGGACAGGAGGCCCCGGCGGACCCGGCCGGTTGCGCCGCGGCGGAAGCGGCCTCCCCCGAGCCGGAACCGGCCCCGGCGAGGCCGGTCCCGACCCTCGCCGGGCCGCAGGAGGAGAGGAAGAGGCGGCGGAAGGGACGGGAGAAGAAGTCGGTGCCCACGCTCATCAAGCCCTAGTGATCCGAGTCGGAAGTTCCCTGCCGGATACGGTGTTCGATCCGGGCAGCCCTTGCCTGCCGGCGGGGACATCTGCCCCGCCGGGGCGGCGGGCGACCTACCAGGGAATCTCCGGCTCAGGTCACCAGCGGACCCCTGACGGATCTCCGCGGCGCCCCCTCCGCCGGGGTGCCGCGCGTCACGCCACGAAGGTCCGGGGCGCCTCCGCCCCGCCGGCTCCCCCGCTCTCGACCAGCCGCGCCGCCGCGGCCAGCCGCAGGGCCGCCTCGTCGGCCACCGCGCCGGCGACCGTGAACGGCAGCCGCGCGTACCCCTCGAAGGCCCCGTCGACGCCGAACCGCGGCCCGGAGGGCACCCGGACCCCGACCCGCTCCCCGGCCTCGGCGAGCCGCGACCCCGACAGGCCGCCCGTGCGCACCCACAGGGTGAGCCCGCCCTTGGGTACCTCGAACTCCCACCCGGGCAGCTCCCGCCGTACCGCCGCGACCAGCGCGTCCCGGTTCTCCCGCGCCTGCGCGCGGCGCAGTTCGACGGCCCGTTCCCAGCCGCCGGTGCCGAACAGCCAGTTCACCGCCAGCTGTTCGAGGACGGGGGTGCCCATGTCGGCGTAGGCGCGGGCGGCTACGAGGCTGCGGATCACGTCGGGGGACGCCCGCACCCAGCCGATGCGCATCCCGGCCCAGAACGCCTTGCTGGCCGAACCGACGGTGACCACGGTCGACCCGGCCGGGTCGAAGGCGCACACCGGGGGCGGCATCGCCACGTCCTCGTCGAGCAGCAGCTCGCTCATGGTCTCGTCGGCCACCAGCACCGTCCCCGCCGACCGGGCCGCCTCGACCAGCCGCCGCCGCTGGTCCTCGCCGGCGAGCGCGCCGGTCGGGTTGTGGAAGTCGGCGACGACGTAGGCGAGGCGGGGCGCGGCCTGCCGCAGCACCTGGCGCCACCGGTCCAGGTCCCAGCCGCCGAGGCCGCCGGCCATGGCGACGGGCACCAGTCGCGCGCCCGCCTCCCGCATCAGCTGGAGGATGTTGGCGTAGGAGGGCGACTCGACGGCGATGCGCTCGCCGCGGCCCCCGAACAGATGGCAGATCGCGTCCATCGCGCCCATCGCGCCGGTGGTCACCATGATCTGTTCGGGCATGGTCGGGATGCCCCGGGCGGTGTAGCGGTCGGCGAGGGTGGCGCGCAGCGCGGGCAGGCCGGCCGGGTAGTCGCCGTGCGTGTGCGCGTACGGCGGCAGTTCCTCCAGGGCGCCCCGCACGGCGCGGGTGAGCCAGGGTTCGGGCGCCGGGAGCGCCGCGCAGCCCAGGTCGATCACCGAGCCGAGCGCCTCGGGCGGCAGCGGCTCCAGGCCCCGGGCCGGCACCGGGTTCCCGGGCGGGACGGCGGTCCAGCTGCCCGCGCCGCGCCGGGACTCCAGGAAGCCCTCGGCGCGCAGCGCCTCGTAGGCGGCGGCGACCGTGGTGCGGCTGACCGACAGGGCGAGGGCCAGTTCCCGCTCGGCGGGCAGCCGGGCGGCGACCGGCACCCGTCCCTCGAGCACGAGCAGCCGGACGCCGTCGGCCAGCGCCCGGTAGGCGGGCGGGCGGCGGGTGCCCGGTCCGGCCGGGCGCTCCTGCTGCGAGCCGAGCAGCCGCGCGAGCTGCGCGGCTCCCACGGCCGAAGTCCACTGCGCCATGTGAATCAGTCCACCTTCCGTGAATTGGCCCTGGATGGCTTCCGCTTCCAGGCCACAGGGTGGCACAGACCGCGCCACGTTTCTCACCCAGGGGGCTCAGCATGTCCGCACACCGGTCCACCCGGAGACGCCTCGCCCGCCGGCTCACCCAGCTCTACGGCGGTCTGCTGCTCTACGGGGCCAGCTCGGCGCTGCTGGTCCGCTCGGGCCTCGGCCTGGAACCGTGGAACGTGCTGCACCAGGGCCTCGCGGAGCGCACGGGCCTGTCGATGGGCGTGGTCCTCACCGTCGTCGGCGCGGCCGTGCTCCTGCTGTGGCTACCGCTGCGGCAGCGGCCGGGCCTCGGCACCGTCTCCAACGTGCTGGTGATCGGGGCCGCGATGGACGCGACGCTGGCCCTGGTGCCGGACGTCCACGGCCCGGTGGCGCGGACCGCGTTCCTGACCTCGGGGATCGTCCTCAACGGGGCGGCGACCGGCCTGTACATCGCGGCGCGGTTCGGTCCCGGACCGCGCGACGGCCTGATGACGGGCCTGAACCGGCGCACCGGCCTGTCGGTGCGCCTGGTGCGGACGGCGGTGGAGATCACGGTCGTGGTGACCGGCTTCGCCCTCGGCGGCACCGTCGGGATCGGCACCCTGCTGTACGCGGTGGCGATCGGCCCGCTCGTCCAGCTGTTCCTGCGCGTGTTCGCCGTCCCCCCGGCATCCGGCGGCAGCACGGTGGTTGCCGCCGGTCAACCCCGGGCGGCCATACTGCGTCGGTGACCACCCCCATACGCCACCCCTACCTCGACCATCCCGGCCCGATCCCCTTCGCCCACCGGGGCGGCGCGGCCGACGGCCTGGAGAACACGCTGCGCCAGTTCCGGCGGGCCGTCGAGGCGGGCTACCGGTACATCGAGACCGACGTGCACGCCACCCGGGACGGCAAGCTGGTCGCCTTCCACGACGCGACGCTGGACCGGGTCACCGACGGCACCGGCCGGATCGCCGAGCTGCCGTGGGCCGAGGTCAGCCACGCGCGCGTGGCGGGCAGCGAACCGCTCCCCCTCTTCGAGGAACTGCTGGAGACCTTCCCCGAGGTCCGCTGGAACGTGGACGTCAAGGCCGAACCGGCCCTGCTGCCCTTCCTGAACCTCGTGGGGCGCACCAACTCCTGGGACCGGGTCTGCCTCGGCTCGTTCTCCGAGGCGCGCGTGGCGCGCGCCCAGCGGCTGGCCGGCCCCCGCCTCGCCACCTCGTACGGCACCCGGGGCGTACTGGGGCTGCGGCTGTGCTCCTGGGGCGTGCCGGGGGCGCCGCGCCGCCCGGCGGTGGCCGCGCAGGTGCCCGAGGCCCAGTCGGGCGTGCCGGTGGCCGACCACCGCTTCGTGCGCGCCGCCCACGCGCGCGGGCTCCAGGTGCACGTGTGGACGGTGAACGAGCCCGAGCGCATGCACCGGCTCCTGGACCTGGGCGTGGATGGCATCATGACCGATCACATCGGCGTACTGCGCAAGGTCATGGAGGACCGCGGCGTCTGGGTCTGAGACCCGCGTCCGGTCCGGGGGACCTCGCGCGTCCATGGGGAAGGCGAGGGCACGGGTGGGCACCGACACCGTGCGGACACAGACGGCCGACGAGGCCGCCGGGCGCCGGCGCGAGCAGCGCGGCTGGTACTTCTACGACTGGGCCTGCTCGGTCTACTCGACGAGCGTGCTCACCGTGTTCCTGGGCCCCTACCTCACCTCGGTCGCCGAGGCGGCGGCGGACGGGGACGGGTTCGTCCATCCGCTGGGCATACCCGTGCGCGCCGGGTCCTTCTTCGCGTACTCGGTCTCCCTGTCGGTGATCGTGGCGGTGCTGGTGATGCCCCTGGTGGGAGCCGCCGCCGACCGCACGGGCCGCAAGAAGCCCCTGCTGGGCGCGGCGGCGTACACCGGGGCGGCGGCCACGGCCGGCCTGTTCTTCCTGGACGGCGACCGCTACCTGCTCGGCGGCGCGCTCCTGGTGACCGCCAACGCGGCCCAGTCGGTCGCGATGATGCTCTACAACTCCTATCTGCCGCAGATCGCGCCGCCCCAGGAGCGCGACGCCGTCTCCTCCCGCGGCTGGGCCTTCGGCTACGCGGCCGGGGCGCTGGTGCTCGTCGTCGACCTGGTGCTGTACACCGCGCACGACTCCTTCGGGCTCACCGAGAGCGCGGCGGTCCGCGTCTGCCTGGCGTCGGCGGGCCTGTGGTGGGGCGCCTTCGCGCTGGTCCCGCTGCGCCGGCTGCGGGACCGCCGGGCCCCCGCGCGGGAGGCGGCCCCGCCGGGCCTGCGGCAACTGGCGGCCACGGTGCGCGACATGCGCCGCCACCCGCTGACGCTGGCCTTCCTGCTGGCGTACCTGGTCTACAACGACGGCATCCAGACGGTGATCTCCCAGGCGTCGGTCTACGGCTCCGAGGAGCTGGGACTGGGCCAGTCCACGCTCATCGTGGCCGTCCTGCTGGTGCAGGTGCTGGCCGTGGCGGGGGCGCTGCTGCTGGGCCGGCTGGCCCGGCGGTACGGCGCCAAGCGCGTGATCCTCGGCTCGCTGGCCGCCTGGACGGTCACCCTCGCGGCCGGGTACTTCCTGCCGGCCGGGGCGCCGGCGTGGTTCTTCGTCCTGGCCGCCGGGATCGGCCTCGTCCTCGGCGGCAGCCAGGCCCTGTCCCGCTCGCTCTTCTCCCACCTCGTGCCGCCCGGCAAGGAGGCCGAGTACTTCTCCGCGTACGAGATCAGCGACCGCGGCATGAGCTGGCTGGGACCCCTGCTGTTCGGGCTGACCTACCAGCTGACCGGGAGCTACCGGGACGCGATCATCTCGCTGGTGACGTTCTTCGTCCTCGGCTTCGCGCTGCTCGCGCGGGTGCCGGTCAGGCGGGCGGTCGGCGACGCGGGCAATTCCGTTCCCGAAAGGATTTAGCACTTGGCGTGAAAGGGCGGTAGTGTACGCCTTTGGCCTGCCAGGCGTACCGTTACTGCGCGTCAAAGGTGCCGAAACGTCGGGTGACATCTCCGAGTAGAGGTGACGTACCGGGCGCCTGTGGGTACTGCACTGGTTGACAAAGGCTGCGGCTACGACGGCGACACACGGCCCCGGAACGGGACTCGGGACGGGAATCTTTACCGCCGACCGGACGTTGACCGGATGACGACGACAGCGACACCTGTCCTGTGGGCGACAAGCCCGGGAGGCACGATTCATGAGTGAGCGAGCTCTTCGCGGCACGCGCCTCGTGGTGACCAGCTACGAGACGGACCGCGGCATCGACCTGGCCCCGCGCCAGGCCGTGGAGTACGCATGCGAGAAGGGGCACCGGTTCGAGATGCCCTTCTCGGTCGAGGCGGAGGTTCCGCCGGAGTGGGAGTGCAAGGTCTGCGGGGCCCAGGCACTCCTCGTGGACGGCGACGGCCCTGAGGAGAAGAAGGCCAAGCCCGCGCGTACGCACTGGGACATGCTGATGGAACGACGCACCCGCGAGGAGCTCGAAGAGGTCCTCGAGGAGCGGCTGGCGGTTCTGCGCTCCGGCGCGATGAACATCGCGGTGCATCCGCGCGACAGCCGCAAGAGCGCGTAGTCCCCGCTGGGCCTGAGGGCCGGAAGCAGCGCACGTGAGTGACCGCGGGCGCCGTACGTCGAGACGTACGGCGCCCGCGGTCTTTGCCGTGCGGGGCCGGTGGCGGCGCCGTGCCGGAGGCCGCGCCCCCGGACCCTCGTCGGCCCGGACTCCCGTCGGCCCGGACGGCCTCGTCCTCGGACACCGGACGGGCCGGAGGCGATCCGCCTCCTGGGGGTCAGCGGGTCAGGGGCGGGCGCGGGTCCCGGTCCGCGGGGCCTGGCTCGTCGTCCCGTACGACCTCGCCCGGGACGACCTTGCCGTCCGGGCGGTGCATACGGGCCTGGCGGAAGGCGTCGCCCAGGGTGCCGGGGCCCGCCGCGCGCAGCCGGCGTTCGAAGGTGCGCTCCGCGTACCGGCTCACCGCCTTCTGGACCGGGGGCAGCAGCAGGAGCAGACCGGCCGCGTCGGAGACCAGGCCGGGGATCATGACGAGCAGGCCGCCCAGCATCGTCAGGCCGTTTCCCTCGCTGTTCGGCCGGGCCGCCGGTGCCGCCCCGCCCTGCTGCTGCCGCAGCGTCTCCTGGAGACTGCGGAAGGCACGGCGTCCCGCCCGCTTGATGATCACTGAGCCCAGGACGATGCCGGCCAGCAGGACCAGGAAGACCACCAGGCCGTTCGACGCCCCCGCGACCAGCGCCAGCAGCCAGATCTCCAGCACCAGCCAGGCGGCGACGCCCAGCGGCAGGAATGTGCGCACGCGGGAGCGGCGGGGCCGGGTGGCGGGATGGCCGGGGGTGTGCGCGCCAGTCGTCATGTCCCCAGTGTGCCCGGGCCCGGCTCAGCGCGGGATAAGGGCCCGGTCACGGGGTCCGGGAGGACGACCGGTGCGGCGCGCGGTCCGCCCCGTCCTGGTCCGTCTTGTCCCGGTCCGGCCGGTCGCGGTCCATGATCTTGCCGACCCGCTCCCCGACGCCCCAGGCGGTGACCCGCCACAGCGCCTCGACGAGGATGTCCTTGCTCATCTTGGAGTCGCCCAGTTCACGTTCGACGAAGGTGATCGGCACCTCGACCACGTGGTAGCCGGCCTTGACCGCGCGGCGAGCCAGGTCGACCTGGAAGCAGTAGCCCTGCGAGGACACCTCCCCCAGGCCGAGGCCCTCCAGGGTCTCGCGCCTGAAGGCCCGGTAGCCGCCCGTGATGTCGCGCAGCGGCAGGTCCAGCGCGAGGCGCGAGTAGAGGCTGCCGCCGCGGGAGATGACCTCCCGGGACTTGGGCCAGTTCACCACCCGGCCGCCCGGCACCCAGCGGGAGCCGAGGACGAGGTCGGCCCCCTTCAGCGCGGTCAGCAGCCTCGGCAGTTCCTCGGGCTGGTGGGAGCCGTCGGCGTCCATCTCGATCAGGACGCCGTAGTCGCGCTCCAGGCCCCAGCGGAACCCGTCGAGGTAGGCGGCGCCGAGCCCTTCCTTGCCCTTGCGGTGCAGGACGTGGACGTGGTCGTCGGCGGCGGCGAGTTCGTCGGCGAGCTTGCCGGTGCCGTCGGGACTGTTGTCGTCGGCCACCAGGACGTGCGCCTCGGAAACCGCCTCGCGCACACGGGCGACGATCGCCTTGATGTTCTCCGACTCGTTGTAGGTCGGGATGATCACCAGGGGCGTGCCGAGGGGGCCGGACCTTCTCTCCTGGCCCGCTGCCGCTCGCGTCCCGTCACCGTCGTTCACTGCTGCCCCTCCGAGTCCGTACGCAGAGCACCACCATAGTGGCCGGGGCCTGCGATGACATGACAGGACGTTCGTATGGTGGTGTCGTTTCCACAAGACCTGGGTAGCAATGGGTCTTTTGAGGCCGAACCCGACTGCGGATGGGGGCCCGGCGCCCTTCGGGCCGACCTGGGACCCGCTGGCTGCGGATCGACCTGAAGCCGTTGTCTACTGAGCGCCCGGGCCCCACCCGGGTCACACCTCCCGACCGGCCGGAACGTTCCCTCGCCTGGCGCGAGTGCTGGGCCTGGCTCACAGTGGCGGTGCGCCGGTGCGGCACACCGTCCCTGACCCAGCGGCGCCGCGGCGTGTGCGCGGTAGTTCCCCGGTCGGGCGTCCGGTGGTGGACTCCGCCGAACCTACCGGCCCGGCTCCGTCGCCTGTCAACAGTCGTTTGACCTGCGGTGATCGGATCAATGCCCTGGTCAGCGGCGAGTGGGGCCGGGCGGTGCGACACAGGGACGGGGGAAAGATCGTCGTCCCGTCGGGGGTGGGTGTCACTCGCCCGGCCGTACGAAGACCGTCCGCCCGCCGACCACGGTGCGCAGACAGACCGGCAGGTCGCGGCCCGGGGTGAGGTCGGGCAGGCCGGGGGTGCCGGAGCGCGGGTCGGTCGACCAGCGGGCGACCCGGTCGTCGGGGGCCTGGACCACCAGGTCACCGGTGCGCCAGACCGCGTAGTCGGCGGGTGCGCCGGGGGCCAGGACGCCCGCGTCGTCCCGGCCGACCGCCCGCCAGCCGCCGCGCGTGTGGGCAGTGAACGCGGCGCGCACCGAGACGCGGTGCTCCGGCGTGCGGTGGAAGGCGGCGGCCCGGACCGTGCCCCAGGGGTCGAGGGGGGTGACGGGGCTGTCGGAGCCGAAGGCGAGCGGGACGCCGGCGCGCAGCAGGGCCGCGAAGGGGTTGAGGGTGCGGGCCCGGTCGACGCCGAGGCGGCGGGCGTACATGCCGTCCGCGCCGCCCCACAGCGCGTCGAAGGCGGGCTGCACGGAGGCGGTCAGGCCGAGTTCGGCGAAGGCGGCGATGGTCTCGGGGGTGAGCATCTCGGCGTGCTCGACGCGGTGGCGGGCGGCGCGGACGCGGGCGAGGCCGAGCTTCTCGGCGGCGGCGCGCACGCCCTCGACGACCGCGGTGAGGGCGGCGTCGCCGATGGCGTGGAAGCCCGCCTGGATCCCGGCCTCGGTGCAGGCCACGACGTGCGAGGCGACCGCGTCGGCGTCGAGGTGGGCGAGGCCGGTGTGGCCGGCGTCGGCGTAGGGGTGGTGCAGGCAGGCGGTGTGGGAGCCGAGGGAGCCGTCGACGAAGAGGTCGCCCGCGGCGCCGGCCGCGCCCAGCTCCCTCGCCCTGTCGGCGTCCTGTTCGGCCCAGTAGCCGACCACCCGGGGGCCGTTCCCCTCGGCCGCCAGCCGCAGCAGACCGGTGAGGTCGTCCTCGGAGGAGATCTCCGGGCCTGCGCATTCGTGAACGGTTCCGATACCGAGCGAGGCGGCGTGGGCCAGGGCGGCGCGCTGGGCGTCCGTGCGCTGGGCCGGGGTGACGGCGCCCAGGGCGACGGCGCGTACGGCGTGGTGGGCGTCCCCGGTGAGGGGGGCGTCCGCGCGGCCGGGGGCGCCCGGCGTCAGGTCGAGCAGGGCGGTGGTGACGACGGCCGAGTGGACGTCGACGCGGCTGAGGTAGAGGGGACGGCCGCCGGCGGCCTCGTCCAGTTCGGCGCGGGTCGGCGGGCGGCCCTCGGGCCAGGCGGCCGAGTCCCAGCCGTGGCCGAGCAGGACGCGGTCGGCGGGGCGGGCGGCGGCGAACTCGCGCACCCGGGCCAGGGCGGCCGGCAGGGAGGGCGCGTCGGACAGGTCGAGGCCGGTGAGGGCCAGACCGGTGGTGGTCATGTGCACATGTGCGTCGGTGAACGCCGGGGTGACCAGCGCGCCGTCCAGGTCGACCACCTCGTCCACACCGTCCGCGAAGGCGTCCGCGGCCCCCTCGGAGCCGACCCACGCGACCTGGCCGCGTTCGACGACCATGGCCGTGGCGAAGGGGTCGGCGGGACTGTGGACCTCGCCGCGGCGCAGCAGGACGGTCTCGGTCGGGGCACTGGACTCACTCATGGACACCAGTCTCACCCCTCGCCGGGGCCGCCCCGCGCACAGGTCCCTCAGATCCGTGGCGGCCGCGCCTCGTACGGGGTGGACAGCACGACCGTCGTACGCGTGGACACCCCGGCCAACGAGCGCAGCCGGGCGAGGAGTTCCTCCAGCTCGTGCGGGGTGGCGACGCGCACCTTGAGGATGTAGTTCTCGTCGCCGGCCACGCTGTGGCACGCCTCGATCTCGGGGACGCCGGCCAGCCGGTCCGCGATGTCGTCGGGGGCGCTGGGGTCGAACGGTTTCACCGAGATGAAGGCGGTCATCGGCAGCCCCACGGCCTCCGGGTCGACGACCGCGGCGTACCCGCGGATGACGCCACGCTGCTCCAGCCGCCGCACCCGCTGGTGCACGGCCGACGTGGACAGGCCCGTGGCCTTGCCCAGGTCGGTGTAGCTCATCCGCCCGTCCTCGACGAGCAGCTGCACGATCTGTCGGTCCAGCTCCTCCATGGCGCAAGAACCTACAGTGCGCTTGACCTCCTGGGACACCTGGACGTCCCGGGCCACGCCCGGCGCACGGGGGCACAGGGCACCTGCGGGCGGCATGTGACGAACGCCACAGGCTTCGAACAGCCTCCGTGATGTTCCCGTGATTACCGCCGACGGGTGACGGGAAGTGCTTGCTGTGGTCGAGGCCGCAGTGCCTTCACGGCCCAGCCCGAGGGGGAGAATCCCATGCAGAGTCTTCAGCGCCCTGGTCGTACCACGTCCAAGCGGCAGCAGCCGGTGGTCGAGCCCACGCCGGAGGGTGTCGAACCCGACGCCTTCGACGAGGACGAGTTCGACGCCTACGACACCTTCGAGATGTACCGGGTGATCTGCCCGGACTGCGCGCAGCCCATCGCCCTGCTGGCGGACGAGGACGTCCTGCCGGAGCACGCGCTGTGCGCCTCGCCGTGGAACCCGTTCGGGCTCACGGTCTGCGCCGGCACCGGCCGCCGGGCGGCCGACGCCCGCCCCGCGGACGAGTCCTTCCAGCCCCAGGAGCAGGACACCGCCCTGCTGTTGACGCTCCCCCAGGGCCTGGACTGGCGGATGCAGCCCTTCTCCCACGTCGGCGGCCCGGGTTCGCGCCCGATGCGCGTGCCGGTGGTGCGGCGCGAGGCCGCCTGAGCCGCGCGCGCCCTTCGGCCGGCCCGGTGACGCGGCCGGCCGGTCTCCCCGGCCGGCCTCCGAACCGGTCGCGCCACCGCCACCGCCACCGGGGGCGCACGCCCGGACCCCGGTGGGCTCACGCGCGATTCCGCGCGCCGGTGACCTGTCCGGGGTTTCGCACGTTGCCCTGATATGACCCCCACGTTCACCGCGACCGGGCGCCGGCGGCGCGTGTTCGTCCCGGTGCCCGCCGGAGCGCTTCCGCCGGCACCCCAGCCCCCGGACCCGCCGATCTACCGCGCGCTGATGCGGACCTGGGCCGACCGCGGCCGTACCCTGCCCGGGCGCCACGACCCCGAGTGGGCCCAGCTCGCGGCGCCCCCGGACGGACCCGGCGGCCTCAGCGCTCCTCCGGTCCCACGAGATGGCGGGCGATGACCATCCGCTGGATCTGGTTGGTGCCCTCGACGATCTGCAGGACCTTCGCCTCGCGCATGTACCGCTCGGCCGGGAAGTCCGCGGTGTAGCCGTAGCCGCCGAGGATCTGCACGGCGTCGGTGGTCACCCGCATCGCCGTGTCGGTGCAGTGCAGCTTGGCCATCGCCGACTGCCGGGCGAACGGCCGTCCCGCGTCGCGCAGCCGGGCCGCCGCCAGGTACAGGGCGCGGCCCGCCTCGATCTGGGTCGCCATGTCGGCGAGCGTGAAGCGCAGCCCCTGGAAGTCGGCGATCGGCCTGCCGAACTGCCGCCGCTCGGTGGCGTAGCGCACCGCCTCGTCCAGCGCCGCCCGCGCCACCCCGATCGCGCAGGCGGCGATGCCCAGGCGTCCCGAGTCGAGCGCCGACAGGGCGATCGAGAAGCCCTGGCCCGGCTCCCCGATCCGCCGCGCGTCCGGCACGCGTACGCCGTCGAAGTGGAGCTGGGCCGTGGGCGAGCCCTTGAGCCCCATCTTCCTCTCGGGCGCCGCCGCGCTCAGCCCCTCGGCGTCCCCGGGGACCAGGAAGGCGGTGATCCCGCGCGGGCCCTCCTCGCCCGTGCGCGCCATGACGGTGCAGAAGTCGGCGACGCCTGCGTGGGTGATCCACGCCTTGGTGCCGGTGATCAGCCAGTCCTCGCCGTCGCGCACGGCACGGGTGCGCAGCGAGGCGGCGTCC
Organism: Streptomyces sp. SYSU D01066-1; assembly: GCF_054956795.1. NCBI lineage: Bacteria > Bacillati > Actinomycetota > Actinomycetes > Kitasatosporales > Streptomycetaceae > Streptomyces > Streptomyces sp. SYSU D01066-1. The sequence goes on along the minus strand of NZ_JBUDHV010000003.1, from coordinate 358,061 downwards.
GAGCCGGCGGACGGCTCGGAGAGGCAGTAGGCGCCGAGCAGACCGCCGCCGAGCATCGCGGGCAGGTGCTCGACGCGCTGCTCCTTGGTGCCGTGGGCGGCCAGCGCGTAGCAGGCGAGGGTGTGGACGCTGACGCCGAGGCCGACGGTGAGCCGGGCGGCGGCGAGTTCCTCCAGGACCTGGAGGTAGACCTCGTAGGGCTGGTCGCCGCCGCCGTGTTCGGCGTCGTAGGGCAGGCCGAGCAGGCCGGAGCCGGAGAGCAGGGTGAAGACCTCGCGCGGGAAGCGTCCGGCGTCCTCCTCCTCGGCCGCCTTCGGCGCGATCTCGCGCTGGGCGATGTCGCGGACGAGCGAGATCAGGTCCCGGGCCTCGTCCGTGGGCAGGTGACGTTCCACCGGCTGCGGGGCGCGGTCGTGCATGGCGACGCTCTCCTCCCTGTGGGGCGCACCGGCGGGCGGCGCCGTGGGTGGGCGGCCCGCCGGGTCGGTCGGCCGTGGCCAGAGCGCGCACTCCCGGGTCCCGGAAGCCGCTGACCAGCGACTGTGCGGTGAGTATGCCCGATCCGCGGCGGTCAGTCACCAGTTAACGACCGCTCACTTCAGGACATGCCGGAGACGCTCCGCGGTGATCGCGAAGCCCGAGGGCCCCGCCCTCCCGTCCGGCAAGCCGCCGCTCGGCGCCGGCTTCCGCGGGAGCGGCCGGACCGGCGTCACCCGCGGGCTCCCGGCGGCAGCGCGGCCGGGACGGCGGCGGGGACGTACGAGCAGGGCGTCGGGGACCGCGGGGCGCTGGAGGGGACCCGCCCGCCGGCCGGCACCGCGGCCAGGGCGGCGCACGCCGGGCGCGGTGACGACCGGTGGGGCCGCGGCGCCCCGGCGACCGTCGCGGGCAGGAGGACGTACAAGGACCAGGAGGGCCCGGACGGCACGTCCTTGCGGGAACCGGGCGGTGACCGGGCGGACGGCGAGCCGACCGGGGCGATCAGCCGGCCCAGGCGCCTCAGGGGCCCGTCCGCCACGGCGGGCGGGCCCCGGTGCCGGGTGCGCGGGGTCCGGTTCCCCGACGGCGCGCAGGACACCGCGAGGGTCCTCACCAGCAGGGCGCACATGGTCTCGCGGGACAGCTCCGGGCGGCCGATCCGGTCCGGGGCCGCGCCCGCCGCGCCGCACACCCGGCGCCGGCCGGTGTCCGGGACCGGCCCTGGTCCGCGGCGGGCTGCGGACCTCGGCGGTGCGGCAGCCGGGACGCGGGTCAGGTCACAGCAGGCCGAGCTGGACCACGAGCATGGCGACGACCACGACGAGGGTCCAGCCCATGACGTGCTCCAGGATCTGGGGGCCGTCCTCCTGGGGGCCGCCGGTGCGGACGCGGGTGGCAGTGGCGCTGTGTGCGGTCATGGCTTCTCGCAGAGGTCGGACTTACCGGGTGGCTTCCCCCCACCGATCCGTCCACCTTGCCACCGGAAAGCGCCGTTGTGGCGGAGAGGTCGGTCACAGGGCGGTCCCCGGCCCGCGCGGCCGGGGACCGTCGCCGGGCGCGGCCTCAGCGCACGCCCACCGCCGCGAGCGCCGCGCGCTGGCGCGGGGTCGGGCGGGCCGGGAAGAACAGGTAGCAGACGCCGCCGGTGCCGGAGGCGACGGCGCCGGAGGCGTTGTACCGCTTGGTCCTGAGCCAGATGTTCTCCCACTCGCGCCGCCGGTAGACGCGCCGTACCGCCTCGTTGCTCTCGGAGGCCGGGTCGTTGGCGATCACGTCGCCGTCGGCGGTGAAGCCGACCACCGCCATCAGGTGCCCGGCGGTGCCGTACCCGGCTCCGGTCAGCTCCTCGGCCAGGAACGACTGGGACGTGATGGCCGGGACGCCCGCCGCGATCAGCGTCTCCAGCTCGGTGAGCGTGCCGAGACGGGTGACCACGCCCTGGAGGCCGTCGAAGGTGGCCGCGTAGGCGGCGTTGAACGGCCAGTTGCCGCAGCCGGCGTACTGGTGGTCGAACGTGTACCGGGCCGCGTGGCACACCTGCGGATCGGCGTACGAGGGGTCGACCCAGGCCAGTTGCTCCCCGGTGAGCCGGCCGCCCCAGTACTCGACGACCATCTGGGAGGAGGTGGGGCTGCACCAGGCCTCGCCGCCGTTGTCGTACTCGGGGTACTGCCCCTTGTGGATCTCCTGCGAGTAGCGCGGGACGGCCAGTTCCCGGGCGGGGCCCGGCGCGGAGGCGGGGACGGTGAAGCGGTCGGGGACATCGGAGCCCATCGCGTCGAGCCGCCAGACGGTGGGGGTGGCGCGCGTCCCCGGCCGGCGCAGGAGCGTCAGCCGGAGCCGGCCGGAGACCAGGCGCAGGCCCGTCGAGGCGTCGTCGATGGAGAAGGTGTCGGTCCAGACACTGCTCCTGCCGTCGCTCTGGCCGTCCACCGAGGTGCGCCGGATGTCCTGGTCGCCCGCGGCCCAGCGGCCCATCACGTACCAGGGGGTGTCCGTACCGTCGGAGTAGGTGCCCCGCAGTTCGACCTGGAGCCAGGTGCCGTCGGGGGTGTGGGCGTTCCAGGAGACGATCGCCTCCGTGGCGGGTACGGCGAACCGGTGGACGGGCGAGGTCCAGGTCGCGTACTCCCAGTCGGCCGTGCGGCCGGTGTGCGGGTCGGTGTACGACATCGTCCCGGCCGGGCTGCCGAGCACGAGGCCCGGACGGCCGTCCGCGACGGCGCGCGCGCCCCGCGCGGTTCCGCCGCGCCAGTCGCTCCGGATGGTCCAGGAACGGTGGTCGACGCGGCGGGCGGTGCCCCCGGCACCGGTGTCCGCGTCGGCCGCGGGGCCGGCGGGGGGCGGGGCCGCCGCGGCCGGGGAGGCTCCCCCCGTCACCGCGGCGGCGACCGCGGCGGCCAGGATGTTTCTGCGGGACGGCTGTTCGGCTCTGCTCATGGGCGGAAGACCCCCAGGTGTCCGAGTCGGGGCAGGCCTTGCACGGCTGTGCGCCCACTATGGCCGCCACCGCCCGCCGTGGCCAGCGATCGCGCCCGTGCCGCGCCCGTGATCACCACTCCCGGCCACGGGCGCCCCACGGGTGCGGGACGGACGCGGTTAGAGTGCTGCGCGACCGACCGCCGCCCGCACCCCCAGGACCCGCCATCCACGAGCTAGCCTCCCGCCTTCGCCGGCTGCCCCCGTCCTGCGGCCCGGTCCGTCTGATCGGTGTCGACGGGCACGCGGGCTCCGGGAAGTCCACCTTCGCCGGGCGGCTGGCGCGGGCGCTCGGCGGCGTGCCGGTGCTGCACCTGGACGACATCGCCAGCCACGAGGAACTGTTCGACTGGACCGGCCGGCTCCTGGAGCAGGTGATCGAACCGCTCAGCCGGGGCGGGACCGCCCGCTACACCCCCTACGACTGGCGCACCCGGCGCTTCGGCCCGCCCCGCGCGCTGCCGCCGGCCCCGGTGGTCCTCGTGGAAGGAGTGGGCGCGGGACGCCGGGCGCTGCGCCCCTGGCTGGCCGCGCTGCTGTGGCTGGAGCTGCCGTCCGAGGAGGCGTGGGCGAGGGGGCGGGCCCGCGACGGCGAGGAACAGCGGGAGTTCTGGGACGGGTGGGTCCCGGCCGAGCGCGCACACTTCCTCCGTGACCCATCGCGCCCCCATGCCGACCTCCTGGTGCGTCCGGGACGAAAGGAGCAAGAGGGGTACGAGGTGCTTCCCGGGCCCGCCGGGACGGGACCGCAGGGGCCGGACCTTCACGCGCGGTGACCGGCCGCCGCCGTTGTGTCGAACTCGTGAAGACGCCCACCCGGCAACTCCCCGGGAAGCCCCAACTCGGCTTGACCCAGGGGCCGTACAGGTCTTACGTTCTCAATGTGCGGCCTTTCGGGGTCGCGGCAGACACGAAGCCCCCGGTTGTTCCCCCGTGATCGGGGGCTTCGTTCTGTCCACATCACCCCTTTTCGGAGTCCCCGGCGACGCCTGCCGCTTACCCTCGGTTACCGCGCTCCCCTGCGCCCCCGCCTGCTCCCGCCCCGCGCGACGGCCTGCCACGGCCCTCTTCGGAGGGAAGACCCCCGCAGGTACGATGCCCTCGGTGCGGCCCGCGGACGACTGCCCCGGGCACCTGGCGACTCCGTTCCGGGGCACAGCGGTTCAGCGGTCGGAGCAAGGCGGGCCACGGCCCGGTGGCATACCGACGGGGGCACGGTTTGTGGGGGACGTGATGGACTTCGGCACGCAGGGCCCGCCGGCCCCGGCCGACCTCGCCTGGCTGCGAGGCGTGGACGCCTACACGATGGGCGCCTATCCGCAGGCGGAGGAGGAGTTCCGGGCCGCGGTGCGGATCGACCCGGGCATGGCCGACGGATGGCTCGGACTGCACGCGCTGCGCGTCGACACGACGGCCGCGCTGCTCAGGATGTTCCGGCACCGGGACCGTTTCGGCGAACAGCGCGCCCGTCACGGCCGTACGCTCAACTCCTGGTACTGGCTGGGCTGGTGGGTGCAGCCCGTGCTGGAGAGCCCGCGCGATCTGCTGCTCGCGCACGCCTCGCACTGGCTGGACGGCCGCCACGTCCCGGAGCTGGACCGGGCGCTGGCCGGGCTGCCGCCGGTGGACACCGATCCCCACGTCCGCTTCCTGCACGCCTGCCGGGCCTATCTCGTCAAGGACTGGGAGCAGCTCGTCCGGCACACCGACCCGCTGCTCGGCGACCCGCTGCTGGGCATCGAGGCGGGACTGTTCGGCGGCATGGCCCGGGTCCGCCTGGAGATGTACGGGCAGGCCGAACCGCTGCTGGCCGGGGCGCTGATGCGGTGCCGCAGCGAGCAGCCGCAGCGCAAGGAGCTGCGCTACTGGCTGGCCCGCTCCCGCGAGGGCACCGGCCGCAGCGCCGCCGCCCTGCCGCTGTACCGGGCGGTGCACCGGGTCGACCCCGGGTTCATGGACACCTCGGCGCGGCTGGCGGCGATCGCCGAGGGCGACGAGTACGAGGACGCGGCGGACCTGGCGGCGCTGACCCTGTCCGGCGCCGGACAGGACTCCGTGGACGGCGCCGAGGGCCCCGACGGCCTGGACCCGCTCTTCGGCACCGAGGAACGGGATCTGAAACTGTCCGCCTTCGGGCCGCCCGCCCCTCCCCCGCCCGCGGCGGCCGACCCCTCGGTGCGGCAGAGGACCGCGGCGCCGGACCCGTCCCTGCCCACCGGTCCCACCGATCCGCGTTTACTGGAGGAGGCGCTCGCCGAGCTGGAGCGGATGGTGGGCCTGGAACCGGTGAAGCGGCAGGTCAAGGCGTTGTCGGCGCAGCTGAACATGGCCCGGCTGCGGGCCCGTCAGGGGCTTCCGGTCCAGCCGCCGAAACGGCACTTCGTCTTCTCCGGCCCCTCCGGCACCGGCAAGACCACCGTGGCCCGCATCCTGGGCCGCGTCTTCTACGCCCTCGGGCTGCTCGGCGGCGACCACCTGGTGGAGGCGCAGCGCGCCGACCTGGTCGGCGAGTACCTCGGGCAGACCGCCGTGAAGGCCAACGAGCTGATCGACTCCGCGCTCGGCGGCGTCCTCTTCGTCGACGAGGCGTACGCCCTGTCCAACTCCGGCTACGGCAAGGGCGACGCCTACGGCGACGAGGCCCTCCAGGTGCTGCTGAAGCGGGCCGAGGACAACCGCGACCACCTCGTGGTGATCCTGGCCGGCTACCCGGAGGGCATGGACCGCCTGCTCGCCGCCAACCCGGGGCTCTCCTCGCGTTTCACCACCCGTGTGGACTTCCCGTCGTACCGCCCCTCGGAGCTGACCGCGATCGGCGAGGTGCTGGCCGCCGAGAACGGTGACCTGTGGGACGAGGAGGCCCTGGACGAGCTGCGCTCGATCGCCGGGCACGTCGTCGAGCAGGGGTGGATCGACGAACTGGGCAACGGGCGGTTCCTGCGGACGCTGTACGAGAAGAGCTGCGCGTACCGGGACCTGCGGCTGTCCGCCTACCCCGGCGCGCTCACCCGCGAGGACCTGGCGACACTGCGGCTGCCGGACCTGATGCAGGCGTACGGGGAGGTGCTCTCCGGGCGCGGGCCGCAGGACCCGTCGGCGCTGTGACGCGCGCGGCCTGCGGCCCGTCGTCACCTTCCCGTCGTCCGCCCCGGGGCGGGCCCCGCGGCGTCGGGCGCGTGCCGCGGTGCTCCCCGCGGGGGAGCGTGCGGGAAGGTGACGACAGGCCTTAAGCGGGCACCTCCTCGGGGGACCCGCTGGTGCGCGGCCCGGTCACCGTCGCCCCGGCCGTCCCGGCCGCCTCCCGGTGCGCCGGGTCCCGCACCTCGCCGACCAGCAGCTCCAGTACGTCCTCCAGGGCGACGAGGCCGAGCGTCCGGCCGCCGGTGTCGACCACCTGGGCGAGGTGGGTGGCCGCCCGGCGCATCACGGTGAGCGCGTCGTCGAGCGGCAGTTCGGGCCGCAGCGTGGTCATGGGGCGCCAGACCCGCTGGGGCACGGCCCGGTCGGGGTCCTCCAGGTCCAGGACGTCCTTGACGTGCAGGTAGCCCATGAAGGCGCCGTTCTCGGCGGCGACCGGGAAGCGGGAGTACCCGGTGCGCGCGGTCAGCTCGACGATCCGGCCCGGGGTGACCGACGGGCTGACCGTCACCCAGGACTCGCCCTTGAGGAGCACGTCCGTCACCGGGCGGGAGCCCAGCTCCAGGGCGTCCTCCAGGCGTTCCTGCTCCTCGGGGTCGAGGAGACCCGCCTGGCCCGCGTCCCCGACCAGCCGGTTGAGCTGCTCGCTGGTGAAGACGGCCTCCACCTCGTCCTTGGGCTCGACCCGGAACAGCCTGAGGACGCCCTGGGCGCAGGCGCCGAGGGCGGCCGTGACCGGCCGGCAGAGGCGGGCGAAGGCGACCAGGCCGGGGCCGAGCCACAGCGCGGCCTTCTCGGGCGCGGCCATCGCCAGGTTCTTCGGGACCATCTCGCCGATGACCAGGTGGCAGAAGACCACCAGGGCCAGCGCGATGACGTATCCGAGCGGGTGGATCACGCCGTGCGGCAGGTGGATCCAGGTGAAGACCGGCTCCAGCAGGTGGGCGACGGTCGGTTCGGCGACCGCGCCGAGGGTGAGCGAGCAGACGGTGATGCCGAACTGGGCGGCGGCCATCATCTGCGGCAGGTGCTCCAGACCGTGCAGCACCCGGCGGGCGCGGGCGGTGCCGAGCGGTTCGATCTGGCTGCGGCGCACCGAGACCAGCGCGAACTCGGCGCCCACGAAGAAGCCGTTGGCGAGCACCAGCAGGGCGGCCAGCAGGAGCTGGAGGACGCTCATCGCACGGCCTCCGCGGTCTTTGCCGTCTCCGCGGCCGGTACGGCGACGGGTGCCGTGCGCACGAGCCGTACCCGCTCGGCGCGGTAGTGCCCGACCCGGCGCACGGACAGCCGCCAGCCGGGCAGCTCCGCGCGGTCACCGACGGCGGGGATGCGGCCCAGCAGGTCCGCGACGAGTCCGGCGACGGTCTCGTACGGCCCCTCGGGCGCCTCCAGGCCGACGCGGCGCAGGGCGTCGACGCGGCAACTGCCGTCGGCGTCCCAGGCGGGGCGGCCGTCCTCGGACGGGGCGGCGGCGAGTTCGGGCAGGTCGTGCCCGTCGTGCTCGTCGCGGACCTCGCCGACGATCTCCTCGACGATGTCCTCCAGGGTGACGACGCCGGCCGTGCCGCCGTACTCGTCGACGACGACCGCGATGGGCTGCTCGCTGCGCAGCCGGGCCAGCAGTGGCCGCACGGGCAGGGTCTCGGGGACCAGCAGCGCCGGGCGGGCGATGCCCGCGACCGGGGTGCGCAGCCGCTCGTGGGCCCGCACCGCGAGGGCGTCCTTGAGGTGGACCATGCCGACGACCTCGTCGATCCGCCGCCGGTAGACGGGGAAGCGGGACAGTCCGGTGGCGCGGGTCAGGTTGACCACGTCCTCGGCGGTGGCCGAGGAGTGCAGGGCGCTGACCTTCACCCGCGGGGTCATGACGTGCTGCGCGGTCAGCTCGCCCAGGGACAGGGTGCGGACGAACAGGTCGGCGGTGTCCTGTTCCAGGGCGCCGGCCCGCGCCGAGTGGCGGGCCAGGGAGACCAGTTCGCCGGGGGTGCGGGCGGAGGCCAGTTCCTCGGCCGGTTCGACGCCGAGGGTGCGCACCAGCCGGTTGGCCACGGTGTTCAGCGCGGCGATCACCGGGCGGAACAGCCGGGCGAAGGCGTGCTGCGGGCCGGCCACGAAGCGGGCGACCTGCAACGGCCGGGACACCGCCCAGTTCTTGGGCACCAGCTCGCCGATCACCATCTGCACGGCCGAGGCGAGCAGCATGCCGACCGCGACGGCCACGCCGGGCACCACGCCCCCGGGTACGCCGAGCGCGGTGAACGGGCCGTCCAGGAGCCGGGCGAGGGCCGGTTCGGCGAGCATGCCGACGACGAGCGAGGTGATGGTGATGCCGAGCTGGGTGCCGGAGAGCTGGAAGGACAGCTCCTTCAGGGACTCGACGACGCGCTGGGCCCGCCGGTCGCCGTCGGCGGCGGCCCGCTCGGCGTCCGCGCGCTCGACGGTCACCAGGCCGAACTCGGCCGCCACGAAGAAGCCGTTGGCGAGGATCAGCAGGAGAGCGGCTGCCAGGAGCAGCAGGGGGATGGTCATGATGCCGCCGCCTGTGTCGTGTCACGACCGGGGGCGGCGCAGGTACTGCAGGACGATCCGTCCATCGCCGGAGGGAGTCACTCCTCGGGTAGCAGGAAGCCCTGTGCACCGGGCGGAGCGACAGGGGCGGAGGCGCACCTGTCGCGCCTCCGCCCTCCAGATTAATCACGAACGGGGCGGGTGCGGCAGGGCGGACGACCCCGGTCGGGCCCCGGTCCGCCCCGAAACGCTCCGGAGCGCACCTCGGGGGCGCCCCGGAGCCGGTGGCTCACGCCTCCGGGTCGCCGGCCGAGCGGGCCTCGGCCAGTGCCCGCAGGGTGCGCGCGTCGGCGACCGCCCGCTGCTTGGCGATGCCGGGCTGGATGCCGAGCACGGGCAGGCTGGTGCCGTCGCTCAGGTCGAGGAAGACCCAGGGGTCGCCGGAGCGCAGGTTGACCCGGACGATCTCCGCCCAGTCCAGCCGGCGCCGGCGGGTGAGGTTGACGACGGTGACGCCGGACTCGTCGGCGACGGCCTTGGGCCGGGCGAGGATCAGCAGCACGGCGTCCAGGAGCAGCGCGGTCAGCACGAAGCTGGCGCGCTCGCCCGGCCCGAGGCCCTTCAGCAGCATCGCGACGGTCGTGATGACCACGAACAGCACGACGGCGGCGGACAGCAGGACGGCGCGGGTGCGGCCCGGCCTGAAGGTGACGGGCAGGGCGGGCAGCGCCGGCTGCCCGTCGGCGGTCCGCCCGGGGGTGGCGTCCGGCATGAGGTCGCTCCGGGGGTGGTCAGAGGCGGCAGGCGTGGATGGCCGTGGTGAGGATGGCCCGGGCGCCGATCTCGTACAGGTCGTCCATGATCCGCTGGGCGTCCCGGGCGGGGACCATCGCGCGGACGGCGACCCAGCCCTCGTTGTGCAGCGGGGAGATGGTCGGGGACTCCAGGCCCGGGGTGAGCGCGACGGCCCTCTCCAGCTGCTCGACCCGGCAGTCGTAGTCCATCATCACGTACGTCCGGGCCACCAGGACGCCCTGCAGGCGGCGCAGGAACTGCTGGGCCTTGGCGTCCTCGGTGTCGGCGCCGGTGCGCCGGACGACGACCGCCTCGGACTTCATGATCGGCTCGCCGAAGACCTCCAGGCCGGCGTTGCGCAGCGAGGTGCCGGTCTCGACGACGTCGGCGATGACCTCGGCGACGCCCAGCTCGATGGCGGTCTCGACGGCGCCGTCGAGGTGGACGACGGAGGCGTCGACGCCGTGGTCGGCCAGGTGCCGGGCGACGATGCCCTCGTAGGAGGTGGCGACCGTCTTGCCCTTGAGGTCCTCGACGCCGGTCGCCGCGCCCGGCTTGCCGGCGTAGCGGAAGGTGGAGCGGGCGAAGCCGAGGGGGAGGATCTCCTCGGCTTCGGCGCCGGAGTCGACCAGCAGGTCACGGCCGGTGATGCCGATGTCGAGCCGGCCGGAGGAGACGTAGATCGCGATGTCGCGGGGGCGGAGGTAGAAGAACTCGACCTCGTTGCCCGGGTCGACGATGCGCAGTTCCTTGGACTCGCGGCGCTGCCGGTAGCCGGCCTCATGGAGCATGTCCGCCGCAGGGCCGGAGAGGGAACCCTTGTTGGGGACGGCGATGCGCAGCATGAGGTCGGCTTCCTTTGCTCAACGGGGGGTGGTGGGGCGGTTCACAGGTGGGCGTAGACGTCGTCCAGGGAGATGCCGCGGGCGACCATCATCACCTGGACGTGGTACAGCAGCTGGGAGATCTCCTCGGCGGCCGCTTCCCTGCCCTCGTACTCGGCGGCCATCCAGACCTCGGCGGCCTCCTCGACGACCTTCTTGCCGATGGCATGGACGCCCTTGTCGACCAGCTCGGCGGTGCGGGAGGTGGCGGGGTCGCCGTGGGCGGCCTTGTGCTGGAGCTCGGTGAACAGCTCCTCGAACGTCTTCTTGGACATGGTGGCGCCCACTCTACGCGGTGTACCGGTCCGGCTAACGCCAGGGCTCGGATACGGAACGCAGCGTAGCGGCGGTGGCCACGGCCGCCGTGACGGCCTCGTGGCCCTTGTCCTCGCTGGAGCCGTCGATACCGGCACGGTCCAGGGCCTGTTCCTCGGTGTCGCAGGTCAGGACGCCGAAGCCGACGGGGACGCCGGTGTCGACGGAGACCTGGGTGAGGCCCTGGGTGACGCCCTGGCAGACGTAGTCGAAGTGGGGGGTGCCGCCGCGGATGACGACGCCGAGGGCGACGATCGCGTCGTAGCCGCGCCCGGCGAGGACCTTGGCGACCACCGGCAGTTCCCAGCTGCCGGGGACCCTGAGCAGGGTCGGCTCGCTGATGCCCAGGTCGTGCAGGGCGCGCAGCGCGCCGTCCACCAGGCCGTCCATCACCTTCTCGTGCCACTGCGCCGCGATGACGGCGACCCGCAGGTCACCCACATCGCGTACGGACAGTTCCGGTGCGCCCTTGCCGCTCACGTCACTCCTCGGTGTCTGTGGTGCTTCTTCGTGTTTCTTGTGCTCGGTCGTGCTTACTGGTTGCCGCAGGTGGAGACGGTGGTGGTGTCCAGCCAGGGCAGGTCGTGTCCCATCCGGTCCCGCTTGGTGCGCAGGTAGCGGAGGTTGTGCTCGCCCGCCTGGACGGGCATCGGTTCGCGGCCGGTGACGGTGAGGCCGTGCCGGACCAGCGCGTCGCCCTTGGCGGGGTTGTTGGTCAGCAGGCGGACGCCGCGCACCCCGAGGTCCTTGAGGATCTGGGCGCCGGCGCCGTAGTCCCGGGCGTCGGCGGGCAGGCCGAGTTCCAGGTTGGCGTCCAGGGTGTCGCGGCCGCGCTCCTGGAGCTCGTAGGCGCGCAGTTTGGACATCAGGCCGATGCCGCGGCCCTCGTGGCCGCGCAGGTAGACGACCACGCCGCGGCCCTCGGCCTGGATGCGGGCCAGCGAGGCGTCCAGCTGGGGGCCGCAGTCGCAGCGCTGGGAGCCGAAGACGTCGCCGGTCAGGCACTCGGAGTGGACGCGGACGACGACGTCGGTGCCGTCGCCGAGGTCGCCGTGGACCAGGGCGACGTGCTCGACGCCGTCGACGGTGGAGCGGTAGCCGTACGCGGTGAAGACGCCGTGGGCGGTGGGCAGGCGGACCTCGGCCTCGCGGCGGACGGTGGGCTCGGCGCTGCGGCGGTAGGCGATCAGGTCCTCGATGGAGATGATCGTCAGGCCGTGCTTGCGGGCGAACGGGATCAGCTCGGGCAGCCGGAGCATCCGGCCGTCCTCGCCGGCGATCTCGACGATGGCGCCGACCGGACGCAGGCCGGCCAGGCGGGCGAGGTCGACGGCGGCCTCGGTGTGGCCGTCGCGGACCAGGACGCCGCCGGGGCGGGCGCGCAGCGGGAAGACGTGGCCGGGGCGGACCAGGTCGGTGGGCTCGGCGGCGCCGCCGGCCAGCAGGCGGAGCGTGGTGGCGCGGTCGGCGGCGGAGATGCCGGTGGTGACGCCGTGGGCGGCGGTCGCGTCCACGGAGACCGTGAACGCGGTCCTCATCGACTCGGTGTTGTCCTCGACCATCTGCGGGAGGCGGAGCCGGTCCAGTTCGTCGCCCTCCATGGGGGCGCAGATCAGGCCGCGGCACTCGCTCATCATGAAGGCGACGGCCTCCTCGGTCACCTTCTCGGCGGCCATGACGAGGTCGCCCTCGTTCTCCCGGTCGGCGTCGTCGACGACCACGACCGGGCGGCCGGCGGCGATGTCGGCGATGGCCTGCTCGACGGGGTCGAGGACCAGGTCCTCGGGGCCGTCGGCGCTGTGGAGGACAGGTACCGCGCTCATGCGGGCGCTCCTTCCATCAGGGGCCGCGGACCCTTGCGGGAGCGCAGCCACCAGTCGCGCAGGCCCCACAGGACGAGCGCGCCGTAGATGACGTAGACGAAGCCGGAGAAGGCGAAGCCGTTGGCGAAGTTCAGCGGGACGCCGACCAGGTCGACCAGGAGCCAGGCGAACCAGAACTCGACCATGCCGCGCGCCTGCGCGTACATGGCGACGATGGTGCCGACGAAGACGTAGGCGTCCGGCCAGGGGTCCCAGGACAGGCTCGGGTAGGCGGTGAACAGGCCGCCGACCGCGAGGGTGCCGGCCACGGCGGCGGCGAGCAGCACGGCGCGTTCGCGCCAGGTGGCGAAGCGGACGGCGATGGTCCCGTCCTGGGCCTGCCGCCGTCCCCGGTTCCACTGCCAGTAGCCGTACGCGGCGACCACCATGACGACGATCTGCTTGCCGGCGCTGCCGGAGAGGTGGGCGGTGGCGAAGGCGGCGAAGAGGATGAGGCCGGAGAGGAACTGCACCGGCCAGGTCCACAGGGAACGGCGCCAGCCGAGGGCGAGGCCGAGCAGACCGATCACGTTGCCGGTCATGTCCGACCACTTGATGTGCTGGCCGAACAGGACGAACGCCTCGGAGTTGAGCCAGTTCACTTCGCGGCCTCCTGGGTGGTGAGCAGTCGCTCGACGTACTTGGCGATGACGTCCGCCTCGAGGTTGACCGGGTCGCCGGGCCGCTTCACGCCGAGCGTGGTCAGGGCGAGGGTGGTCGGGATGAGGCTGACGGTGAAGAAGTCGGGGCCCGCGTCGACGACGGTGAGGCTGACACCGTCGACGGTGATGGAGCCCTTCTCGACGACGTAGCGGGCGAGCCGCGCGGGGAGGGAGATCTTGACGATCTCCCAGTGCTCGGAGGGCGTGCGCTCGATGATCTCGCCGGTGCCGTCGACGTGGCCCTGCACGATGTGGCCGCCGAGGCGGACGCCGACGGCGGTGGGGCGCTCCAGGTTGACGCGGGAGCCGACGGTCAGGGCGCCGAGGCTGGAGCGGTGCAGGGTCTCGGCCATCACGTCGGCGGTGAACTCGTCGCCCTCGTGGTCGACGACCGTGAGGCAGACGCCGTTGACGGCGATGGAGTCACCGTGCCGCGCGCCCTCGGTGACGACGGGGCCGCGCAGCCGGAAGCGACAGGCGTCGTCGAGGGTCTCGACGGCGGTGATCTCGCCCAGCTCTTCGACGATTCCGGTGAACACTTCCCGGGTCCTCCTGCCTCTTGGGCACGGACTCCGGGGCATCTGTCGACAGCCGACAGGACGTACGGACGACGGCACCGGTACGGCGCCCTCCGGTCGGACCTGTGCCCTGAGGACGGGTCCGAAACAGTCGGCGACGCGCACACGTGCTCGTCCGCCGCGCACTGCCTCCCATCCGGACTTTAACCGTCGGTCCAGGAATTTCACCTGGTCAACCGGTCGCTGGAGGCGACCGGGTCGCGGACTGTAACCGCCGGTTCGGACTTTCACCGACCCCGGAGTGCGCTGCTTCTGGTACAGGGTCAGTGTGCCACGCCTGGTCGCCGTCCAGACGGGCGGGGGGTGTGGGGTGACTCACACCCCCGGTCTCCTCGCCCGTGACGGGACCGTGCCTGTCGACGCTCTGGTCCCGTCCTCCCCGGTGTCCGCGCGCCCTCCCCTGGTGACCGGTCCGGCGGCGGTGGCGACGGCCCTTGCCCGCCGTCGGGCCACCCCGTGCGCGGTGAAGGCGGACCAGGACGGGGAAGGCTCACCACCGTGCGGTGGACGATCGGACGGGACGGGCTGGTGCGGGCGGGGCTCGGGGTGCTCGCCGGCACCCAACTGGCGCTCGGCCTGTGGGCGCTGCTGCTGCCGGGGCTTTTCTGGGAGTGGCCCTGGGTGTCGCATCTGCCGCCGTACAACGAACATCTGCTGCGGGACTTCGGCGGGGCCGGTCTCGCGCTCGCCGTGGTGCTGTGCGCGGCGGTGGCGACGATGGACCGGCGGCTGGTCCTGACCGCGCTGGTGGCCTACCTGGCCTTCTCGGTGCCGCATCTGGTCTTCCACGCCCGGCACCTGGCGCCCCTGCCGGCGGCGAGCGGCGCGGGGTTCACGGCGCTGCTGGGCACGGCGGTGGTGCTGCCGGCCGTGCTGCTGCGGCTGGCGGTTTCACGGGGGGGACGCCGTGCGCGCGGGAAGCGCGGGCGATGGAGGAAACGCGGGCAGTGGGGGAAACGCGGGGGCAACGGACAACGGGGGAAGCGCGGGGACAGCGGGCACCGGGGAGAGTGCGCGGGACCCGGGGGACGCCGCGAACGCGGGCGGCCCGGAAGCCCCCTGACTGTCCGGCGCGCGCGGCTCAGCCTCCCGGCGGTGCGAACAGTTCGTCCTGCGCGCGCTCACGGGCCGTCAGCAGCGCCCCGCGCAGCACCGCCTCGCCGCCCAGCAGGCCGGCCCGTACCTCCGTGGGCAACGGGGAGATCCTGGCCAGGCGGCGGTGGACGCGGCCGGCCAGCGCGTCCCCGCCCGCGCGGCCGACCTCCCCGGCCAGCACCACGCAGCCGGGGTCGAGGACGCAGACCACGGCGGCGACGCCGAGGGCGACGCGGTCGGCGAGGGTGTCGAGGAACCGCCCGGCGGCCGGGTCCGTACCGCGCGCCGCGTCACGGACCAGGGCGGGGGCGTCCGCGCCGGCGCCCCGTACCGCCTCCGCCGCCCGCGTCGGGGCGAGCGGCACCGCCCGGCCGCCGGCCGGCACCGTCAGGCCGTGTTCCGCCGCGAGGGCGACGATCGCCGACGCCGAGGCCAGGGAGTGGAAGCCGCCGTCGCAGCCGGTGGCCGACGGCAGGCCGGCCGTGCCGGGCACCGGCAGGAAGCCGACCTCGCCGGCGCCCCCGGAGGCGCCCCGCCGCAGCGTCCCGTCCAGGACGAGCGCGGCGCCGATGCCGAGGTCCAGCCAGAGCAGCACGAACGTGTCCCGGTCCCGGGCGGCGCCGGCGCGCTGTTCGGCCAGGGCGGCGAGGTTGGTCTCGTTCTCGACGCTGACCCGGGACTCCGGGAACCGCTCCTGCACGGCGGCCACCAGGCGGCGGTGCCAGGCGGGCAGGCCGCCCGAGTCGCGCAGTTCACCGCTGGGCGGGTCGATCAGGCCGGGGGCGCCGATGCCCACCGTGTGCAGCCGGTCCGCCCCGGCCTCCTTGGCGGCCCGTTCGACCAGCGCGACCGCCTGCTCCACCGCCGGTCCGGTCCCGGCGTCGTCACGGATCGGCGCGGACGCCTCGGCCAGCACCCCGCCGACCAGGTCGGAGACGAGTACGGAGACGCTCTCGGTGCGCACGTCGAGGGCGGCCAGGTGGGCGAGCCCGGCGACGATCCCGTACAGCTTGGCGTTGGGGCCCCGGCGCTGCTCCCCCGCCTCGCCGACCACCTCGATCAGACCGGCCGCGGTGAGCCGTTCGACGAGGTCGGCCACGGACGGCCGGGACAGGCCGGTGAACTGCTTCAGCTGCGCGGCCGTCAACGGGCCCTCCCGCTGGAACAGGCGGAGGGCGAGCCGGTCGTTGAGGGCCCGGGCGGTCCTCGGAGTGGCGGGCATGCCGGGATCCTTCCAGATGGGCGGGCGGGACGGCCCGCTGAGGATACCCACTATCTATAAGGAAACCTTCCTGATAGTTTACGCCTCGCGGTCGGCCCGTGGCACGGCCGCGCACGCTCGCCGCCGCGCACCCGGCGCGGGGGCGGACACGACGGAGGGGCCCGAGAATGAGTGCGGTGGTCTACCAACTGCGTGAGGTACGGCGTGCCCGCTACGCCGTGGCGGCCGTCTTCGCGGTGCACGGCTCGGTCACCGGCTCGTTCGCGACCCGGGTGCCCTGGATCCAGGACCACGCCGGGGTCAGCGCGGGCCAGCTGGGACTGGCCCTGGCCTTCCCCGCGCTCGGCGCCTCCCTGGCCATGCCGCTGGCCGGGCGGATCAGTCACCGCTTCGGCGCCCGCACCGCCCTGCGCGGCCTGCTGGCCCTGTGGACGCTGTCCCTGGTCCTGCCCTCACTGGCTCCGAACCTCGCCACCCTCTGCCTCGCCCTGTTCGTCTACGGGGCCACCTCGGGCATGTCCGACGTCGCGATGAACGCGCTCGGCGTCGAGGTGGAGAACCGGCTCGACAAGTCGATCATGTCGGGGCTGCACGGCATGTGGAGCGCGGGCGCCCTGATCGGCTCGGCGGGCGGCACGCTCGCCGCCCACCTCGGCGCGGACGCCCGGCTGCACCATCTGCTGGCCGCCGCCGTCCTGACGGTGCTCGGCCTGGTCATGTGCACCTGGGTGCTGGACCTCCAGCCCGCCGAGGACGAGGAGGCCCCGCCGAGGTTCGCGCTGCCGCCCAGGTCGGCGGTGCTGATCGGCGCGGTCGGGTTCTGCGCGGTCTTCGCGGAGGGCGCGAGCCTGGACTGGTCGGCGGTCTACCTGCGGGACCAGCTGGACACCTCGGCGGGGCTCGCGGCGGCGTGCACCACCGGGTTCACGCTGACCATGGCCCTGTCCCGGTTCGCCGGTGACCGGGTCGTGGACCGGTTCGGCGCGGTGCGCACGGTCCGGGTGGGCGGCGTGCTGGCCGCGCTCGGCGGCCTGCTGGTGGTCGTCGGCGGCCACCCGGCGGTGGCGATGACCGGCTTCGCGCTGCTGGGCCTGGGCATCGCCGTGGTCGTCCCGCTCTGCTTCGCGGCGGCGGGCCGCAGCGGCGGCAACCCGTCCCTCGCCATCGCGGGCGTCGCCACCATCACGTACACCTCCGGGCTGGTCGCGCCCAGCGCGATCGGCGGGCTGGCCGAGGCCACCAGCCTGGTGGTGTCGTTCGGGCTGGTGACCGTGCTGGCCTGCGGTCTGGTGGCGTTCGCGGGCGTGCTGCGCGCCGGGGACCGCACCCCGGTGAAGGTCAGTCCGCAGGACGCAGCAGTTCCCGGCCGACGGCCCTGAACTCCTCACTCCACGGCGCCGGCCGCATCGTCGCCGCGTCCAGCCGGACCAGGACCCGGGTGCCGTGGGCGTAGGTGGTGGCCCCGTCCGCCGAGCAGAACCGGAAGCCGTACGTCAGCCCGGTCCGGCCCAGCCGCTCCAGCCACAGGTGGACGGCGTACCCGCCGGGCCGGGTGACCGGCGCCTCGTAGCTGATCCGCAGTTCCCGCACCGCGTGGCAGGCGTCGCCGGCCGCCGCCCAGTCGCCCGCGTACCGGTGGCCGTGTCCCTCCCACAGCTCGCCCCAGGCCCGCTCGACCAGCACCGGGTAGCGGGCGTTGTGCAGCAGGCCGAGGGCGTCCAGGTCGTCGAAGTGGACGGTGACGGGGACGAGCCGGCCGTACGGGAGGGCGGGTATGGGCGCGGCGGGGGCTTCGGCGGTCATGGGTGGTGCTCCTGGGGACGTACGGGATGATCGCCGCCGTCGAACCGCCAGCGGCCCCACTCATCCTAAGCAGGCGCTCACCGGGCGAACCGCCGGCGGCCGCCCGTGCACCACGCGGCGTTCCCGCTCACCGGGAGGCGCGGTCAGCCGGCGCTGCCGTCGGCGGTCGGCGAGCGGTTCGCCGTCGTGGTCCGGTACCGCCCCGGCGTGGTACCGAATTGCCTCTCGAAGGCGTGTGACAGCGCGTACGGAGTGCCGTAACCGACGCGGTCCGCGATGGCTGACACGGTTTCCGAGGTGTCCCGGAGGAGGGTGGCGGCGAGGGTCAGGCGCCACCAGGTGAGGTAGGCCATCGGAGGCCGGCCGACCAGAGTGGTGAACCGGCGTGCCAGGGTGGGGCGGGAGACTCGCGCTGTCGCCGCCAGGCTCTCATTGGTCCACGGCGCGGCGGGCTCCGAGTGCAACGCTCGCAGGGCGGTGGCCGTCACCGGGTCGCTCAGCGCCCGGGGCCATGCTCCGTTGGTGTCCTCGGCCATCCAGGAGCGGATCATGTAGACGAAGAGCAGGTCGAGCAGGCCCGGGAGGGCGACGCCGGAGCCGGGCCGTGTCTGATCCAGCTCGCCGGCGAGGAGGTCGATCGCGGCACGTAGTTCGAGGTGGCTGCCCATTCGACTGACAAGGCGGACGACCTGCGGGAGTTCCTCCATGAGCGGATGCCGGCTGCTGTTGTCCAGGCGGTAGCTCCCGCAGAGCAACTCCGTGTCGTCGTCGGGCCGGACCGGCCGGTCCGTCTCCGCCAGCCACTGCTCCAGCGACACCGCCTTCCGCGTCGCGGCCACCGGGTCGACGGGAGAGTCGGTGATCAGGTAGCCCGTACCGTGGGGCAGCATCACCGCGTCACCGGCACCGAGGTGTACCGGGGTGCCGTCGTCGGGCAGCAGCCAGCAGCCGCCCTTCATCACGACGCCCACGCCCGCGCCGTGGTACGGGTCCAGCCGCACGCACCAGCTGCCCCGCATCCCCACCCGGCGGAACGAGGGGTGCCCGAGACGCACCGCGGAGATCGCGTCGCTCACCACATCCACCGGGAGAGGATAGGTTGCGTGTGCGCGCCATCGCGCGGGCACAGGGTCCGGGGTGCCCTTGGACGGCGGCCGCCGCGACGGCCCGTCGGCTGTTGCGCGAACCCTCATCGACGCCCTACTTCGTCTGGGCGAACGCGGCCCATGGGCCGAGGGCGAACCCGCCGCCCTCTCGACGGACCTCAAGGGCTCCCGCGCCGCCGAAGTGCGCGGGGATGAGCAGCTCCCGTTCGTCGGCGGCCCGTTCGAGGATCCTGCGGCGGCTGGCCACCGCCCGCGCCGGGTCGAGGCAAGAGCCGCTGTTGCAGCAGGGGTCGAGGATCTGCACCGGGCTGTGCAGAACGTCTCCGGCGAAGACCGCCCGGTCGGTACCGGAGGCCAGGCGCACCACGGACGCGCCGGGAGTGTGGCCGGGCGCGGACTCCAGAGTGAGATGTGCGTCGATGTGGTGCAGGCCGTCCCACAGAACGGCCTGTCCGGCTTGATGGACGGGCGCGATGCTGTCGTCGTAGATCATGCGGTCGACTTCCGGCAGCTCCTGCCTCCGCGCGTTGTCCGGACCGTAGTAGGCGTCGTCGGCGCCCGGAATGAGGTACTGGGCGTTGGGGAAGGTGGGCACCCACTGTCCGCCCACGTCGGTGGTGTTCCAGCCCACGTGATCGACGTGAAGGTGAGTGTTGACGACGACATCGACATCTCCCGGGCGTACACCGGCGCTCGCCAGCACGTCGAGGAAATCACTCGGGCGCCGATGGAAGTACGGCGCCATGCCCGGCCGCTCGCGATCACTGCCCGCCCCGGTGTCGATCAGTACGGTCCGCCCGCCGCTGCGCAGCACCCACGACTGCAGTGCGACCACCGTCCTGCCGCTGTCCGGCTCGAAGTGGTCCGGTGCCAGCCAGTCCTTGTTCCCGGCCCATGTGTCGGCGCCGGCCTCGGGCAGGAACACGGAAGCGGGCAGGAACGGTTCGTGCCACTCGACCACCCGGATGATCTCGACATCGCCCAGCATCATGGTTTGCACGCGGTTGTCGTCGTTCGTCATACGCCAGACCTTAAGAAGGCCGGAACGATCGTCTCAATGCTCGGATTGCTCAGGAAAATAACCGAGCGTCTCATGTACCTGCTGTTTTCAGGCTGGGCAGGTCATCGGGGCGGCCTGTGCGGCGTCGGCGGGCCGGGCAGGGAGGCACCGCCTTCCGCCAGGTCACTTCTGGGTGACGTCGGTGCAGTAGACGTCCTTGTCCGGCAGGTGGCCGGTGGCCAGGAAGCCGGCGGTGGCCTTGTCGGCGCAGGCGGAGCCCTCGCCGTAGACGTAGTGCCCGCCGTTGTCGACGCCGACGAGGGCGGAGCCGGCGCCGAGGGACTCGCGCAGTCCGACGGCGCCTTCCCACGGGGTGGCGTTGTCCCGGCGGTTCTGCAGGATCAGGGTGTTGCGCGGGCCGCCCTTCACCACCTTGACAGTCGTCTCGGCCGGCTTGTCCCAGTAGGCGCACGCCCAGATGTTGGCGGGCATGCCCGCGGTGAGCGGCCACTTCTCGCGGTCGGCGGCGGTACGGGCGGCGTAGCCGTCGACGTCGTGCGGCCATTCGGCGTCGCCGCAGGTGAGAGCCATGAACATGGTGGCCTGGTTGTCCGCCGGGACGCCCGGGGACGTCGGTGTGTCGGCGAACACCTCCTTGAGAACCGCGAGGTCAGCGGCCGTGGTGCTGCCGTCGGACAGGTTGTCGGCGGCCTTCCAGAACTGGGTGAGCACGGTAAGGCTGTCGTTGTGCAGAAGCAGGGCGTAGGTCATGTTCCGCAGCAGCGCCCCGTCCAGCGGCACCGGTGCGCCGGGAATCGCCGCGGGCGTGCGGTCGAGCCGGTCGGCGAGGGCGAGGTAGGTGCGGGTCACCTGCTCGACGTCCGTGCCCAGCTCGAGGGTGCCCGCCTGGGCGGCGGCGACGCGGGCGGCGTCGGGGAACCGGTCGGCCATGCCCTTGCCCCAGGTGTCCGCCACCTGGTCGGCCCATACCTTGGTGGGGTCGACGTTGCCCTCCAGGACCATCCGGTCGGTGTGGTCCTGGAAGAGGGAGCGGTAGACGGTGCCGAGGTAGGTGCCGTAGGACTGGCCCCAGTAGGAGATCTTCTTCTCACCGAGCGCCTGACGGACGCGGTCCATGTCGCGGGCGGTGTTGGCGGTGCTGTAGTGCCGCAGGTTCTTGCCCACCGTGTCGGCGCACTGCTCGGCGGCGGCTTTGGCGAGGGTCACGTTCTTGGTGATCGAGCCGTCCGCTGCGGGATAGGGGAAGAGCCCGGACACGCTGGGGTCCTGCAGACCGCAGCTCTGCGGGGTGCTGTGTGCGACGCCGCGCGGGTCGAAACCGATCAGGTCGTAGCGGTCCAGCACGGACTTCGGCAGTGTGGACGCCATGGTCGCGGGCATGTCCAGACCGCCCAGGGCCGGCCCGCCGGGGTTCAGCAGCAGAACGCCACGTCGCTTCCCGGGCTGCGCGGTGGACAGCCGGGAGACCGCCACGTCGATCTTCGTGCCGCCCGGTTTCCGGTAGTCGAGCGGCACCTTCAACGTCCCACAGGCCAGTCGGGGGTCACGGGTCTGCCCCTCGGCCAGGGCCGGGCACTTGCCCCAAGTGATCCCGGTGGCGCCCGTGGTCTCGCCGACGCTCTTGCCGACGACCTCGGTCGGTCGCGCGTCCCCGGCGTCGGCACCGCACGCGACCAGCGTGGTTCCTGCCAGCGTGGAGACCAGCAGAGCTGCGGCGATCCGGCGGGCCCTGCGGAGATCGTGCCGCGCGGAACTGCGTGTCGTGGCCATGGTGGTGTCCTTAGCTGCTGGGGTGGTCGGCCTCGCCGGGCCGTTGTGCTGACGGTCCGAGTCAACAAGAGACCACCGGAGGCGCGCTTCACCCCGGAGAGGACAAGCAGGTAGCTCGCTCGGGGGACCGCGGGGGGCCGTCCACCCCGTGACGCCCTCGTCGAGATCGCGCTGACGCCACGTCAGGGGCGGCGCGTCCTCCTCGGTACGGTCCCGGGACGGCGCACCCGACGCGTCGCGCCCGGAGACGGCAACGGGCGCGGGAGCGGCCGAAGGCCCCTCCCGCGCCCGGTGCGTCCGTCCCGTCAGTTCGCTTTCCCGCCGCCCTGCCCCGAGTCGTCGTAGCTCGTCGTCCCCGCGTCCAGGAGCCCGCCCTGCGAGGTGCCCGCGGCCTTCGAGAGCCAGCGCAGCGCGTGGTAGCCGGTCAGCACCACGAGGGTGCCGAGGGCGATGCCGTTGAGTTCGAAGTTGTCGGTGATCTCCAGCGTCACGCCGCCGATGCCGACGATGACGCCGGCGGCGGCCGGGATCAGGTTGAGCGGCTGGCTGAAGTCGACCTTGTTGCGCACCCAGATCTGGGCGCCGAGCAGGCCGATCATGCCGTAGAGGATGACGGTGATGCCGCCGAGCACTCCGCCCGGGATCGCGGCGACGAACGCGCCGAACTTCGGGCACAGGCCGAACAGCAGGGCGACGATCGCGGCGCACATGTAGGCGGCGGTCGAGTACACGCGCGTGGCGGCCATGACGCCGATGTTCTCGGCGTACGTGGTGGTGGCGGGGCCGCCGGCGACCGTGGAGACCATGGTGGCCGCGCCGTCCGCCGCGATGGCGGTGCCGAGCTTGTCGTCGAGGGGGTCGCCGGTCATCTCGCCGACCGCCTTGACGTGACCCGCGTTCTCGGCGACCAGGGCGACCAGCACCGGGAGGGCCACGACGACCGCCGAGGCGCTGAACGAGGGCGCGTGCGTGTCGGGGAAGCCGACCCAGGCGGCCTCCTTGACAGAGGTGAGGTCCAGACGCCAGTGGTCGACGACCTTGCCGCTGCCGTCGATGGAGTGGATCCTGCCCAGGGCGAGGTCGAGGATCCAGGAGAGCAGATAGCCGAAGACCAGGCCGAGGAAGATGGCGACGCGGGACCAGAAACCGCGCAGGACGACCAGGGCGAGGCCGGTGAAGAGCATGGTGGCGAGCGCCGTCCACTGGTCCTGCGGCCAGTAGCTGGAGGCGGCCACCGGGGCCAGGTTGAAGCCGATCAGCATGACGACGGCGCCCGTCACCGCCGGCGGCAGCACCGCGTGGATGACCCTGGCGCCCAGACGCTGGACCACGAGGCCGACCACGGCCAGGGCCAGTCCCACGACGAACAAGGCGCCGGTGAGCTCCGCCGGCCCACCGCCCTGACTGCCGATGACCGCGGCGACACCGACGAAGGAGAGCGACGAACCCAGGTAGCTGGGGACCCGCCCGCGCGTGAGGACGAGGAACAACAGGGTCGCGACACCCGAGGCCATCAGCCCGAGGCTCGGATCGAGACCCATGAGCACCGGGGCGACGAAACAGGCGCCGATCATCGAGACGACGTGCTGCGCCCCCAGCCCGATCGTCCGGGTCCAGGTGAGCCGCTCGTCCGGCCGGACGACTTCACCTGGACCCAGGGTTTTGCCGTCTCCATGCAGCTTCCATCCGAAACCGGACATTCGTCATTCTCCGTTCTGTACTTACCGAACGGAAAAGTACAAGATGGGCGGTCAGTCGTTCACATCGACCCGAGGGCGGACGCCGCTCCGATCGCTGTCCATGTGACCTGGCGCTCTCTTCGCAGAACCCCTCGGGCCACGTCCAGGATCGTACGCGGGTTCGTTCGCAGCCGGGTTCAGCGATCCGCCCTGCCGTTCGGCGTCCGCCCGGGTCCGGCGCGGCCGTCGCCGCCGTCCTGGGCGGCGTCCTCGGCGGCACCGCGCCCGGCCCCCTCGTCCTCGTCACCGGCCGCCCCACGCTGCGCGCCTTCGCGCCCGCCCGCCTCAGGACGCGCCGCCCGCCTCAAGACACGGGAGCCGCAGCTCGACGCGGGCACGCCGGGCTACGGCAAGGACGAGGGCGAGAACGAGGGCGAGGACGAGGGATACGAGGATGGCTACGAGGAAGGCCCCCCGCGCGCCAAGTCGTAGGCGTAGGAGGGGCTGAACGTCCCGGGGCTGCCCTTGCAGCCGTCCGACTCCCCCGGCAGCTTGACCCACAGGTAGGCGTCGATCCGGTCCTCGCCGGTGGCCAGCGTCGGGGCGTGGCCGATGCGGCGCCCCGCCGGGTCGCACCAGGCGCCGTCGGCCGGGGCGCCGTTGCCGTTGCGGCTGGTGTCGACGACGGCGCCCAGGTGCGCCGGTCCGCCGAGGGCGTCCAGCACCGCGCGGTCGTAGGCGGTCTCGTCGGCGGTGGTGTGGAAGTTGGAGACGTTGCTGAAGACGCCGTCGGAGGAGGCGGCCGAGGCGGCGCCCGCCTGCCTGAGCAGGCCGGCCTGCTTGCCGGGCGCGTGCCAGCCGGAGTGGCCGGCGTCGTAGTAGACCCGGGTCCGGGGGCCGGCCTCCTTGAGGACCCGGCCGGCGCGGGCGAGGGAGGCGAAGCGGTCGGCGCGCTCCGCGGCGGACAGGCAGTCGGCCTGGGCGACCGAGTCGGGCTCCAGGATCACGATGACCTCTGCCCGGCCCAGCCCGGCGGCGAAGCGGTCGATCCAGTCGTCGTAGGCGTCGAGGTCGGGTGCCCCGCCCTGGGAGTGGCCGCCGCAGTCGCGGTCGGGGATCGCGTACGGCACCAGGACCGGGACCCGGCCCTGGGCCGCTCCGCCCGAGGTGACGGCGCGGACCCGGGCGGTGATGGTGTCCGGCGTGAAGTCGGCGAACCAGACGGCGGCGGGCTGCCCGGCTATCCGGTCGGCGATGACGGCGTGCCGCGGGTCGTCGGGGTGGGCGGCCACCCAGTCGAGCACCTGGGAGCCGGGATGGCGGTAGAGCCGGGCGGCCGGGCGCGGCTCCCCGGTGGTCCTCGCCGGTGTGGGCGCCGGGTCGGCCTCCGGCGCGGAGGACGCGGAGGACGCGGAGGAGGCCGCCGGGGACGGGGACGCGGAGCGCGAGCCCGGCGGTGCGGGCGAGGGCGGGGCGGGTTCGTGGACGGGCCGGAACGGCCGGGTCACCGGCGGCCGGGCGGCGGCCGCACGGCCGCCGCCGGCGTCGGCGTCCTCCAGCGCGGACAGCGTTCCGGCGACCGCGCCGGTCACGGTCACGACGGCGGCCACGGCGACCATGAGGCCACGGCGGGCGGCACGCCGGCGCGCGGCCCTGCGCGCGGCCAGCCGCCTGGTACGAAGGCCGGACACGATACGGATCCCCTCCCCCACGCGGCGGGCGCGTTACCCCGTTCCGGGGAAGAGACGCGCCCGCCGTTCCTTCCGTTCCCCTGAAGCTGCGACCCTGCCCCCATGGCGCACTGTCGACACGTCTTCGCGTCCATCGACTCGATGGACACCGTCCTCGCCCGGATGCGCGCCCTTGACGCGACGCTACCCGCCCGGGACGGGGTGGCGGTCTTCAACCGGGTCTACCTGACCGTCACCGAAGCCGTCGACCGGGACATCGACAACGGCCGGTTCCCCGACCCCCGGGCCGCGAGCACACTGGACGTACGGTTCGCCGAGCGCTACCTCGGCGCCGTCGACGCGGCGGACGACGGACGCCGGCCGCCCGCCTGCTGGCGGCCCCTGTTCCAGTTCCGCCGTCATCCCCAGGTACGTCCGCCGCAGTTCGCGCTCGCGGGCATCAACGCGCACATCGGGCACGACCTGGCGCTCGCCGTCGTGGACACCTGTCGTACGCTCGGCTGCGAACCCGGGGATCTGGAGGATGAGTTCGACCGGGTGGGCGAGATCCTCGTGTCGCTGGAGGAGCGCGTCCGCGAAGATCTGATGCCGGGCCCCGATCTCCTCCAGATCGCCGACCCGCTGACCCATCTGCTCAACTCCTGGTGCCTGGAGCGCGCCCGCGACGCCGCCTGGGTCGCGGCCCGCACCCTGTGGACGGTGCGCCGGCTGCCCGACATGGCCGGGGAGATCACCGAGCGGCTGGACGAGGCGGTCGGCTTCGCGGGCCGCATGCTGCTCACGCCGCTGCCGGGCTGACTCCCGCCCCGGTCCTGGTGGGCCCCAGTCCTCCGGCAGCTTCGCGGGAGCGATGGCGCCGTAGAGGTCACCGGGACGGGGGACGCCGGGGGCGGTCGTCGCGCCGAAGCGGCTCGCGGTGACTCGTCGCGTACGACGCTTCCGGGGCGCGGGGCCGCGTCACTCACCCTGCTCCACCGCCTCCCCGGCCGCCCTCCGCGCGCGCTCCCGGGGCCCCGGCCGCCGCCCGCTCCGGACCGTGGCCGCCAGCACCACCGCCGTCAGCAGGTACGGCACCGCCGCCCAGGCGAA
This sequence comes from Streptomyces sp. SYSU D01066-1, assembly GCF_054956795.1. NCBI lineage: Bacteria > Bacillati > Actinomycetota > Actinomycetes > Kitasatosporales > Streptomycetaceae > Streptomyces > Streptomyces sp. SYSU D01066-1. The sequence goes on along the minus strand of NZ_JBUDHV010000003.1, from coordinate 331,882 downwards.
GGCGCCGTCGTTCCCGGCAACCGACGCGGTGGCCGCGTAGGCGCCGTACACCGCGACGGTGCCCAGCTCCGTGCCGAGCCCCGCGACCGAGGTCAGGGTCGCCCGGCCGGTCGCGTCGATACGGCGCTGGAGGCGGGCGTCGGCGAGCACGGTCGCCAGCTGGAAGCCGCCGAAGGCGAGGCCGATCAGGGCGATCCCGGCCGGGCCGCCGGTCAGCGCGCCCACGGCCAGCGCGCCGGCGGCGCCGGTGAGCAGCGCGGCGAGCCCGGTGGTGCCGAGGCGGCGCTCGGCGACGCCCGCCAGCAGGCCGCCGGCCGTGGCACCGGACCAGACGACCAGCAGCAGCCAGGGGACGGTCGCCTCGGCCGCGCCGGTGTCGCGGACCAGCAGCGGCGTGTACTCGTCCAGCGCGCCCCATACGGCGGTGACGGCCGGGACCAGCAGCAGCGCGCCGCGCACGGACCGGTCGGCGCGGGCCCCGGCGAGTCCGGCGCGCAGGGCCGCCGTCCGGCCGGCGTCCCCGGCGGACGGCTCGTGGTGTTCGGGGAGCCGGGCCGCCGTGGCCGACGCCAGCAGACAGGCGAGGACACCGGCCGCGCCGACGGCCTGGTACCCGCCCCAGGCGAAGACCGGTCCGGCCAGGGCCATCGAGGCGGCGGTGGCCGCCGGGCCCACCGCGCGGACCCGGCCCATGACCCGGGCGTACCGGTCGGCCGCGCCCAGCCGCTCCAGTTCGTCGTGGGCCAGCGCCTCCAGGGCACCGGAGCCGAGGGCTTCCCCGGCACCCCACAGCACGAAACCGAGGGCGAAGGCCGGGTACGAGGGCGCGAGCACCCACAGGGTGAAGCCGGCTGCCGTGAGCAGCGGGCCGAGCCACAGCAGCAGCCGCCGCGAGACGGCGTCCGCCCAGGCGCCCGAGGGCACCTCCAGGGCCACGCCGGTGACCGACCACAGGACGAAGAGGGAGGAGATCTGTCCGAGGGAGAGTCCGGCGTCGCTGAAGAGCAGCGCGTACACCGGGTACAGGAGGATGAGGTCGGCGCAGAACGCGTGGGCGCAGAGGGTGGCCGACAGGCGCCGCACACCGCCGGGGGCGGGGGCGGGCACGCGCACGGGCGGGGGTGGAGGTGTCATGGGGCCTTCCCGGGGAGCCGCTTCGGACGTCGCGGGTACGGCGTCCGAGGCGGTCCGCGGGAGGCGCGGCCGGTGGGTCAATGTCGGCGGGTCATGGCACCGAGGGTAGTAGCCCGCGCCACGACGCGGACACCCTTGGCGCGAACACCCGCGAGGCGGACACCTGCGGCGCGGACATCCGTGGCGTGGACATCCGTGGCGTGGACAGTGACGGCCGTGCGGCGGGACCCAGCGAGGCGGGACTCCACGAAGCGGGTCTCGGCAAGGCGAGGGCGGCGGCAGCGCCCGGACGGCCGCCCCGGTGGCGGCCCCGCCGACACGCGGCCGGTCCGCACGCCGTCGCACGGCGGGCGCGGAGGGGCCGGCCGGCTGACCGCCCGCCGCGGAGCAGCGGCGGGCGTCCCCGGTGAGCCGGGAGCGAAGGCGCTGAGCACCCGGAACGCGAACGGGGACCCCCGCGGGGGTCCCCGTCGCGCTGCCGCGTCCGCTCAGCTCCAGCTCGCGTGCAGCGGCTTGCCCTCGGCGTAGCCCGCCGCGCTCTGGATGCCGACGACCGCCCGCTCCGCGAACTCCTCCAGGGAGCCGGCACCGGCGTAGGTGCAGGAGGAGCGGACGCCCGCGATGATCGAGTCGATGAGGTCCTCGACGCCGGGGCGGGCCGGGTCGAGGAACATCCGGGAGGTCGAGATGCCCTCCTCGAACAGTCCCTTGCGGGCCCGGTCGTACGCCGACTCCTCCGAGGTGCGGTTGCGCACCGCGCGGGCGGAGGCCATGCCGAAGGACTCCTTGTAGGCCCGGCCGTCCGCGTCGTGCTGGAGGTCGCCCGGGGACTCGTACGTGCCCGCGAACCAGGAGCCGATCATCACGTTGGACGCGCCGGCGGCGAGCGCCATCGCCACGTCACGGGGGTGGCGGACACCGCCGTCGGCCCACACGTGCTTCCCGTACTTCTTCGCCTCGGCGGCGCACTCCAGGACCGCGGAGAACTGCGGACGGCCGACGCCGGTCATCATGCGCGTGGTGCACATGGCGCCGGGTCCGACCCCGACCTTGACGATGTCCGCGCCGGCCTCGATCAGGTCGCGCACGCCCTCCGCGGAGACGATGTTGCCCGCGACGATCGGCACCTTCGGGTCCAGGTCGCGGACCAGCTTGACGGCGCTGATCATCGACTCCTGGTGGCCGTGGGCGGTGTCGATGACGAGGGTGTCCACGCCCGCGTCGAGGAGCTGCTGGGCCTTGCCCGCCACGTCGCCGTTGATGCCGACGGCGGCGGCCACGCGCAGCTTGCCGTCCGCGTCGAGGGCCGGGGTGTAGAGCGTGGCGCGCAGGGCGCCCTTGCGGGTGAGGATGCCGGCCAGCCTGCCGTCCTCGCCGACGGCGGGGGCGAAGCGCCGGTTGGCGGCGTCGAGGGTGTTGAACGCCTCGCGCGGGTCCATGGCCGCGTCGAGCAGCAGCAGGTCCTTGGACATGACCTCTTCGAGCCGGGTGAAGCGGTCCACACCGCTCAGGTCGCTGTCGGTGACCACGCCGACGGGCCTGCCCTCCTCGTCCACGACGACCCCGGCGTCGTGCGCCCGCTTGGGCAGCAGGGAGAGCGCGTCGGCGACCGTCTGGTGCGGGGCCAGCACGATCGGGGTGTCCAGGACGTGGTGCCGGCTCTTGACCCAGGAGACGACGTCGGTGACGACCTCGATCGGGATGTCCTGCGGGATGACCACGAGGCCGCCGCGCCGGGCCACCGTCTCGGCCATGCGGCGCCCCGCGATGGCGGTCATGTTGGCGACGACCAGCGGGATGGTGGTGCCCGTGCCGTCCGGGGAGCGGAGGTCCACGCCCTGCCGCGAGCCGACGGCCGAGCGGCTCGGCACCATGAAGACGTCGTCGTACGTCAGGTCGTACGAGGGCTGGATGTCGTTGAGGAAACGCACGTGCTGCACATCCCAGTCGATCGGAGGCGGCCCCCGGACAGGTCAGCCAGGGGGAAAGAGCACGTACTTCATTCTTTCACGACGGGTCGGCGCCCCGCTCCGGGCAGAACGTCCAGGCTGTCCGGGGGGCCGTTAGGAGGAACCTCCGAACCCCGGGGGGCCTCCGGGCGCGGGAGGCCCCCCGGGGCCCAGGGTGACGAAGAGTCCGGGGCCCCGGTCGGTGGCCTCGGCGAACACCTCCTCGGCGATCTGCCACTCCTCGGGCCGCGCCTCGGCGTAGCCCCGCCAGTTCTCCACGACCAGGAGCAGCCCCCGCTCCCCTGCGTCCTCGGGCCAGACGCGGGGGTCGGCCAGGGAGTCGGCGAGGGCGTCCCAGTTGCGGCCGAACCACTCGGGCAGGCCGAGCGACCGGGCGCAGCGCTCCATCAGGCCCGCCTTGTCGGTGACCCCGGCCAGGTCCAGCGTGACCACGATCCGGCCCGCCGGGTCCCGCACCGCCCCCGCACCGTCCTGCGTCATACGCGCTCCCCAGGTCGTCGGTACACCGTCAGGTCCCTGATGCCCCGTCACACGCCGTCCGGATCGGACCGGTTGAGCGCGGCCTTGGGCGCCGGGCCCGCCGCCATCAGGTAGTCCGCGGCGGAGGTGTCCGTCACCAGGCTGGTGACCAGGCCCGAGCGCAGTACCGCGTCGATGGCCGCCGCCTTGCGCTGCCCACCGGCGATCGCCACCACCTCGGGGATACGGCGGAGCTGGTCGGCCTTGACCGTGATGCACCGCTCGCCCAGGTCCCGGCCGACCCGGCGCCCCTGGGCGTCGAAGAGGTGCGCGGACATCTCGGCGGCGACGCCGAGCGAGGCGTAGTGGCCGCGCTCCTCGTCGCTGAGCATGTCGTGCACCGTGGAGATGCCGGGCTCCCAGGAGCCGATGGAGACACAGGCGACGGTGACCTTGTCGAAGTACTCGAAAGCCCGCGCGATGCCGGGCTGGTGGCGCAGCGCCTCGGCGGTCGCCGCGTCGGGCAGCAGCATCGGCGCGTAGATGGGGTGGGCGTCGCCGCCGGAGACCTGGGCGGCGCGGCGCACGGCCTCCACCGAGCCGCGCTCGGCGGTCCCGGCGTCGTACACGCCGGTCAGCTGCACCACCGTGCACGGCGGCAGCCGGTCCAGCGCCGCCGCCATGTGGATGGTGGAGCGGCCCCAGGCCAGGCCCAGTACGTCGCCCTCGTCGACCAGCTCGCCGAGCAGGTCGGCGGCGACCTCTCCCAGGTTCTCGGGGTCGGGGGTCTCCTCGGCGTCGGCCGGGGATTCCACGACGACCGCGTTGCGCAGGCCGTAGCGGGCGCGGAGCGCGTCGGAGCGCTCGGCGTCCAGCTCGGCCGGCACCCGGATCTCGATGCGTACGAGGTCCCGTTCGAGGGCGGTCTCCAGGACCCGGGCCACCTTGAAGCGGCTGACGCCGAACTCCTCCGCGATCTGGATCTTGGACTTGCCCTCGAGGTAGAAACGGCGGGCCATGGCCGCCGCCTGGACCAGCTCAGCGGGTCCCATCCGCATGGCTGCGCGGCCCGCCGACATACCCGACACGGCGCTCTCCTCACTGCTGTTCACACTCTGGATTCGCCGTTCATCCTCGCAGATACGGCGCACTCGATCAGCCCTGACGGGAGCCGTTCACGTTCTCGTTCTTCAGTGGTCGTCGGCGGCGGTCCCCCGTCGTCGTCCGCCGTCACTCCCGGTCGCCGCCCGGCGTTCTTCAGTGATCGCACGCCCAGGACGCGGCGGCGGTCGCCGACTCCGCCCGCTCCCGCAGGGCACGCACCGCCTCGGCCGGGTCCGACGCACCGTACACGGCCGAGCCCGCGACGAAGACGTCGGCGCCCGCCTCCGCGCACCGCTCGATGGTCGAGGCGGAGACCCCGCCGTCCACCTGCAGCCACAGCTCCAGGCCGTGCTTGGCGATCAGTTCCCGGGTACGCCTGATCTTCGGCAGCATGATGTCGAGGAACGCCTGTCCCCCGAACCCCGGCTCCACCGTCATGACCAGCAGCATGTCCAGCTCGGGGAGCAGGTCCTCGTACGGTTCGACGGGCGTCGCCGGCTTGAGCGCCATGGCGGCGCGGGCGCCCTTGGCCCGGATCTCGCGGGCGAGGCGCACCGGGGCCGCGGCGGCCTCGGCGTGGAAGGTGACGGAGCCGGCTCCCGCCTCGACGTACTGGGGCGCCCACCGGTCGGGCGCCTCGATCATCAGGTGGCAGTCCAGCGGGGTGTCCGTCGCACGGGCGAGGGACTCGACGACCGGCACACCGAGCGTGAGGTTGGGGACGAAATGGTTGTCCATGACGTCGACGTGGAGCCAGTCGGCTCCTCGCACCGCCTTCGCCTCGTCCGCGAGGCGGGAGAAGTCGGCGGACAGGATGCTGGGGTTGATCTGCGCGGCCATGGTCCAAGCCTGCCATGTCCGGCCCCGGCGGGTCTCTCCGGTACGGGCCCGGTCCCGTACCCGCGGCCCCCGGGTGTTCCGGCGGGTCCCGGACCAGGGGGCCGACGGCACCGCTCGCGCGGCGGCTCACCGGCCTCCGGGGCAGCGGCGGGCGGGGCGGCGGCCTCCGAGACACCGACGACCGGAACCACCACCCCCGGAGACACCGACGACCGGGACGACGGCCTTCGGGGCACCGACGACCGGGACGGCGGTCCGGGGCCGTGGCCTCCCCGGCGAGACCTGCGTGACCGCCGGTCAGGCGGTCCGGCGGATGAGCGCCAGGTACATGGCGTCGGTCCCGTGCAGATGCGGCCACAGCTGCACGTCCGGTCCCTCGCCCAGCCCCGGCACGCCGGGCAGCAGCGGCCGGGCGTCGACCGGTTCGGCGCCGGGGACCTGCTTGAGCACGTCACCGACGACGGCCCGGGTCTCCGCCAGATGCGGCGAGCAGGTCGCGTAGCCGACGATCCCGCCGACGCGGACCGCCTCCAGCGCACCGCGCAGCAGCCCGCGCTGGAGCGGCGCGAACCCGTCCAGGTCCTCGGGCCGGCGCCGCCAGCGCGCCTCCGGCCGGCGCCGCAGGGCGCCCAGCCCGGTGCACGGCACGTCGACGAGCACCCGGTCGAAGCTCCCCGGCCGCCACGCGGGCCGCGTCCCGTCGGCGGCGATCACCTGGTACGGCCCCGGATTGCCGGCCAGTGCCCTGGCCACCAGCCCGGCGCGGTGCGGCTGCTTCTCCGAGGCCAGCAGGAAGGCGCCCCGCTCGGCGGCGAGCGCGGCGAGCAGCGCGGCCTTGCCGCCGGGTCCGGCACACCCGTCCAGCCACCGCCGGTCGGGCCCCTCGAGCGGCGCGTTGGCGACCGCGAGCGCGACGAGCTGGCTGCCCTCGTCCTGCACCCCGGCCCGGCCCTCCCGCACCGCCTCGACGGCCCCGGGCTCCCCGCCCTCGGTCAGCCGCACGGCGTACGGCGACCAGCGCCCCGCCGCGGCGGCCTCCTCGCCGAGCAGTTCCTCCACCGTGGCCCGGCCCGGCCGGGCGACCAGCGTCACCTCGGGCCGCTCGTTGTCGGCGGCCAGCAGTTCCTCGATGCCGGCCCGGGGGCCGCCGAGCGAGTCCCACAGCGCGGAGACGACCCACCGCGGGTGCGAGTGCACGACGGCGAGGTGGTCCTCGGGGTCCTCGTCATAGGGCGGCGCGACCTTCCCGAGCCACCCGTCGAGATCGTCCCGCGCGACCTTCCGCAGCACGGCGTTGACGAACTTGGCCCGCCCGTCCCCGAGCACGACCCGCGCCAGCTCCACGGAGGCGGACACGGCCGCGTGGCTCGGGATCCGCGTCCCGAGCAGCTGGTGCACGCCCAGGCTCAGCACGTCCAGCACCGGCGGGTCGACCTCGCGCAACGGCCGGTCGACGCACTCGGCGATGATCGCATCGTACGTCCCCTGCCGCCGCAGCGTCCCGTAGACCAGCTCGGTGGCGAGCGCCGCGTCCCGCGCCTCGAAGCCGTCCTCCTCCCGCGCCTTGCGCAGCAGCGGCGGGAGGACGAGGTTGGCGTACGCGTCCCGCTCGTCGACGGCGCGCAGCGCCTCGAAGGCGAGGACGCGGACGGGGTCCTTCCGGGGCCGCCGGTAGGGCTTGCCGGGCTTGCGGGGACGACGAGGCTGATCGCTCACGAAAAGGTGCTCCGGGTGTGGGAAGAGGTGCACCCACCAGCCTACGTCGGCCCGGGCGCGGCCCCTGTCGAGGCCGGTTCAGCCGCCCAGCCGCTCGCCGTCGGCGATCCGCGCCCCGCGCGCCCAGTCCGCCGCCCGCATCGGCTTCTTGCCCTGCGCCTGCACCCAGAGCAGTTCGACGGCGTACGAGCCGGTGCCCACGTGCACGCTGTTCCTGCCGACGGCCAGCTGCCCGGGGGCGAGGTCCGTCCGGTCGGCCGCGGGCGCCGCCTGCACCAGCTTGAGCCGCTCACCGCGGAAGGTGGTCCAGGCACCGGGCGCCGGGGTGCAGCCGCGCACCACCCGGTCCACGCGCAGCGCCGGGGCGGTCCAGTCGACCCGGGCGTCCTCGACGGTGATCTTCGGGGCCAGGCTGACCCCCTCCGCGGGCTGCGGTACGGCCTTCAGAGTGCCGTCCTCGATGCCGTCCATGGTCGCGGCGAGCAGGCCGGCGCCCGCCAGGGCGAGCCGGGTCAGCAGGTCGCCGCTGGTGTCGGTGGGCCGGACGGTCTCGGTGAGCGTCCCGTAGACCGGCCCGGAGTCCAGCCCCTCCTCGATGAGGAAGGTGGAGGCGCCGGTGATCTCGTCACCCGCCATCACGGCGTGCTGCACGGGCGCGGCCCCGCGCCAGGCGGGCAGCAGCGAGAAGTGCAGGTTGACCCAGCCGTGCGCCGGGACGTCGAGCGCGGCCCGGGGCAGCAGGGCGCCGTAGGCGACGACGGGACAGCAGTCCGGCCCGATCTCCCGCAGCCGCTCCAGGAACTCCGGATCGCGCGGCCTGGCGGGCTTGAGCACCTCGATCCCGGCCTCCTCGGCCCGTTCGGCCACGGGCGAGGCGACCAGCCGGCGCCCGCGCCCGGCCGGCGCGTCGGGCCGCGTGACGACGGCGGCCACCTGGTGCCGCTCGGAGGCGATCAGGGCGTCCAGGGCGGGGACGGCGACCTCGGGGGTACCGGCGAAGACCAGCTTCATGGGTGGGACGGGCCTCTCGGGCGGGAACGGTGGGCGGGCGGCGCACCAGTCTACGAGGCCGGCCCCCGGCAGCCGCCGACGGCGCCCGGCCCCCGGCCGCGGCGCCCACCTCCCGTCCGGCCGGAAAACGGGCGCCGCGCGGGTGGGGGAACACCCGAGGACCGAAGGCCGAGGGGGCGCGCACGACAACCCCCCACGCCCCACACCGTGACCCGCGGAGCGATCCGGCGTTGGTCAAGAAAGAGTTGACCACAGGGGCCGTCCGCGCGGCCCGATTCCTTTCAACGCCGGTTCGAGAGGCTTGTTCATGGCCGACCACGCAACTCACGACGCCCAGGCTCGGGCCAGCCTGCACCTGCTGGTGCGGGACATCGAGCGGGTCCGCCGGCAGGTGGACGCGCTGCGCACGCTCACCGCCCAGTTGGGCAACGTCTACCGCCCGCGCCGCTCCGGCCCCTCCACGGGCTTCGTCGTCTACGGGCGCGCGCCCGCGCCGACGGTCCGTCTCGCCCAGGAGCTGCGGGACAGCGTCGAGACCCTGGTCACGGCCGCCGTGGACTTCGACCGCTCGCTCGGCTTCTCGTGGGACGCGGTGGGTTCCGCCCTCGGGGTCACCAAGCAGGCGGTGCACCGCCGCTACGGCGCCCGTCGCGCCACCGCCCAGACCGCCCCGGCACAGCCCGAGCACGCCCCGGAGACACCCGGCTCCCGCACGGTGACCGTGGGCACGGGCATCCCCCCCGTGCCCACGGTCCCCGCCGCCCGCTCCATGCCGACCCAGCCGACGGCGGGCAGCCCCGTGCTGCGCGAGGAGCCCAGGCCCACCGCCTTCCCCAGTCCGCGCAACGGCTGACCGGCGTACCTCACCGCGCTCTGCCCTCCCGTCTTCCTCCCGGGAGGGCAGCGGTGTCTCTCCCCCCCTCCTCCGGCACGCGACGTCCCTCCTCCGGCACGCGACGCCCCTCACCCGGTGCCGGCGCGACGCCTCTCACCCGATGTCGGGCGGATCGACCCGCACCCGTACCCGCACCGCGCCGTTGCCGCCCCCGCGCGCCATCCGCGCGGCCTGCGCGGCCTTCAGCGCCGAGGCCAGCGCCGCTCCGCGACCGGGCGGAACCCGCACCAAGGCCCGGTCCCACCGCTCCCCGGGCGGCGGCGCCCCCGGCCGCCGCGCCCCGCCCACGGCGGTGACCGGCAGCGGGACGGGGCCCAGTACCTCCGCCTCGCCCGGCAGTTCCACCGCGCCGAGGAACTCCGCCACTGCCTCGGCCGGCCCGGAGACGGCGGCCATCCGCGACACCGGCGGAAAGCCCAGTTCGGCCCGCTCGCCCAGCTCCCGCACGGCGTGGCCGACGGGGTCCCAGCGCACCAGCGCCTGCACCGGCCTGAGCGTCGGCTCGGCGACGACGACCACGGTGCCGCCCGCCGACTGCGGCCGGACCAGCGCGGCGGCGGCGATCCAGCGGCGCAGCGCGTCCTCACCGGCCCGCAGGTCGGGCCGGCCGAGCATGGCCCAGCCGTCGAGCAGCAGCGCCGCCGCGTACCCGCCCTCGGCGACGGGCTCGGCGCCCGGCGTGCTGACGACCAGGGCGGGCGCCCCGGGCACGGTGTCCAGCACGTGCTCCCGCCCCGAGGTCCGCACGGGTACGGCGGGAAAGGCCCGCCCCAGTTCCTCGGCGGTGCGCCGCGCCCCCACCACCTGCGCACGCAGCCGGAACGACCCGCACTCCGGGCAGTGCCACCCGGCCTCGTCCCGTCCGCACCACCCGCAGCGCAACGCCGCCCCGGCCTCCTGCCCCTCCAGCGGCCCGGAGCAGTGCCGGCACCGCGCCGGTTCCCGGCAGACGGCACACGCCATCCTCGGTACGTAGCCCCGCCGGGGCACCTGCACCAGTACCGGCCCGTGCCGCAGCCCGTCCCGGACGGTCTGCCAGGCGAGGGTCGGCAGCCGGGCGGCCCGGGCGGCCTCGTCCCGGGCCAGGTCCTGGTCCCCGACGGTCCGCACCAGCGGAGCGGCGGCCCGCAGGTGCTCCCGGCCGGCGACCAGCGGCTTCGCCCAGCCGCTCTCCACGAGCTGGGCGGCCTCCACGGTGCAGCTCCAGCCGCCCAGCAGGAAGGCGCACCTGTCCTGGGCCGCCCGCAGCAGCAGCACCTCCCGCGCGTGCGGCTGCGGGGCGTGCCGCTCGCTGTGGCTGTCGTCGCCGTCGTCCCACAGGGCGACCAGCCCCGGATCCCGGACCGGGGCGAACATGGCCGCGCGGGTCCCGATCACCGCCCGTACGGAGCCCCGCCGCACCGCCAGCCACTGCCCGTACCGCTTCTCGGGCCCGGCGTCGGCGGTGAGGACCGCGTGCCGTCCCTTTCCCAGTACGTCGGTCAGCGCGGCGTCGAGCCGGGCGACCGCCCGCCCGTCCGGCAGGACGACGAGCGCCCCGCGCCCGGAGGCCAGGGCCGCCGCCACCGCCCGCGCCAGTTCCTCGGCCCACCCGGGTCCCGGCAGCGCGTTCCACACGGCGCGCGGTGTGCCGCCCGAGGCCAGTGACTCCAGGAAGGCGGGCCCGTGCGCGTACCGCTCCCAGGAGCCCGCCGCCGGGGCGGGCGGCGGTGGCAGCGGGGCGGGCGAGGCCCGCCGCTCGGCCCGCGCGTTGCGCGGCGGCACGGCCAGCTGGAGCACGTCGGCGAGGCTGCCCGCGTACCGGTCGGCGACGGCCCGCGCGAGCCCGAGCAGTTCCGCCCCGAGCACCGGCTCGGGCGAGACGACCTGGGCCAGCGCGGCCAGCGGCCCCGCGTAGTCGGACTCGGCCCGTCGCTCGACGAGGAAGCCGTCGATGAGCCCGCCGCCCTCACGCCGCCCGTCCCTGACCCGCCCGCGCCCGGCGCCGAACCGCACCCGCACCCGCACCCCCGGCTGCGCGTCGGCGTCCAGCTCCTCGGGCACGGCGTAGTCGAAGTACCGGTCCAGGTGGAGCACGCCCTTGTCGACCAGCACCCGCGCGACCGGCAGCTCGGGGGCGAGCGCCGCTCCGCGCCAGGTCCGCGGCTTGGCCCGGGGCACGCCGGCCTTGCGCACACTCTCCCGGATGAGCGCGAGCTGCTCGGGCGGCGCACCCTGCGCGCCGCCGCCCGTCCGCCCGTTCTCGCTGCTCACACCTGCATTCTTACCAAAGCCCACTGACAGCCGAGGGCGGCCGGTCGCCGGCCCGGGGGACGCCGGGGCCCGGCGTCCCGGCGGACTCGCCGGGCGCCGTGCGGGACGGTGGGACCGTGAGTCCGCGTTCCCGGAGGTGCGGCCCCGTGGGTGGCTACAGCCCCGCTGCCTTGCGGAGCGCCTCCACGCGGTCCGTGCGCTCCCAGGTGAAGTCGTCCAGCTCGCGGCCGAAGTGGCCGTAGGCCGCGGTCTGCGAGTAGATCGGGCGGAGCAGGTCGAGGTCGCGGATGATGGCGGCCGGACGGAGGTCGAAGACCTCGTCGATCGCCTTCTCGATCTTCTCGTGGTCGACCTTGGCGGTGCCGAAGGTCTCCACGAACAGGCCGACCGGCTCGGCCTTGCCGATCGCGTAGGCGACCTGGACCTCGCAGCGGGAGGCCAGGCCCGCGGCGACCACGTTCTTGGCGACCCAGCGCATCGCGTACGCGGCGGAGCGGTCGACCTTGGAGGGGTCCTTGCCGGAGAAGGCGCCGCCGCCGTGGCGGGCCATGCCGCCGTAGGTGTCAATGATGATCTTGCGGCCGGTCAGGCCGGCGTCGCCCATCGGGCCGCCGATCTCGAAGCGGCCGGTGGGGTTGACCAGCAGGCGGTAGTTCTCGGTGTCGAGCTTGATGCCCTCCTCCAGCAGCGCCTTCAGCTCCGGCTCCACGACGAACTCGCGGATGTCGGGGGCGAGCAGCGACTCCAGGTCGATGTCGGAGGCGTGCTGCGAGGAGACCACGACCGTGTCGAGGCGGACGGCCTTGTCGCCGTCGTACTCGATGGTGACCTGCGTCTTGCCGTCGGGGCGCAGGTAGGGGATCGTGCCGTTCTTGCGCACGTCGGACAGACGCTTGGACAGCCGGTGGGCCAGGAAGATCGGCAGCGGCATCAGCGTCGGCGTCTCGTCGGAGGCGTAGCCGAACATCAGGCCCTGGTCGCCGGCGCCCTGCCGGTCCAGCTCGTCCTCGTCGCCCTCGACCCGGTTCTCATAAGCCGTGTCCACGCCCTGCGCGATGTCCGGGGACTGGGCCCCGATCGACACCGACACGCCGCAGGAGGCGCCGTCGAAGCCCTTCTTGGAGGAGTCGTAGCCGATCTCCAGGATCTTGCCGCGGACCAGGGTGGCGATGTCGGCGTAGGCCTTGGTGGTGACCTCGCCGGCCACGTGCACCAGGCCGGTGGTGATCAGGGTTTCGACGGCGACCCGGGAGGTCGGGTCCTCGCGCAGAAGCGCGTCGAGAATGGTGTCGCTGATCTGGTCAGCGATCTTGTCGGGGTGGCCCTCGGTCACGGACTCCGAGGTGAACAGGCGACGGGACACAACGCTCCCTGGGGTTGCAGCGGCTGCTGGCTGATCATGGTCGGACGGCACGGGGAGCTGCACCCGGCGACGTCCGTGAACAGTTTATCGGTCGCACTCGGCCGCGGGCCCACCCGTCTCGACTCTCAAGAAGGCTGTGACCTGCGGCACGCGCATTGTGCCCAATGAGCCGCGCCCTTGACCAGGGCCGCCACGGACGAAAGCGCGAGGTGCGGGTGTGCCGGGGAGGGCGGACGGAACGGTCACGCGAGCCGCCCGGCCACCAGGTCCCACACGGTGTCGGCCAGGGCTTCCTTCGGCCCGTGCGGTACGGGGGTCTCGGTGCCGTCGGCGCCGAGCACCACGGCCTCGTTCTCCTCGGCGCCGAACGTCTTGCGCTCCCCCACCTCGTTGACCACCAGCAGGTCGCACCCCTTGCGCTTGAGCTTGGCACGCCCGTTGGCCAGGACGTCGTCGGTCTCGGCCGCGAAGCCGACGATCACCTGTCCGGGGCGGGGGCGGCTCTGGGAGATCTCCGCGAGGACGTCGGGGTTGCGCACCAGGGCGAGGGGCTCGGGCTCCCGGCCGTCCCGCTTCTTGATCTTCCCGGTCGCGTAGGCCGCGGGGCGGAAGTCCGCGACCGCCGCCGCCATCACCACCGCGTCGGCGTCCGGCAGGGCGGCCAGCACCGCCTCGCGCAGTTCCACGGCGGTCCCGACCGGGACCACGTCCACGCCGGCCGGGTCGGGCAGCGCGGTGTTCGCCGCGACCAGCGTCACCCGGGCGCCCCGGGCGGCGGCCGTGCGCGCGAGGGCGTAGCCCTGCTTGCCGGAGGAGCGGTTGCCGAGGAAGCGGACCGGGTCGAGGGGCTCGCGGGTGCCGCCGGCGCTGACCACGACGTGCCGGCCGGCCAGGTCCGGCGCGCTCACCCCCCGGGCCAGCACGCGGCGGCACGCCTCGAAGATCTCGGCCGGGTCGGGGAACCGGCCCTTGCCGGTGTCGGCGCCGGTGAGGCGGCCGACGGCGGGTTCGACGACGACGGCACCGCGGCGGCGCAGCGTCGCCGCGTTCTCCTGGGTGGCCGGGTGCTCCCACATCTCGGTGTGCATGGCGGGGGCGAAGACGACGGGACAGCGGGCGGTGAGCAGCGTGTTGGTGAGGAGGTCGTCGGCGAGGCCGTGGGCGGCCCTGGCGAGCAGGTCCGCGGTGGCCGGGGCGACCACGACCAGATCGGCGTGCTGGCCGATGCGGACGTGCGGCACCTCGTGGACGTCGTCCCACACCTCGGTGGAGACCGGGTGGCCGGACAGGGCGGACCAGGTGGCGGCCCCGACGAAGTTCAGCGCGGAGGCGGTGGGGACGACCCGGACGTCGTGCCCCGACTCCGTGAACCTGCGCAGCAGCTCGCAGGCCTTGTACGCGGCGATGCCGCCGCTGACCCCGAGCACGACCTTGGGCTTGTCCACCGTCTCTCCCGACCTTGAAGAACGTATGTCCCCATCACACACCACAGGCCCGGCAGCCGTGCTGCCGGGCCTGTGGATAAGTCAGCGTGAAGCTGAAAATACTACTGCCTGCTGTTACTGCGCCGGGCCCTCGACGGCCTCGGACGTCAGCAGCCCCGCGTTGATCTCGCGCAGCGCGATCGAGAGCGGCTTCTCGTGGACGTGCGTGTCGACGAGGGGACCGACGTACTCGAGGAGGCCCTCGCCGAGCTGCGAGTAGTACGCGTTGATCTGGCGGGCCCGCTTGGCCGCGTAGATCACGAGGCTGTACTTCGAGTCCGTGGCCTCGAGGAGCTCGTCGATCGGCGGGTTGATGATGCCCTCGGGCGCGGAGATGGAAGAGGACACGCTCTACCTTCCGATGGATGGGAAAGATTCAGTCAGTGTGACCAGTAACGATCAGACGACGTTCGTCAAGGCTAGCAGCTCGCGCGCCACGTCCTCGACGGAGGTGTTGACCAGGGTGCTGTCGAACTCCGGCTCGGCCGCCAGCTCGACCTTGGCCGCCGCGAGACGGCGTTCGATCACCTCGGGCGGCTCCGTGCCCCGGCCGGTGAGCCGGCGCACCAGCTCCTCCCAGGAGGGCGGGGCGAGGAACACCAGGCGGGCCTCCGGCATCGACTCGCGGACCTGCCGGGCGCCCTGGAGGTCGATCTCCAGCAGGACCGGTTCCCCGGCCCCCAGCCGCTCCAGCACGGCCGCGCGCGGCGTGCCGTAGCGGTTGCCCGCGAACTCGGCCCACTCCAGCAGCTCCCCGTTGGCGATCAGCTTGTCCATCTCCTCGTCGGTGACGAAGAAGTAGTGGACTCCGTGCTGCTCGCCGGGGCGCGGCCGGCGGGTCGTCGCCGACACCGAGAGCCAGACCTCGGGGTGCTCCTTGCGCATATGGGCGACGACCGTGCTCTTGCCGACCCCCGAGGGGCCGGAGAGCACGGTCAGCCGCGGACGTGATTCCGGGGGTACGGGGGTCGTCCCCCGGGGTGTTGCAGCCATGCGGCGATTATTCCAGCAATACCGGGGTGGTCCGGACTCAGTTGCCGGTGCTGCCGAACTCGCGCTCCAGGGAGGCGATCTGGTTGGAACCGAGGCCACGGACGCGACGACTCTCGGAGATGCCCAGTCGCTCCATGATCTGCTTGGCGCGGACCTTGCCCACGCCCGGCAGGGACTCGAGGAGGGCGGAGACCTTCATCTTGCCGATGACGTCGTTCTCCTGGCCCTGCTTGATGACCTCGTGGAGGGAGGCGCCGGAGTGCTTGAGTCGATTCTTGACCTCGGCCCGCTCCCGGCGAGCCGCGGCGGCCTTTTCGAGCGCGGCTGCGCGCTGTTCAGGGGTAAGGGGCGGAAGAGCCACGCCTACGTCACCTCGGATGTCGAACTGTCGGATACGGACCGGTGAGGAACCTAGTCGCCCCACACCAGGGGAGCTACGAGCAACACGCTTGCCCGTTGACTCTTCCCGGAGACTAGCGGTCAAGTCCCCAAGAGTCAGCGAGAACAGCGGAAAAGTCCTGGTCAGCCTCTGCGAGGACGGACATTTACCACATACTGCCTCGGATTTGAGGATGTATCCAGGCTCAGGCGGTCCTGGGCCCCGTCCGACGCGGCCACTCGGTGAGCACCAGGAATGCGGCGCACATCACACCGCGGCCACCGCGGCCCGGATCTCCTCGGCGAACCGGTCCGCGGACGCGCGCAGCGCGCCGATGTCCGGGCCGTGACGGAGGACACCCCGGCTGACGTTCGGCACCACATGGCGCACCGCCGCCCCGAAGACCTCGGGGAGATCGGCCGGCGCGGCCCCCTGGGCGCCGATGCCGGGCGCGAGCAGCGGACCGTTGACGTCCAGGTCGTACGAGGAGAGGTCGCCGAGCGTGGCGCCGACCACCGCGCCGAAGGAGCCCAGGGGCTCCGCCCCCGCGTTCTCGGCCGCGAGGTGGGCCAGCACCGTCGCGCCGACGCTCCGTCCGTCGCCGCGGACCGCGTGCTGGACCTCGGCGCCCTCCGGGTTGGAGGTCAGCGCCAGCACGAACAGGCCCGCGCCGTGCTCGCGCGCCATGTCGACGGCCGGCTTCAGCGAGCCGTAGCCCAGGTACGGCGAGACCGTCAGCGCGTCCGAGGACAGCGGGGCGTCCCGGTGCAGGAAGGACTCGGCGTACGCGGCCATGGTGGAGCCGATGTCGCCGCGCTTGGCGTCCATGACGACCAGCGCGCCGGCCGCCCGGGCCTGCTCGACGGACTTCTCCAGGACGGCGACGCCGCGCGAGCCGAACCGCTCGAAGAAGGCGCTCTGGGGCTTGAGGACGGCGACCCGGTCGGCCACCGCCTCCACCACCGTGCGGCTGAACCGCTCCAGGCCGGCGACGTCGTCGTCCAGGCCCCACTCGGCGAGCAGGGAGGCGTGCGGGTCGATGCCCACGCACAGGGGGCCGCGTTCGTCCATGGCACGGCGCAGCCGCGCGCCGAAGGGCTCCGTCGTGCGGGTCATCGGGGCTTCCTCACATCGGCGCCGACCGCGTCGGCGAGGGTGGCGTAGGGGCTCTGGCGCAGGCGCGCGGCGAGTCCCTTGTGGATCGCCCGGCTCCAGAACGGGCCCCGGTAGACGAAGGCGCTGTAGCCCTGCACCAGCGTGGCGCCGGCCAGGACGCGCTCCCAGGCGTCCTCGGCGGTCTCGACGCCGCCGACCCCGACCAGGGTGATCCGGTCGCCCACGCGCGCGTACAGGCGGCGCAGGACCTCCAGGGAGCGTGCCTTGAGCGGGGCGCCGGACAGACCGCCGGTCTCCTCGACGACGGAGGGCGGGGACGTCAGGCCGAGGTCCTCGCGGGCGATGGTGGTGTTGGTGGCGATGACGCCGTCCAGCCCCAGTTCCACGGCGAGGTCGGCCACCGCGTCGACGTCCTCGTCGGCGAGGTCGGGTGCGATCTTCACCAGGAGCGGCACCCGGCGGGTGGTGACCGCGCGGTCGGCCGCCTCGCGGACGGCGGTCAGCAGGGGGCGCAGCGCCTCGGTCGCCTGGAGGTCGCGCAGGCCGGGCGTGTTGGGCGAGGACACGTTGACGACCAGGTAGTCGGCGTACGGCGCGAGGCGCTCGGCGGACTTCACGTAGTCGCCGACGGCCTCCTCCTCGGGGACGGCCTTGGTCTTGCCGATGTTGACGCCGACGACCGTCCTGAAGACGGGCGTACGGGAGGCCAGGCGGGCGGCGACGGCCCGGGAGCCGTCGTTGTTGAAGCCCATGCGGTTGATCAGCGCCCGGTCGGGGACGAGGCGGAACAGCCGCTTCTTCGGGTTGCCGGGCTGCGGCTCCCCGGTGACGGTGCCGATCTCGACGTGGTCGAAGCCGAGCATCGCCATGCCGTCGATCGCGACGGCGTTCTTGTCGAAGCCGGCGGCGAGGCCGAAGGGGCCGTGCATGCGCAGGCCCAGGGCCTCGGTGCGCAGTTCCTTGTAGCGGGGCGCGAGCACGGCGGCGACGAAGGTGCGCAGGACGGGGACGCGGGCGGCCAGCCGGATCCAGCGGAAGGCGAGGTGGTGGGCGCGCTCCGCGTCCATCCGGGTGAAGACGAGGGAGAAGAAGGTCTGGTACATGGTGTCCTCATGAAGAGGGGGACACCGTTTCCGGTGTCCCCCTCGGGGCTGCTAGTCGCGGGCCGCGGTCAGGAATTCCGCGTGTTCCTGGAGCGATCGGACGCCCACGCCGCCGTGGTTGAGGGCGTCGATGCCCTGGACCGCCGCCGCGAGCGCCTGGACCGTCGTCAGGCACGGCACGGAACGGGCCACGGCCGCCGTACGGATGTCGTAGCCGTCGAGGCGGCCGCCGGTGCCGTACGGGGTGTTGACGATGAGGTCGACCTCGCCGTCGTGGATGAGCTGGACGATGGTCTTCTCGCCGTTCGGACCGGTGCCCTCGGACTGCTTGCGGACCACCGTGGCCTGGATGCCGTTGCGCCGCAGGACCTCGGCGGTGCCGGAGGTGGCGAGCAGCTCGAAGCCGTGGGCGACCAGCTCGCGGGCCGGGAAGATCATCGAGCGCTTGTCGCGGTTGGCGACCGAGATGAAGGCGCGGCCCTTGGTGGGCAGCGGCCCGTACGCGCCCGCCTGGGACTTGGCGTACGCCGTGCCGAAGACGGAGTCGATGCCCATGACCTCGCCGGTGGAGCGCATCTCCGGGCCGAGGACGGTGTCGACGCCGCGGCCGTGGATGTCCCGGAAGCGGGACCAGGGCATCACGGCCTCCTTGACGGAGATCGGCGCGTCCAGCGGCAGCTCGCCGCCGTCGCCGGTGGCCGGGAGCAGGCCTTCGGCGCGCAGCTCGGCGATGGTGGCGCCCAGCGAGATGCGGGCGGCGGCCTTGGCGAGCGGCACCGCGGTCGCCTTCGAGGTGAAGGGCACGGTGCGCGAGGCGCGCGGGTTGGCCTCCAGGACGTAGAGGATGTCCCCGGCCAGCGCGAACTGGATGTTGATCAGGCCGCGCACGCCGACGCCCGCGGCGATGCCCTCGGTGGAGGCGCGCAGCCGCTTGATGTCGAAGCCGCCCAGGGTGATCGGGGGCAGGGCGCACGCCGAGTCGCCGGAGTGGATGCCGGCCTCCTCGATGTGCTCCATGACACCGCCGAGGTACAGCTCCTCGCCGTCGTACAGGGCGTCGACGTCGATCTCGATCGCGTCGTCCAGGAAGCGGTCGACCAGGACCGGGCGGGACGGGCTGATCTCGGTCGACTCGGCGATGTAGGACTCCAGCCGGGTCTCGTCGTAGACGATCTCCATGCCGCGTCCGCCGAGGACGTAGGAGGGGCGGACCAGGACCGGGTAGCCGATCTCGTCGGCGATGGCCTTGGCGCCGGCGAAGGTGGTGGCGGTGCCGTGCTTGGGGGCGGGCAGGCCGGCCTCGGCGAGGACGCGGCCGAAGGCGCCGCGGTCCTCGGCGGCGTGGATCGCCTCGGGCGGGGTGCCGACGATCGGCACGCCGTTGTCCTTGAGCGCCTGGGACAGGCCCAGCGGGGTCTGGCCGCCGAGCTGGACGATGACGCCGGCGACCGGTCCGGCCTGCTGCTCGGCGTGGACGATCTCCAGGACGTCCTCCAGGGTGAGCGGCTCGAAGTAGAGCCGGTCGGAGGTGTCGTAGTCGGTGGAGACGGTCTCCGGGTTGCAGTTGACCATCACGGTCTCGTACCCGGCGTCGCCGAGCGCGAAGGAGGCGTGGACGCAGGAGTAGTCGAACTCGATGCCCTGGCCGATGCGGTTCGGGCCGGAGCCCAGGATGATGACGGCGGGCTTCTCGCGCGGCGCGACCTCGGTCTCCTCGTCGTAGGAGGAGTAGAAGTACGGCGTCTTCGCGGCGAACTCGGCGGCGCAGGTGTCGACCGTCTTGTAGACCGGGCGGATGCCGAGCGCGTGCCGCACCTCGCGGACGACGTCCTCGCGCAGGCCGCGGATCTCGGCGATCTGCTGGTCGGAGAAGCCGTGCCGCTTGGCCTCGGCGAGCAGGCCGGCGGTCAGCTCGGGGGCGGCGCCGATCTCGTCGGCGGTCTCCTTGATGAGGAAGAGCTGGTCGACGAACCAGGGGTCGATCCTCGTGTGGTCGAAGACCTCCTGGGGGGTGGCGCCCGCGCGGATGGCCTGCATGACGGTGTTGATCCGGCCGTCGGTGGGCCGCACCGACGCCTCCAGCAGTTCCCGCTTGTCGCCGGGCTCGCCGGTGAAGGTGAACTGGCTGCCCTTCTTCTCCAGGGAGCGCAGCGCCTTCTGGAACGCCTCGGTGAAGTTGCGGCCGATGGCCATGGCCTCGCCGACCGACTTCATGGTCGTGGTCAGCGTCGAGTCGGCGCTCGGGAACTTCTCGAAGGCGAACCGCGGTGCCTTGACGACCACGTAGTCCAGGGTCGGCTCGAAGGAGGCCGGGGTCTCCTGGGTGATGTCGTTGGGGATCTCGTCCAGCGTGTAGCCGACGGCCAGCTTGGCGGCGATCTTGGCGATCGGGAAGCCGGTCGCCTTGGAGGCGAGCGCGGAGGAGCGCGACACGCGCGGGTTCATCTCGATGACGATGACCCGGCCGTCCTCGGGGTTGACCGCGAACTGGATGTTGCAGCCGCCGGTGTCGACGCCGACCTCGCGGATGATCGCGATGCCGACGTCGCGCAGCACCTGGTACTCGCGGTCGGTGAGCGTCATGGCGGGCGCGACGGTGATGGAGTCGCCGGTGTGCACACCCATGGGGTCGAAGTTCTCGATGGAGCAGACGACCACCACGTTGTCGTGCTTGTCGCGCATCAGCTCCAGCTCGTACTCCTTCCAGCCGAGGATGGACTCCTCCAGGAGCACCTCGGTGGTCGGGGAGAGCGTGAGGCCCTGGCCGGCGATGCGGCGCAGCTCCTCCTCGTCGTGGGCGAAGCCGGAGCCGGCGCCGCCCATGGTGAAGGAGGGGCGGACGACGACCGGGTAGCCGCCGAGCGCCTCGACGCCGGCGAGGACGTCCTCCATGGAGTGGCAGATGTAGGAGCGGGCGGACTCACCGTGGCCGGTCTTCTTGCGGACCTCCTCGACGACGCCCTTGAACAGGTCGCGGTCCTCGCCCTTGTGGATCGCCTCGACGTTGGCGCCGATCAGCTCGACGCCGTACTTCTCCAGGACCCCCTGCTCGTGCATGGAGATCGCGGTGTTCAGGGCCGTCTGGCCGCCCAGGGTGGGCAGCAGGGCGTCGGGGCGCTCCTTGGCGATGATCTTCTCGACGAACTCGGGGGTGATCGGCTCGACGTAGGTGGCGTCGGCGATCTCCGGGTCGGTCATGATCGTCGCCGGGTTGGAGTTCACCAGGACGACGCGCAGGCCCTCGGCCTTGAGCACGCGGCACGCCTGGGTGCCGGAGTAGTCGAACTCGGCGGCCTGGCCGATGACGATCGGGCCGGAGCCGATGACCAGGACGGACTGGATATCGGAGCGCTTAGGCACGCTGGCCCTCCATCAGGGAAACGAAGCGGTCGAACAGGTAGGCGGCGTCGTGGGGACCCGCGGCCGCTTCCGGGTGGTACTGGACGCTGAAGGCCGGCCGGTCGAGGAGCTGGAGCCCCTCCACCACGTTGTCGTTGAGGCAGACGTGGGAGACCTCGGCGCGGCCGTAGGGGGTGTCGGAGACCTTGTCGAGCGGGGCGTCGACGGCGAAGCCGTGGTTGTGCGCGGTGACCTCGACCTTGCCGGTCGTACGGTCCTGCACCGGCTGGTTGATGCCGCGGTGGCCGTACTTCAGCTTGAAGGTGCCGAAGCCGAGCGCGCGGCCCAGGATCTGGTTGCCGAAGCAGATGCCGAACAGCGGGGTGCCGCGCTCCAGGACGCCCTGCATGAGGGCGACGGGGTGGTCGGCGGCGGCGGGGTCGCCGGGGCCGTTGGAGAAGAACACGCCGTCCGGCTGGGCCGCGTAGATGTCCTCGACGGTCGCGGTGGCCGGCAGGACGTGCACCTCGATGCCGCGCTGGGCCATGCGGTGCGGGGTCATGCCCTTGATGCCGAGGTCGACGGCGGCGACGGTGAACTTCTTCTCACCGATCGCGGGGACGACGTACGCCTCCTGGGTGGCGACCTCCTCGAAGAGGCTGGCGCCCTTCATCTGCGGCTGCTCCCGCACGCGCGCGAGGAGCGCGGCGTCGTCGGCGAGGGCGTCGCCGGAGAAGACGCCGGCCCGCATGGAGCCGCGCTCGCGCAGGTGGCGGGTGAGGGCGCGGGTGTCGATGCCGGAGATGCCGACGATCCCCTGGCGGGTCAGCTCGTCGTCCAGGGAGCGCCTCGAGCGCCAGTTGGACGGCACGCGCGCGGGGTCGCGCACGACGTAGCCGGAGACCCAGATGCGCCGGGACTCGTCGTCCTCGTCGTTCCAGCCGGTGTTGCCGATCTGCGGGGCGGTCGCCACGACGATCTGCCGGGCGTACGACGGGTCGGTCAGGGTCTCCTGGTAGCCGGTCATGCCGGTGGAGAAGACGGCCTCGCCGAAAGTCTCCCCCACGGACCCGTAGGCGCGGCCGCGGAAGACCCGGCCGTCCTCCAGGACGAGTACTGCGGGAGTCTTGCCGGCTCCCCTTGTGGAGGTCGTCATCGCGCGCCTTCCGTTTCCCTCTTGTTGATCATGTCGTTCAGGGTGTCGACCCACTCGTTGTGCTCGGCCGCGTGGTCGGAGCGGAAGCCGGAGTCGATCATTTTGCCGCCGTGTTCCCAGGTCAGGACCAGCAGTCCGCCCTCGGTGAGGACCTTGCCGGCGATGCCCTTGTCGAGCCGGGCCCCGCGCAGGGCGGCGGCCGGGACGAAGAAGTCGGTGGCGCCGGGGCGTACGACGTCGACTCCCGCGTCCGTCAGCGTCAGCTCGGCCCGGCTACGGGTGCCCAGGCCGCGGGCGACGATGCGGTCCAGCCACTGGCCGGCGGTGGTGGAGCCGTGGTAGCGGCCGCTCATCGACAGCACAGCCAGTCCCGCCGGGCCGGGGTCCTCCGGCGCGGCGGGCAGCTCGGGCAGGTCGCCCTGGAGGGTGCCGCGCCACTTCCAGCCCTCGCGCATCAGCCAGTAGACGAGCGCGACGAACAGGGCCAGGCCGACGACCCAGCCGATGCGGGCGGCCCAGTCGGTCACTTCCGCCGATTGCCTCTCGGCGGCCAGCAGGTTTACAGGTGTCACGTGAGCTTCCCGTCGACGAGCGTGGCCTTGCCCCGCAGCCACGTGTGCGTCACACGGCCCGGCAGCTCGCGCCCCTCGTAGGGGGTGTTGCGGCTGCGTGAGGCGAAGCCCGCGGGGTCCACCCGGCCACGGTATTCCGTGTCGACGAGGGTGAGGTTGGCGGGCTCACCTGCCGAGACGGGACGGCCCTGGCCGGCTGCCTGTCCGATCTGCGCGGGCTTGACGGACATCCGGTCGGCGACGCCGGCCCAGTCCAGCAGACCCGTGTCCACCATGGTCTCCTGGACCACTGACAACGCGGTCTCCAGGCCGACCATGCCCATGGCGGCGGCGGCCCACTCGCAGTCCTTGTCCTCGTGCGGGTGGGGGGCGTGGTCGGTGGCGACGATGTCGATCGTGCCGTCGGCGAGCGCCTCGCGCAGCGCCATGACGTCACGCTCGGTGCGCAGCGGCGGGTTCACCTTGTAGACCGGGTTGTAGGACCGGACCAGCTCGTCGGTGAGGAGCAGGTGGTGCGGGGTGACCTCGGCGGTGACCCGGATGCCGCGGGACTTGGCCCAGCGGACGATCTCGACGGACCCGGCGGTCGACAGGTGGCAGATGTGGACGCGGGAGCCGACGTGCTCGGCGAGCAGGACGTCCCGGGCGATGATCGCCTCCTCGGCCACCGCGGGCCAGCCGCCGAGCCCCAGCTCGGCGGAGACGACTCCCTCGTTCATCTGGGCGCCCTCGGTCAGCCGCGGCTCCTGCGCGTGCTGGGCGACGACCCCGTCGAACGCCTTCACGTACTCCAGGGCGCGTCGCATGATCACCGCGTCGTGGACGCACTTGCCGTCGTCGGAGAAGACGGTGACGCCGGCCGCGGACTCGTGCATGGCGCCCAGTTCCGCGAGCTTTTCGCCCTCCAGGCCGACGGTGACGGCGCCGACGGGCCGTACGTCGCAGTAGCCGGACTCGGCGCCGAGCCGCCAGACCTGCTCCACCACGCCCGCCGTGTCGGCGACCGGGAAGGTGTTGGCCATGGCGAACACGGTGGTGTAGCCGCCGGACGCCGCCGCGCGGGTGCCGGTCAGGACCGTCTCGGAGTCCTCGCGGCCGGGCTCGCGCAGGTGGGTGTGGAGGTCGACCAGGCCGGGCAGCAGCACCTTCCCGGCCGCCTCCACGACCTCGGCGCCCTCGGCGGCCAGGTCCCGGCCGACCGCCTCGACGGTCTCGCCGTCGATCAGCACGTCCCGCTGCTCGCCGCCGAGCACCTTCGCACCACGGATCAGGATCTTGCTCATGGGTCTTACTTCTCCTCGGTGCGGATCGGGGCGGTCTGGGCGGGCTCGTTGCCGCCGAGCAGCAGGTACAGCACGGCCATGCGGATGGAGACGCCGTTGGCGACCTGCTCGACGACGGTGCAGCGGTCGGAGTCGGCGACCTCGGCGGTGATCTCCATGCCGCGGACCATCGGGCCGGGGTGCATCACGACGGCGTGTCCGGGCATCTTCGCCATGCGGTCGCCGTCCAGGCCGTAGCGGCGGGAGTACTCGCGCTCGGTGGGGAAGAACGCGGCGTTCATCCGCTCGCGCTGCACGCGCAGCATCATCACGGCGTCGGACTCGGTGAGCGTGGAGTCGAGGTCGTAGGAGACCTCGCAGGGCCAGGTGTCGACGCCGACCGGCAGCAGGGTGGGCGGGGCCACGAGGGTGACGTGGGCGCCGAGGGTGTGCAGCAGGTCGACGTTGGAGCGGGCGACGCGGCTGTGCAGGACGTCGCCGACGATCGTGACCCGCCGCCCGTCGAGGTCCTTGCCGAGTCCGGCGTCCCGGCCGACCAGCCGGCGCCGCATGGTGAAGGCGTCCAGCAGGGCCTGGGTGGGGTGCTGGTGGGTGCCGTCCCCGGCGTTGATCACATGGGCGTCGATCCAGCCGGAGGTGGCCAGCCGGTACGGGGCCCCGGAGGCGCCGTGCCGGATGACGACCGCGTCGACGCCCATGGCCTCCAGGGTCTGGGCGGTGTCCTTCAGGGACTCGCCCTTGGAGACGCTGGAGCCCTTGGCGGTGAAGTTGATGACGTCCGCGGACAGCCGCTTCTCGGCCGCCTCGAAGGAGATGCGGGTCCGGGTGGAGTCCTCGAAGAAGAGGTTGACGACGGTACGGCCGCGCAGGGTGGGCAGTTTCTTGATCGGCCGGTCGGCGACCCGGGCCATCTCCTCGGCGGTGTCGAGGATCAGGACGGCGTCGTCGCGGGTGAGGTCGGCGGCCGAGATGAGATGACGCTGCATCTGTCAGGCTCCGTAGGGAAGTTCATTCGGGAGGTTTCGGGCAGCTCGGCGCATGCGTGGGCACGCCGGAGCGGCCCGGCGCCCGAGGTGCTACCGGTCCGTCTTGGCGCCGAGCAGCACGGTGTCGCGACCGTCCTCCTCGGCGAGCAGGACCTTGACCGTCTCCCGCAGCGACGTGGGGAGGTTCTTGCCGACGTAGTCGGCGCGGATGGGCAGTTCGCGGTGGCCGCGGTCGACGAGGACGGCGAGCTGGACCGCGCGGGGCCTGCCGATGTCGTTCAGGGCGTCGAGGGCGGCGCGGATGGTGCGGCCGGAGAAGAGGACGTCGTCGACGAGGACGACGAGGCGGCCGTCGAGGCCGTCACCGGGGATCTCCGTACGGGCCAGCGCGCGCGGCGGGTGCATGCGCAGGTCGTCGCGGTACATCGTGATGTCGAGCGAGCCGCGGGGGACCTCGCGCTCGGTGATCTGCTCCAGCTTCGCGGCGAGCCTGCGGGCGAGGAAGACGCCTCGGGTCGGGATGCCGAGGAGCACCACGTCGTCGGCGCCCTTGGCGCGTTCGACGATCTCGTGGGCGATACGGGTCAGTACGCGCGCGATGTCGGGGCCTTCGAGCACGGGCCGCGCGACGGACGGTGAACCGGGCTGGCTGTCCTGCTTGTCCATGGGAAACGGACCTCCTTCTCCGCCTCACGGGACGGACCTTAAAGGACGTCGGATTTGCGCCATCCACGGTAGCAGGTGCCGATCGCCACTCCGCCCGCGCCTCCGTCACCCCATCGGGGGGCCTGCGTCACTCGTATGGCCTAACGTGTCGCCATCGGCCCGGAAGAGCCGGTGCGGACCGTTCGGCTTGACGCAGCAGAGTAACGCTGCGTAACCTCACAGTGAGTTACCAGCCGCGCGGCAGGAAACCGAGCCCGTCGCGTCGACACAGTGTCCGGGGAGCCATATGTCCAGCGAATACGCCAAACAGCTCGGGGCCAAGCTCCGCGCCATCCGCACCCAGCAGGGCCTTTCCCTCCACGGTGTCGAGGAGAAGTCCCAGGGCCGCTGGAAGGCCGTCGTGGTCGGTTCGTACGAGCGCGGCGACCGTGCCGTGACCGTGCAGCGTCTCGCCGAGCTGGCGGACTTCTACGGCGTTCCGGTGCAGGAGCTGCTCCCGGGCACCACGCCCGGCGGTGCCGCCGAGCCGCCGCCGAAGCTGGTCCTGGACCTGGAGCGGCTGGCCACGGTGCCGACCGAGAAGGCGGGTCCCCTCCAGCGCTACGCGGCGACGATCCAGTCGCAGCGCGGCGACTACAACGGCAAGGTGCTCTCGATCCGCCAGGACGACCTGCGCACACTCGCCGTGATCTACGACCAGTCGCCCTCGGTCCTCACCGAGCAGCTGATCAGCTGGGGCGTCCTGGACGCGGACGCGCGCCGCGCGGTGGCGTCCCACGAGGAGGTCTGAGCCCCCACCGGGTATCAGCAAAAACGTGCCGTGGGGGGGGGGGGGGGCGCGGGGGGGGGGGGGCCGGGGCCGGTTCCGGTTCGGGAGTCGGTTCCGGTTCCGGGCTGGCCGTTGCCTCGGG
>NZ_JBUDHV010000003.1:249665-305139 GCF_054956795.1 Streptomyces sp. SYSU D01066-1 | reverse complement strand
GACGGGCCCGCCCCCCCCCCGGGACACCCACCAACCCCGGCGCGGGGGGCCCCCGCCCGGGGGGGGGCCCCCCCCCCCCGACGGCATGTGCGGTGCTACTTGTCCACGCGGGTGAGGGCAGCTTCCCAGGGGCGCGGGGAACTGCGCGAGCGACCGCGTGCTGCCCGCACGTCACTCGAATGACGCAGCCCCACGGCGCCCCTTGCCGGTCAAGCTCGCCGCAGCGTCGGCTTCAGCTCCTTGAGCCGGCCGAGCAGGCCGTTCACGAACGACGGCGACTCGTCGGTCGAGAACTCCTTCGCCAGCTGCACCGCCTCGTCGAGCACGACGGCGTCCGGTGTCCCGTCGACCCAGATCAGCTCGTACGCGCCGAGGCGCAGGATGTTGCGGTCGACGACCGGCATGCGGTCGAGCGTCCAGCCCACCGCGTACTGGGCGATCAGCTCGTCGATACGCGTCGCGTGCTCCGCGTACCCCTCGACCAGCTCCATCGTGTACTCGCTCACCGGCGGCTGCCGGGTGTCGGACCGGGAGTGCCGTACCCAGTCCGCGAGGACGGTCAGGACGTCGGCGCCGCGCTGGTCGCCCTCGAAGAGGATCTGGAAGGCGCGCTTGCGGGCCGTGTTGCGGGCGGCCACGGTTAGCTGTTCACCCGGCCGAGGTAGTCGCTGCTGCGGGTGTCGACCTTGATCTTCTCACCGGTGGTGATGAAGAGCGGGACCTGGATCTGGTGGCCGGTCTCCAGCGTGGCGGGCTTGGTGCCGCCGGTGGAGCGGTCGCCCTGGACGCCGGGCTCGGTCTCCTGGACGGTCAGCTCGACGGCGGCGGGCAGCTCGACGAAGAGCACCTCGCCCTCGTGCTGGGCGACGGTGGCGGTGAAGCCCTCGATCAGGAAGTTGGCGGCGTCGCCGACGGCCTTGCGGTCGACGTGGAGCTGGTCATAGGTCTCCATGTCCATGAAGACGAAGTAGTCGCCGTCCATGTACGAGAACTGCATGTCGCGCTTGTCGACAGTGGCCGTCTCGACCTTGACACCGGCGTTGAAGGTCTTGTCGACGACCTTGCCGGAAAGCACGTTCTTGAGCTTGGTGCGCACGAAGGCCGGGCCCTTGCCGGGCTTGACGTGCTGGAACTCGACGACGGACCAGAGCTGGCCGCCTTCGAGCTTGAGCACCATGCCGTTCTTGAGGTCGTTCGTGGAAGCCACGGTTGCGGAATCTCCTGGACTGGACTGTGACGTGGACGACCCCGGGGCGAGCGCACAGCGCGAGGCTAGAGCGCGAGCAGCTCCTTGGTCGTGATGGTGAGTAGCTCGGGTCCGCCGTCCGCCTCGGGGCGTACGACGAGCGTGTCATCGATCCGGACACCGCCCCGGCCGGGGAGGTGGACCCCCGGTTCGACGGTGACCGGCACGCAAGCGTCCAGTTTACCCATGGCCGCCGGGGTCAATTGAGGGTCCTCGTCGATTTCGAGTCCGACGCCGTGGCCGGTGCGCACGGGGAGGTTCTCGGTGTACCCGGCGGAGTCCAGCACCTGGCGGGCGGCGCGGTCCACGTCACGGTGGGCGGCGCCGGGCACCAGGGCCTCCCGGCCGGCCCGTTGCGCGGCGAAGACGAGGTCGTACAGCTCGATCTGCCAGTCGGCGGGAGAGGTGCCGATGACGAACGTGCGGCCGATCTCGCAGCGGTAGCCGCGGTAGCCGGCGCCGAGGCAGACGGAGAGGAAGTCTCCCTCCTCCACCCGCCGGTCGGTGGGCCGGTGACCGGGGCGCCCGGAGTTCGGGCCGGTCCCCACCGAGGTCGGGAAGGCCGGGCCGTCGGCGCCGTGGTCGAGCAGGCGGCGCTCCAGCTCCAGGGCGAGGTGTCGCTCGGTACGGCCGACCAGGATCGATTCCAGCAGCTCGCCGAGGGCCTGGTCGGCGATCTCGGCGCCGATGCGCAGACAGGAGATCTCCTCCTCGTCCTTGACCACCCTCAGTTGTTCGACGGCCTGGCCCAGGTCGGCCAGGCGGAGCCGGGGAGCGACGGAGCCCATCGCGCGGTGCCGGGCCACGGTGAGGTGGTGTTCCTCCACGGCGAGGGAGTCGGCGCCCTGGGTCGCGGCGAGGCCGCCGGCGGCGACGGCGGGGTCGGCGCCGGGACCCGGCAGGACCCGCAGCCGCAGGCTCTCGTCGGGCCGCCCGTCGGCGGGACGGTCCTCCGGGGGCTCGCCGCACAGCAGCAGGTCCTCGGTGACCCCCAGCAGCAGGACGGCGCCGCGCGGGGCGGCACCGGCGAGATAGCGCACGTTGGCGGGCCGGGAGACCAGCGCCGCCGCGCTGCCGCCCGCGATGCAGCGTTCACGTAGGCGCGTCCGGCGGGCCGCGTACACCTCTGACATGAGCCGAGCCTAAGAGTTCCGCTCGGCGGACGCCGCTCAGGAGAGGCCGAGTGGGCGGTTTGCGCGCCGGCTGTCCGGAGAGAGGGGCGGGACGGGTGGGCGCTGTGCGGCGGCTGCCGGCCGGCGGGGGCCGAGTGCGCGGTTTTCCGCTTGCCCCGCGTGCGGGCGCGCTCCCGCGTCGCCGAGGCGACGCTCCCCTCGGCGATCGGCCCGTCGGGGGCCGGCCGCTCGCCGGTGGGGCCGGGCTCGCGGCCGGCCGCGCCCCCTGGGCCGGGACGGTTCCCCGCGCCGCCGGGGCCGCGGGCCCGGCGGCGGCCGACGTGGTGTGTGCCGGTCGGCGGGGGCCGGGCTCGCGGTCCCCCGGGGCCCCTTCCGTCAGGACGCGCCCCGTGTCACCAGCTCGGTGGGCTCGCCATCGAACGGGCCAGCACGTCGTCCAGGACGCGGGCGGTCTCGGGGACGTCGATCTGGGAGTTGTCGATGATCGGCAGGCCGGATCCGTACCAGCCGGCCATCCGGCCGTGGATGCGGGCGACCTCCTCGTCGGTGAGGCGGCGGTTGCCCGCCCGCTCGGCGTTGCGCTCCAGGACGACGTCCAGGCCGGGCAGCAGGACGACCGGGAGCAGGCCGGGTCCGACGTGCCGCTTCCAGCCGCCGAGGCCGACGACCGGGCGGTCGGGGAAGACGGCGTCGTCGAGGATGCAGGAGATGCCGTTGGCCAGGAAGTTGCGCGCGGCGAAGCCGCAGGTGCGGCGGGCCAGGCGGTACTGCGTCTCGGAGTGGTCGTTCCACCCGGACTGCGGGTCGGCGAAGCCGGAGCGGACCCACTCGCGCACGTCGTCGAGGCTGATGTGGGCGGTGGGCACCCGGCGGTGGTCCGCCCAGTACTTGGCGACGCTGGTCTTGCCGGCACCGGCCGGGCCGATCAGCAGCACGGCGAGGACGGTGGTCGCCGGGTCCGGGGCGGCGGCCGGGACGGGCGGCGCGCTGGGCGCGGACGCCGGCCGGCCGGGGGACGGCTGGACGTGCCCGGTGGTGTCCGGCGGGGGCGGGGCGGGCTGGGCGACGGGAGCGTGCTGGGGCGGCGGCGCGTGCGGTGGAACCGGCGGGGGCGGGACCGGCGGGGCCGCCGGGGGCGGTGGGGCCGCCGGGGGCGGCGGCACGGGGGCGGACGTCCGGTGCGCTCCGGGCGGAGGCTCCGGGTGATGTGCGGCCGGTGACCAGCCGGTGGCCGGTCCGTGCCCCGGCTGGTGGGGCGGCGGCAGCGGAGAACCCACTGCGTGCTGCATCCGGTGCCACTCCGTCTCGTTCTCGGGCTCGGTCCGCCGCCGGGACGCCGCGGCCGGTGCCGAAGGTCGGCACCGGCGCGGCCCCCTTCGGCTCACTCACCACGGGCGATGGGCGCTGACAGCGGGGCCGGCCCCGCCGCTGTCGCAGAACGGTACCGCCCCCGGCCGTCGTTTGGTGAACGGCCGGGGGCGGCCCCTGGTGCCCGGCGCGCGGAACGGATCGGGCGGCCGGCGCGCCGCGGTGCCTACTGCCCCACTTCACCGTAGGCGGCGAGGAGGACGGCGGGGTCGGGGCCCTCCAGGACGGTGGGCTTGGCCAGACCGTCCAGGACGATGAAGCGCAGCAGGTCGCCGCGGGACTTCTTGTCGATCTTCATGTTCTCCACCAGCTTGGGCCACTGGTCGTACCGGTAGTGCAGGGGCAGACCCACCGCTTCGAGGATGCTGCGGTGCCGGTCGGCGGTGGCGTCGTCCAGGCGGCCGGCGAGGCGGCCCAGTTCCGCGGCGAAGTGCATGCCGACCGCGACGGCGGCGCCGTGCCGCCACTTGTAGCGCTCGTTCTTCTCGATGGCGTGGCCGAGGGTGTGGCCGTAGTTCAGGATCTCCCGGCGGCCCGCCTCCTTCAGGTCGCAGGAGACGACCTCGGCCTTGACCCGGATGGCCCGCTCGATCAGCTCGGCGGTGTGCGGACCGGCCGGGGTGCGGGCGGCCTCGGGGTCGGACTCGATCAGGTCCAGGATCGCCGGGTCGGCGATGAAGCCGGCCTTGATGACCTCGGCGAGCCCGGAGACGTAGTCGTTGACCGGGAGCGAGTCCAGCGCGGCGAGGTCGCACAGGACACCGGCCGGCGGGTGGAAGGAACCGACGAGGTTCTTGCCCTCGGCGGTGTTGATGCCGGTCTTGCCGCCGACGGCCGCGTCGACCATGGCCAGCACCGTGGTCGGTACGGCGATCCAGCGCACGCCGCGCAGCCAGGTCGCGGCGACGAACCCGGCCACGTCCGTGGTGGCGCCGCCGCCCACCCCGACGACGACGTCGGTGCGGGTGAACCCGGACTGGCCGAGCGCCTTCCAGCAGTAGGCCGCGACCTCGGCGGTCTTGGCCTCCTCCGCGTTGGGCACCTGGATGGCGATCGCGTCGTACCCCTGGCCCGCGAGGTCGGCGCGCAGCGCGTCGCCCGTCTCGGCGAGCGCCTCGGGGTGGATGACGGCGACCCGCTTGGCCCTGGGCCCGACGAGTGCGGGCAGCTCGCCCAGGAGCTGCCGGCCCACCAGGACCTCGTACGCCTCGCTGCCCGCGGTGGCGCCGACCTGGATCCTTGTCACATGGTTCGCCACAACGTCCTCCGGCCGAGGGTCCGGGGCTTGTCCCCCGGGGGATACGGTCTTCAACTCCAGTGCGTCCAGGGCGGCTTCGGCGACCTCTTCGGGGGTGCGGCCGTCGGTCGGCACGGCGGCCGTGGCGACGGCCTCGTACAGGTGCCGTCTGGCCTCCATCAGCTCGCGCCACTGCTTGCGCGGGTTGACCGCGAGCAGCGGCCGGGCCGCGTTGAGGCCGGTGCGCTTGACCGCTTCCTCGACGTCCATCGAGAGGTAGACCACCCGGTGCCCGGCGAGCAGGGCGCGCGTCTCCTCGTCCAGGATCGCGCCGCCGCCCAGGGCGAGGACCCCGTCGTGCTCGGCGAGCGCCCGTCGCACGGCCGCCTTCTCGACGGCCCGGAAGGCGGCCTCGCCCTCGTCCACGAAGATCTCGGCGATGGCGCGGCCCTCGGCGGCGACGATGTCCTCGTCGGTGTCCCGGTAGCCCGTGCCGAGCCGCTCGGCGAGCAGCGCGCCCACGGTGGACTTGCCGACCCCCATCGGGCCGACCAGGACGATCAGCGGTGCGCTCATCGGATGGTCAGGGCGTCGAGGTAGGAGGTGACGTTGCGCCGGGTCTCGGGCACGCTGTCGCCGCCGAACTTCTCCGCGACCGCGTCCGCCAGCACCAGCGCGACCATGGCCTCGGCGACGATGCCGGCCGCCGGGACGGCGCAGACGTCGGAGCGCTGGTGGTGGGCGGCGGCGGCCTCGCCGGTGGCGACGTCCACGGTCTTCAGGGCGCGCGGCACGGTCGCGATCGGCTTCATCGCCGCCCGCACCCGCAGCAGCTCACCCGTGGTCAGCCCGCCCTCGGTGCCGCCGGAACGGCCCGAGGCGCGCTTGATGCCCTCAGGGGTGGTGAGGATCTCGTCGTGCGCCTTCGAGCCGGGCACCCGGGCCAGGTCGAAGCCGTCCCCGACCTCGACGCCCTTGATCGCCTGGATGCCCATGAGCGCGGCGGCCAGACGGGCGTCCAGCCGTCGGTCCCAGTGCACGTGCGAGCCGAGGCCGACCGGAACCCCGTACGCCAGCACCTCCACGACGCCACCGAGGGTGTCGCCGTCCTTGTGGGCCTGGTCGATCTCCTCGACCATCGCCCTGGAGGCGTCCGCGTCCAGGCAGCGCACCGGGTCGGCGTCCAGCTTCTCCACATCGGCCGGGGTCGGCAGCACACCGTAGGGCGCCTTGGCGGCGGCCAGCTCGACGACATGGCTGACGATCTCGATGCCGGCCGTCTCCTTCAGGTACGACCGCGCCACCGCGCCGAGCGCGACCCGGGCGGCGGTCTCCCGCGCGGAGGCGCGCTCCAGGACCGGCCGGGCCTCGTCGAAGCCGTACTTCTGCATGCCCGCGAGGTCGGCGTGGCCGGGCCTCGGCCGGGTCAGCGGGGCGTTGCGGGCGAGGCCGGCGAGGACCTCCGGGTCGACCGGGTCACCGGCCATGACCTGCTCCCACTTGGGCCACTCGGTGTTGCCCACCATGATCGCGACCGGGGAGCCCAGGGTCAGGCCGTGCCGGACACCGCCGAGGAAGGTGACCTCGTCCCGCTCGAATTTCATCCGAGCGCCGCGCCCGTAGCCGAGCCGCCGCCGCGCCAGGTGGTCCGCCACCATCTCCGTGGTGATCGGCACGCCGGCGGGAAGGCCCTCCAGCGTCGCGACGAGTGCGGGGCCGTGCGACTCCCCCGCGGTCAGCCAGCGCAACCTGCTCAACAGTGCTCCTCGGTGTTCGCGCCCTGTCCATCACGGCGCGACCGGGTGCGCGGCCCTGATCCGCCGGTCCCAATCCTCCCATGTCCCCCGATGTGACCTGGGCGGCGGTCCACCAACCGGACAGCGGACCGCCCGCGGACGCCTAACGGTCCGCCAGCGCCCGCTCGCCCGCGGTGCGCATGGCGGCCAGCGGGGCCGGGCCGCGCCCCGTCATCTGCTCCACCTGCAGCACCGCCTGGTGCACCAGCAGGTCGAGGCCGCTGACGACGGCCCCGCCGTGGGCCGACCAGCGGGCGGCCAGCGCGGTGGGCCAGGGCTCGTAGAGCACGTCGAAGAGGGTCGTGGGCATCTCC
This sequence comes from Streptomyces sp. SYSU D01066-1, assembly GCF_054956795.1. Taxonomy (NCBI): domain Bacteria; kingdom Bacillati; phylum Actinomycetota; class Actinomycetes; order Kitasatosporales; family Streptomycetaceae; genus Streptomyces; species Streptomyces sp. SYSU D01066-1. The sequence goes on along the minus strand of NZ_JBUDHV010000003.1, from coordinate 298,045 downwards.
GGCACGGCGGCGGCCAGCGCGTCGGTGGTGCCGGCCGGGGTGGTGGCCACCACCAGCGGGGCACGCAGTGCCTGCTCGGCCCGCGACCAGTCCACGACGCGCACGTCGACGTCGAGCCGCTCGGCCCACTCGCGCATCTCGGCGGCCCGGGCCGCGCTGCGCACGTAGACGGCGACCTCACCCGTGCAGATCCGGGCCAGCGCGGCCAGCGCGGAGGAGGCGGTGGCGCCCGCGCCCAGGATCGCGGCGGACTCCACCTTCTCGACGCCGTGCTCGCGCAGGGCGGCGACCATGCCGGGGATGTCGGTGTTGTCACCGGTGCGGCGGCCGTCCTCGGTGAGGACGACGGTGTTCACCGCGTCCACGGAGGCCGCCGTGTCGCTGATCTCGTCGAGCAGCGGGATCACGGCCCGCTTCAGCGGCATGGTCAGCGACAGCCCGGCCCACTCGGGCCCCAGCTTCTCGACGAACCCCGGCAGGGCCGCCTCGTCCACCTCGAAACGCTCGTACGTCCACCCCTCCAGGCCCAGCGCGGCGTACGCGGCGCGGTGCAGCACCGGGGAGAGGGAGTGGGCGATCGGGGAGCCGAGGACGGCGGCCCGGCGGGCGTCAGTCGCCGGTGTTGGCATTGAACTCGTCCTTCAGTTTCTCGAACTCGGCGTTGGTCTTGGCGAACTCCGTGTTGCTCACGCCATCGGTGGCCACGAAGTAGATCCAGCCGTCGTCCGTGGGTTTGAGCGCGGCCTCCAGCGCCTCGGCACCCGGGTTGTCGATGGGGCCGGGCGGCAGGCCCTTGTGGTAGTAGGTGTTGTACGGGTCCGAGTTGCTGTTGATCTCGGACTCGCTGATGTGGATCTCACTCTGACCCATCAGGTAGTTGAAGGTCGAGTCGAACTGGAGCTTCTGGTTGGTCTCGTAGTTGTCGGGCTTGAGGCGGTTGTAGATGACCTCGGCCATCTTGCGGAAGTCCTCGTGGGTCTTGCCCTCGGCCTGCACCAGGCTGGCCACCGTCACGAGCTGCCAGGGCCCGTCGAGCCCCAGTTCCTTCGACTTCTTCTCGAAGCCGAGCTCCTCGTACTTGTCGGTGGCCCGCGCCACCATCTCCTTGAGCACCGCCTCGGGCTTCTGGCCCTTGGCCACGGAGTAGCTGGACGGGTAGAGGAAGCCCTCCAGCGGGTCCTTGACGTCGGCGTGGTTCATCGCCCAGTCGGGCAGGCCGAGGTCCTTCCACTCGGTCTCGGCGACCTTGGCGGTGGTGCCCTTGTCGACCTCGAGGCGTTCGTCGATGAGTTCGTAGACGGCGGCGCTGCGCTTGCCCTCGGCGATGATCAGCGTGTTGCGGCTCTCGGGGCTGAGCATCAGCTTCACGGCGCTCTCGGCGGACATCTCCTTCTGCATCGTGTAGACGCCGTCCTGGATGCCCTTGGCGTTCGGGTTGCTCTGCAGCGCCGCGATGAACGCGTCGACGCTCTTCACCACACCCTGGCGCTTCAGCACCTGGCCGATGACCGAGCCGCCCGCGCCCTTGGGGACCGTGACGGTCACCTGCGTGCCGTTGCCGTCCCCCGCGTAGTCGGGGGCCGCGCCGAAACGATCCTGGTAGAACTGGTAGCCGAAGTATCCGAATCCCGCCACGCCGCCGCCCAGCACCAGGCAGACCACGAGGCACGCACAACCGTTCCGCCGCTTCTTCGGCTTGCCCCCGCGGTTCCTGCGGTCACCGCGTCCGGGAGCGTCGTCCTCGGCCTCGTCGTCCCCGTCGCCGCCCGCGAAGAAGGCGTGTTCCCCCTGGTCGGGGCCCGGGTCCCAGTCGGTCTTCGCCGGCTCCGGCTCGCTGCGCCGCCGGCTCGGCGGCTCGGGGGGCGGATACGCCTCCGGGGTGCCGTAGTGGTCGGGCTGCTCCGTGCCGTAGGAGGCGGCGGCCTGCTGGGCGTACGGGTCGGCGGGGTCGGCCGGGTACACGGGCTGCTGCTGTCCGGCGGGCCAGCCCTCGGTGCCGTACTGCTGCTGGTCCTGTTGCTGCTGCGCCGGGTACTGCTGCTGGTCCTGTTGCTGCTGCGCCGGGTACTGCTGCCCTCCGTACTGCGGGTCGTACTGCTGCTGGCTGTACTGCCCGCCCTGCCCGCCGTCGTACTGCTGTCCGTCGTGCGGGTACTGCTGCTGGGCCTGGCCGTATCCGGCCTGGCCTCCGTTCTCGCCCCAGTCACCGTGCTGCTGATGCTGCGGGTGGTGCTGCGGCTGGCCGCCGTCGAAGGGCTGCTGTCCCGTGTGGGCCTGCTGCCCTCCCCACCCGCCGTCCCCGTACAACGGGTCCTCCGGGTGCCACGGTTCGGAGCCCTGGCCCCGGCCATACTCAGTCATGGATCCCCTAGAGCCGCGAGGCGGCGGTCACGCGGCTTCACGGACCGCTTGCCGTTCCGCCTCTCTCTGTGCGGAGGCTGTTCGAAGACCGCCGCATCGCGCGGAACGTTACCGTACAGCGATCAGATGACCACTTCGACGCCCTCGCCAGGAGGATTACCTGACACCCGTTCGGATTCAAGCGCCTGCTGAAGGATGATCACAGCGGCGGCCTGGTCGATGACCGAACGGCCCTTCCTGGAGTTCACCCCGGAGGCGCGCAGCCCCTGGCTCGCCGTCACGGTCGTCATCCGCTCGTCGACGAGCCGGACCGGGACGGGGGCGATGCCCCGGGCCAGCTCCTGGGCGAAACGGCGGACCTTGGCCGCCGCCGGGCCCTCGCCCCCCTTGAGGGAGCGGGGCAGGCCGGCGACGACCTCGATCGGCTCGTACTCCTCGACCAGCGCGCGCAGCCGCCGGTGGGCCGCCGGGAGGTCCCGGCCCGGGACCGTCTCGACGGGGGTGGCGAGGATCCCGTCGGGGTCGCACGAGGCGACCCCGATCCGGGCGTCCCCGACGTCGATGGCGAGCCGACGTCCTGTGCGCATTACTTCGCCGTCTCCGCGACCAGGCGCTCCACGGCGGCCACGGCGTCACCGATGGCGGCCGGGTTCTGGCCACCGCCCTGGGCGACGTCCGGCTTGCCGCCACCGCCGCCGCCGAGGGTCTTGGCGGCGGTGCGGACCAGGTCACCGGCCTTGAGACCGCGGTCGCGGGCGGCGTCGTTGGTGGCGATGACGGTGAGGGGCTTGCCGTTCACCGTCGTGAACAGGGCGACCACGGCGGCCCGGCCGCCCTGGATGCGGCCGCGCACGTCGAGGACCAGCTTGCGCAGGTCGTCGGCGGTGGTGCCGTCCGGGACCCGGCCGGTGACCAGGGCGACGCCCCGTACGTCCTGGGCGGACTCGGCGAGACCGGCGGCGGCCTGGAGGACCTTCTCGGCGCGGAACTTCTCGATCTCCTTCTCGGCGTCCTTCAGCTTGCCGAGCATGGCGGAGACCTTCTCCGGGAGCTCCTCCGGACGGCCCTTGATCAGCTCCTGGAGCTGGGCGACGACCGTGTGCTCACGGGCGAGGAAGTGGTAGGCGTCGACGCCCACCAGGGCCTCGATGCGGCGCACGCCGGAGCCGATGGACGACTCGCCCAGCAGCTTGACCAGGCCCAGCTGGGCGGTGTTGTGCACGTGGGTGCCGCCGCACAGCTCCTTGGAGAAGTCGCCGATGGTGACGACGCGCACCCGTTCGCCGTACTTCTCGCCGAACTCGGCGATGGCACCCTGCTTCTTGGCCTCGTCGATGCCCATGACGTCGGCACGCACGTCCAGGTCGCGGGCGAGCACCTCGTTGATCTTCTGCTCGACGTCGGTCATCACGGCCGTGGGAACGGCCGACGGGGAACCGAAGTCGAAGCGGAAGCGGCCGGGCTGGTTCTCGGAACCGGCCTGGGCGGCCGTCGGGCCCAGCGCGTCGCGCAGCGCCTGGTGGGTGAGGTGGGTGGCCGAGTGGGCGCGGGCGATGGCCTTGCGGCGCCGGTCGTCGATGGCGGCGTGCGCCTTGGCGCCCACGGTGATCTCACCGACCTGGACGACGCCCTTGTGGACGTAGACGCCCGGGACCGGCTTCTGGCAGTCGCGGACCTCGATGACGGCACCGGAGTCGGTCCTGATCCGGCCGGTGTCGCCGATCTGGCCGCCGCCCTCGGCGTAGAAGGGCGTGCGGTCCAGGACGATCTCGACCTCGTCGCCCTCGGTGGCGGCCGGCGAGGAGGCGCCGTCGACGAGGATGCCGACGACGGTGGACTCTCCCTCGGTGTCGGTGTAGCCGATGAAGTCGGTCTGCCCGGCGCGGTCGGCGATCTCCCGGTAGGCGCCGAGGTCGGCGTGGCCGGTCTTCTTGGCCTGGGCGTCGGCCTTGGCGCGCTCCCGCTGCTCCTTCATCAGGCGCCGGAAGCCGTCCTCGTCCACGGACAGGCCCTGCTCGGCGGCCATCTCCAGGGTGAGGTCGATCGGGAAGCCCCAGGTGTCGTGGAGCAGGAACGCCTTGTCGCCGGCCAGGACCGAGCCGCCGGCGGCCTTGGTGTCGGCGACGGCGGTGTCGAGGATGTTGGTGCCGGCCTTCAGCGTCTTGAGGAAGGCGTTCTCCTCGGCGACGGCGACCTTCTCGATCCGCTCCCGGTCGGTGATCAGCTCGGGGTACTGCTGCCCCATCATCTCGATCACCGTGTCGATCAGGTCCTTGACGACCGGACCGGTGGCGCCGAGCAGGCGCATGTTGCGGATGGCGCGGCGCATGATGCGGCGCAGCACGTAGCCGCGGCCCTCGTTGCCCGGCGTGACGCCGTCGCCGATGAGCATCACGGAGGTGCGCATGTGGTCGGTGACCACGCGCAGCGAGACGTCCGAGTCGTGGGCGTCGCCGTAGGAGACACCGGTCAGGTCGGTGGCCTTCTTGATGACGGCCATGGAGGTGTCGATCTCGTACATGTTCTGCACGCCCTGCAGAATCATGGCGAGCCGCTCCAGCCCGAGGCCGGTGTCGATGTTCTTGCTCGGCAGGTCCCCGAGGATCTCGAAGTCCTCCTTGGAGGTGCCCTCGCCCCGCTCGTACTGCATGAAGACGAGGTTCCAGATCTCCACGTACCGCTCGTCGTTGACGGCCGGGCCGCCCTCGGCGCCGAACTCGGGGCCGCGGTCGTAGTTGATCTCGGAGCAGGGGCCGCAGGGGCCGGGGACGCCCATGGACCAGTAGTTGTCCTTCTTGCCCAGGCGCTGGATGCGCTCGGACGGGACGCCGACGACGTCGTGCCAGATGCGCTCGGCCTCGTCGTCGTCCTGGTAGACGGTGATCCACAGGCGCTCGGGGTCCAGGCCGTAGCCACCCTTGTCCTGGGGGCTGGTGAGCAGCTCCCAGGCGTACTTGATGGCGCCTTCCTTGAAGTAGTCGCCGAAGGAGAAGTTGCCGCACATCTGGAAGAACGTGCCGTGCCGGGTGGTCTTGCCGACCTCTTCGATGTCCGGCGTGCGCACGCACTTCTGCACGCTGGTGGCGCGGTCGAAGGGCGGCTTGACCTCGCCGAGGAAGTACGGCTTGAAGGGCACCATGCCGGCCGGGACCAGCAGCAGAGTCGGGTCGTCCGCGATGAGCGACGCCGACGGGACGACGGTGTGCCCGCGCTCCTCGAAGAAGCTCAGCCAGCGGCGGCGGATCTCGGCCGACTCCATCAGTGGTCCTCATTCCGGTTGTACGAGTACGTCGTCCTGTCGATGTACTTCGAGGTGGTCGGGTCGTTGCGGTTCTCGATGGCGGCGTACCGCCGGGGCGCCGGGAGCTCCCGGGCGGCGGGGGCGCCGAGACCGAGCGCGTCGCCCAGTTCGGCCTCCCGCTGGGCCATGTTGTCGCGCACCTCGAGCGCGAAGCCCACGGCGCGGTCCTTGAGCCGGCCGCCGGCCTCGATCGCCTTGTTCGCCGCGCTCACGGCGAGATTCTCGGGGGTGAGCTGCTTGAGCTTCCGGTTGACCTTGGTGGTGGCCCACACTCCGGCGGCGACGCCGGTGGTGAACCAGAACGTACGGCGGAACATCGCTGGGTCAGTCCTTCTTCCGCTTGGCCCGCCGCGTCGCCGGGACGGTACGGCCGACCACGACGGTGCGCCTGGCTGTCCTGTCCGGCACGTCCTCCTTGCGGCCGCCCATCGCCCGGCGCACGCCGTAGCCGAAGGCCGCGACCTTGACCAGGGGGCCGCCGAAGGTGGAGGCGACGGTGGTGGACAGCGCCGAGGCGTTGGACGTGACCTCCTGGACGTCGGAGGCGATCGCGTCGACCCGTTCGATCTGGGTCTGCGCCGAGCGCACCGCCGCGGAGGCGTCGGCCAGCAGCGGGACGGCCTGGTCGGTCACGTCCGCCACGAGCTTGGTGGTCGCCTTGAGCGTCTGGGCCAGCCTCACCAGTGCGACGGCGAGGAAGGAGACCAGGATCGCCCAGAAGACGGCCACCAGGATCCCGGCCACCTCGCCACCGGACACTGTGTGCACCCGCTCCCTGAAACGTGCCAGAACTTCACGTACGTCGTGAACATCGAGATCATCGAGAACACGAAAAGTCGTGCACCGAGCCTATCGCGCCGGGGATGGGGGTCCGTACCGCATTACCGTCCTCCTGCGGCGCAGCGGCACGGGACGTTTGTACGCAGTGCGCACGCTTCAGTACGCTGCGTCTCCTATGCGTGATCAACGGCATGACGGGACGTCCCCGGCCGGGAACCTGCCGCTGGAACTGGACGCCTTCGTGGGACGCGCGGCGGAACTCTCCGAGCTGGACGACGCGCTGCGCGGCGCGCGGCTGGTGACGGTCACCGGGGTGGGCGGGGTGGGCAAGTCGCGGCTGGCGGAGCGGGCCGCCGCGCGGTCGGCGCCCCGGGACGGGGTCTGGCGGGTGGACCTGGCGCCCGTGCGCGACGCGGAGTTCGTCGACTACGCGGTGGTGGAGGCGCTCGGCCTGACCGACCACACCACCCGGACGCCCCGCGAGACCCTGCTCGCCCACCTCGCCGAGCGCGAGGTGCTGCTGCTGCTCGACGGAACCGAGCACCTGGTGGACCCGTGCGCCCGGCTGGTGACGGAGCTGCTGGGCCGGGCCGCCGGGCTGCGGGTGCTGGCGGTGGGGCGCCGGCCGCTGGCCGTCTCCGGCGAGCGGCTGTTCCCGCTGGCGCCGCTGACCGGGGAGGAGGCGGTGTCCCTGCTGACGGTGCGCGCCGCGCAGCACGGGGTGGAGATCGGCGGCGGGGACGGCGCCGAGGTGCGGGAGCTGTGCCGGCGGCTGGACGGCATCCCGCTGGCGATCGAGCTGGCCGCGGGACGGCTGGGCGTGCTGACGCCGCGGCAGGTGCTCGGCCGGCTGGACGACCGGTTCCGGCTGCTGGCCGGGGGGAACCGGGCGGCGCTGCCCCGGCACCGGGCGCTGCGCACGGCGATCGGCTGGAGCCATGAGCTGTGCACGCCCGGGGAGCGGCTGCTGTGGGCGCGTCTTTCGGTGTTCGCGGGGCGGTTCGACCTGGAAGCCGCGGAGTACGTGTGCGGCGGCGACGGGCTGCCCGCCGACGAGGTGCTGGACGTGCTCTCCGCGCTGCTCGCCCAGTCCGTGCTGACCCGCGAGGAGACACCGGCCGGGGTGCGCTACCGGATGCTCGGCACGGTGCGGGCGTACGGCGCGGAGTGGCTGGAGGCGACCGGCGACGCGGCGCGGCTGCGGCGGCGGCACCGCGACTGGTACGTGGGCCTGGCGACCTGGTGCGAGCTGGAGTGGTTCTCGCCGCGCCAGCCGGAGGTCGCCGCGCGGATCGAGGCGGAGCTGCCGAATCTGCGCGCCGCCCTGGACCACTGCCTGTCCGATCCGGACGGAGCGCACCTGGGCCAGTACCTGGCGGGTTCCCTGTGGTTCCACTGGGTGGGCTGCGGGCGGCTCGCGGAGGGGCGGCACTGGCTGGAGCAGGCGGTGCGGCTGGACGCGGAGCGGACCGCGCGTGAGCAGTCCCGGCTCAAGGCCCTGTGGGTGCTGGCGTACGTGACGGTCCTGCAGGGCGACACGGCGTCCGCGCGGGCGACGCTCGAGGAGTGCCACCGGGAGGCGGAGCGGGCCCGCAACCCGACGGCGCTGGCGTACGCGGTGCACCGCTCGGGCTGCCTGGCGCTGATCACCGACGACATGACGGGCGCCGAGGCGCTGCTGCGTTCCGCGCTGGCGCGGTACCGGGAGATCGGCGAGCTGAACAGCAATGTGCTGATGGCCCAGGTCGAGCTGGCGATGACCCGGGCCTTCCAGGGCGATCTGGCGGACGCGGTGCGGCTGTGCGAGGACGTGCGCCGGGTGTGCGACGACCACGGCGAGCGCTGGGCGCGCGCCTACGCGCTGTACGTGCTGGCGTACGCGGCCTGGAGCGACGGCGACGCGGGCGGGGCCCGGCGGCTGCTGACCGTCTGCCTGGGCGATGCCCACGGCTTCCGTGACCTGCTGGGTTCGGTGCTGTCGCTGGAACTGCTGGCCCTGGTCACGGTGACGGAGGGGGACGCGGCGGAGGCGGCGGTGCTCCAGGGGGCGGCGGGGCGGCTGTGGCCCGCGGTGGGCCTGCAGTTGTTCGGCTCGGCGCACTACAACGCGCCGCGCGAGCTGTGCGAGGCGGCGGCCCGCGACCGGCTGGGCGACGGGGCGTACGAGGAGTGCCTGCGCCGGGGGGCCCGGCTGGGCCGGGAGGAGGCGGTGGCCCGGGTGCTGCGGCGGTCCGAGGCACCGGCGGAGCCGCCGGGGCCGCGGCGTCCCGCGCGGCCGACGAGGGCACCGGGGACATGACGAGGCCCGCCGTCCCGCCCGCCCACGGGGGGCTGGCGGGACGGCGGGCCCGAGTACCGCGGCCGGCCGGGATCAGCGGGCGTAGTACTCGACGACGAGCTGCTCGTCGCAGATCACCGGGATCTCCTTGCGGTTCGGCTCACGGTCCAGGCGGAACGCCAGGGCCTTGAGGTTCACCTGGAGGTAGCGCGGGGTCTCGCCGTCGGGGGCGAAGCCGCCCTCGCGCGCGACCTGGAACAGCGTCTTCTCCTTGGAGCGGTCGCGGACCTGCACGACGTCGTCGGGGCGGACGCGGAAGGACGGCTTGTCGACCTTCTGGCCGTTGACCGCGATGTGGCCGTGGACGACCATCTGGCGGGCCTGGTAGATCGTGCGGGCGATGCCCGAGCGCAGGACCAGCGCGTCGAGGCGGCGCTCCAGCTCCACGATCAGGGCCTCACCGGTCTTGCCCTGGACCTTGGAGGCACGCTCGTAGGCGCGGACGAGCTGACGCTCGGAGACGTCGTACTGGGCACGCAGACGCTGCTTCTCCAGCAGACGGACCTTGTAGTCCGAGTTCTGCTTGCGGCCGCGGCCGTGCTCACCCGGCGGGTAGGGGCGGGCCTCGAAGTACTTGACGGCCTTCGGCGTCAGCGCGATGCCGAGGGCACGCGACTTCTTGACCTTGGGGCGGGACTGGTTCGCCACTGTCTCTCATTTCCTAGTGTTCGGCTTGCCAGGGTTGAGGGAGGTCGCATCCGCAGCCGGGGAAACCCGCCGGGTCCGCGGGGGACCTGTCGGGCAGCCGCTCCCTGGTCTGGGCACATACGTGCAGCACGCGAGTGGCCCACCGACCGGTCCCGTCCTGCGACGGGGGGTGGTGGGCTGCCCGCGACACCTTCGACGGTGCGCGACGCTCCTGGAACCCGCTGGGGGTTCCGGCCGGTTGTCCCGCTCTGACGGCACGGGACTCGGCACTCCGATCGAGTCTACAGGGCGCTCAGGGCCTCTTTCGACCGAGGTGCCTCCTGGTCCACTCCACGGCGTCCGCGTACCGCGCCTCGCCGCCGTGCCGGGTCGGGGTGTAGTACTCGCGGTCCTTCAGGGCGTCCGGGGCGTACTGCTGGGGCGCGATGCCCTCGGGCAGGTCGTGCGGGTAGACGTACCCCTGTCCGTGGCCGAGCCTGCCCGCGCCCTGGTAGTGGCTGTCGCGCAGATGGGCGGGGACGGCCCCCGCGTGTCCCTTGCGCACGTCCTCCAGGGCGGCGCCGATCGCGGTGGTCGCGGCGTTGGACTTGGGCGCCAGGGCGAGGGCGATGGTGGCGTGGCTGAGGGTGAGGGCCGCCTCGGGGAAGCCGATCATGGCGACGGCCTGAGCCGCCGCGACCGCGATCGGCAGCGCGTTCGGGTCGGCGAGGCCGATGTCCTCGCTGGCGGAGATCATCAGGCGGCGGGCGATGAAGCGGGGGTCCTCGCCGGCCTCGATCATGCGGGCCAGGTAGTGCAGGGCGGCGTCGACGTCGGAGCCGCGGATGGACTTGATCAGGGCGCTGGCGATGTCGTAGTGCTGGTCGCCGTCGCGGTCGTAGGCGACCGCCGCCCGGTCGACGGTCGCCTCCAGCGTGGCCAGGGTGATCTCCGGCTCGCCCTTGTCCAGCGCGGCCCCGGCGGCCGCTTCGAGGGCGGTGAGGGCGCGGCGGGCGTCGCCGCCGGCGATGCGCAGCAGGTGGTCCTCGGTGTCCCCGGGCAGGGTGACGGCGCCCTTGAGGCCCCGGTCGTCGGTGAGGGCGCGGCGCAGCAGGCCGCGGACGTCGTCGTCGGTGAGGGGTTCGAGGGTGAGCAGGAGGGAGCGGGAGAGGAGGGGGGAGATCACCGAGAAGTACGGGTTCTCCGTGGTCGCGGCGATCAGCGTCACCCAGCGGTTCTCCACGGCGGGCAGGAGGGAGTCCTGCTGGGCCTTGCTGAAGCGGTGGATCTCGTCGAGGAAGAGGACGGTCTCCTTGCCGTACCCGCCGACCGCGCGCCGGGCGCCGTCGATGACCGCGCGGACCTCCTTGACGCCCGCGGTGATCGCCGACAGCTCCACGAAGCGCTTGTCGGTGGCCTTGGAGACGACGTACGCCAGGGTCGTCTTGCCGGTGCCGGGCGGGCCCCAGAGGATCACCGAGGAGGGGCCCGCGGGGCCGGACGCCCCCTCGCCGACCAGGCGGCGCAGCGGGGAGCCGGGCTTCAGCAGGTGCCGCTGGCCCACGACCTCGTCGAGGGTGCGCGGACGCATCCGGACGGCCAGGGGGCTGCCTGCCGGGTCCTTCTCCTGGCGTTCTTCTGCGGCGGCGGTGAACAGATCGGGCTCCACGCCCGAAACCCTAAATCACCGCGCCGACAACGCGACAGGCGCCGCCGGCCGGGCCCGTGGGGCCCGGCCGGCGGCGCCCGGGGGCGGTGCGGGTCAGCTGGTCCAGAAGTCCCACCAGCGGGTCAGGACCAGCATGCCGATGACGCCGATGTGCAGGACCGGCAGCACCCAGGTGAACTCGCCGAAGAAGCCGCGCAGCCAGTTCGGCGCGGGCAGGAAGCCCTTGCGCACGTTGAACGAGGTCACGTACCAGAACATGACGATCGTGGCGACCCAGGCCAGCGAGCACCACAGGCACAGCGCGTTGATCCGGTACAGGGACTGGAACTGCAGCCAGGTGCAGAAGCCCACCCCGAACAGGGTGCCCGCGTTGAAGGTGAGCCAGTACCAGCGCGGGAAGCGGGCCCGCGCCAGCAGGCTCATGCCGACGCAGATCACGACGGCGTAGGCGGCCAGGCCCAGCATCGGGTTCGGGAAGCCGAAGGCGGACGCCTGGTCGCTCTCCATGACGCTGCCGCAGGAGACCACCGGGTTCAGGCTGCACCCGGGGACGAAGGTGGTGCCGGCGACCTTGGCCTCCAGCAGCTTGAACTTGTCGATCGTGATGACCCACGCGGCGAGCAGTCCGGCGGCGCCGGTGATCACCAGCATCACGGCGAACGCGCGGCTGCCGCCCGCCGCACCCGGCGCGACGGCACCGGCTCCGGACGCGGGCTCGGGGTCCGTGGAGACGTCTCTGACTGTCGTCTTGCTCATCACGCCGATTCCGTCACTTGAGGTCTCGTCTTCTTCGGGCACGGTCATTGTGCCGCACCCGCGCGCGTGTCCACCGTTCGACGGGGACAAGGGAGGACGCCCCGTCGTCCCCGGGGGTGCGGTTCCGGACAACGCTTGAACCACGAGCGCACAGGCGGACGAACCGCCGTGGACGTGCCGGGGCCGCGCGAGCGGTACGGCGGCGTCACCGCGGTGGGCGGCGTGGACCCCGGTGTCCGCGCGGATGAGGTGTCGTCCGGCCCGCCCGGGCCCGGTCCGGGGGCGGGAGCGCGACGGTGGGATCCCCCGAGGCGGCCCGTCCGGGGAAGGCGGCGAGGTCCGGGGGCTGGGTGCGGACCCGGCGCACGGCACGCGCGCGCGGCGGTCCCGGGCCGGGTTCGTCCGGCAGGACGAACCCGGCATCCGCGGAGTTGACGGTCCGGCGCTTCGCCCGGTACCGCTCCCGGCCGCGCGGCCCCGAGGAGGCCGTCGGCCCGGAGGCCGGGGCGGCCGGACCGGGGGGCTCTCGGGCGGCCGGCGCCGCCGCCTCGGCGTGGCGCCCGGTGTCCCGGCGGTGCGCACCGGCTGCTCCCGGGCGGGCCGGCGGCCGGTTCCGGCCAGGCCGCCCGGCGCCGGTTCCGGGAGCCGGTCCGGGCCCTGGCGGACGAGGGCACCGCCGTCCTTTCGACCACGCGCTGCCCGGAGGAGGCGGAGTCCCCCGCCGGCCGGCTCGCGGCGGCCGGGCGGTCGCCGGGGACGTGACCGCCGGCCGGCCGGCCGCGCACCGGGCCGGCGCGGCCACGGCTGTCCGCACGGGAGCCTGCGGTGCTCCGGCCGGCGGCCGAGGGGCGCACCGGCGCCGGGACCGGCCGCCGGACCACGCGGCGGTGCCGCACACCGGCTCAGCGCCGGCGGGCCCGCCGCGGGGACGGCGTCCGCGGGCGTCGCCGGCGAGTCCGGCGTCGAGGACCGTACGCGGCCCTCACCAGCGCCCCGCGGCACGGGCGCTGGAGCGGTGGCCGTGCCGCACCGGGCGTGCGACGGGCTCAGCCGAGCCGGGACTCCAGCTCCGCCACGATCTCGTTGACGCCGATCGCGGTCTGCTCGCCGGACTCCATGTCCTTGAGCTGGACGACGCCCTCGGCGAGGTCGCGTTCGCCGGCCACGATCGTGTAGCGGGCGCCGCTGCGGTTGGCGTTCTTCATGGCGCCCTTGAGGCCCTTGTCGCCGTAGCAGAAGTCGGCGGCGACGCCGTTCTTGCGCAACTCGGTGACCTTGGTGAACAGCACGCGGCGGGCCTGCTCGCCGAGCGGTACGGCGAAGACGGAGGTGGTGGCGGGGAGGTCCAGTGCGACGCCCTCGGCCTCCAGGGCCAGGACCGTGCGGTCGACGCCGAGGGCCCAGCCGACGGACGGCAGCGCGGGGCCGCCGATCATCTCGGAGAGGCCGTCGTAGCGGCCGCCGCCGCCCACCGCGGACTGGGAGCCCAGGCCGTCGTGGACGAACTCGAAGGTGGTGCGCGTGTAGTAGTCCAGGCCGCGCACCAGCTTCGGGTCGTCCTCGAAGACGACACCGGCGGCCGTGATCAGCTCGCGGACCTCCTCGTGGTACGCCTTGCACCGGTCGCAGAGGTGGTCGCGCAGCAGCGGCGCGTCCCCGAGCTGCTTCTGCACCGACTCGCGCTTGTCGTCCAGGACCCGCAGCGGGTTGATGTCGGCCCGGCGCAGGGTCTCCTCGTCCAGGTCCAGGCCGCGCAGGAACTCCTGGAGGGCGGCCCGGTAGACGGGGCGGCACTCCTTGTCGCCCAGGGAGTTGAGCAGGATGCGGAAGTTCCGCAGGCCCAGCGAGCGGTACGCCTGGTCGGCCAGAATGATCAGCTCGGCGTCGAGCGCCGGGTCCTCGGCGCCGATCGCCTCGGCGCCGACCTGCGAGAAGTGGCGGTAACGGCCCTTCTGGGGACGCTCGTAGCGGTAGTAGGAGCCGGAGTACCAGAGCTTGACGGGAAGGTTGCCCGTCTTGTGCAGGTTGGCCTCCAGCGTCGCGCGCAGCACGGAGGCCGTGCCCTCGGGACGCAGGGCGAGCCGGTCGCCGCCCTTGGTCTCGAAGGCGTACATCTCCTTGGTGACGATGTCGGTGGACTCGCCGACGCCGCGGGCGAACAGCTCGACGCTCTCGAAGCCGGGCGTCTCGATGTAGCCGTAGCCGGAGTCGCGCAGCGGGGCCGCGATCGCCTCACGGACGGCGAGGTACTTCGCCGAGTCGGGCGGCAGCAGGTCGTACGTGCCCTTGGGGGCCTTGAAGGTGCTCACGGAAGGTCTCTCGTCACATTCCTCGTCGGGGAGCCTCGGGGGCTTCCTGGCCGGAAGCCGCCTGCCGCAGATACGGGTTGGCGGCGCGCTCCTGGCCGATGGTCGTCTGGGGACCGTGTCCGGACAGCACCACGGTCGTGTCGTCGAGCGGCAGGACCACGCGGGTCAGGGACTCGAGCATGTCGTCCATGGAGCCGCCGGGCAGGTCGGTGCGGCCGATGGAGCCGGCGAACAGCAGGTCGCCCGAGAACAGCACCGGCGGGACGTCCGCCGCCTCGGGCAGGCCGAAGGTCACCGACCCCTTGGTATGGCCCGGAGCGTGCGCCACGGTCAGCTCCAGCCCCGCCAGCTCCAGCTTCGCGCCGTCGGCCAGCTCCCGTACGTCGTCCGGCTCCCCCACGCTCAGCTCGCCCATCAGCGGCATCCCGATGGACCGGCCGAGGCCCTTCTCGGGGTCGCTCATCATGTAGCGGTCCGCCGGGTGGATCCACGCGGGCACGTCGTTGGCTCCGCACACCGGGACGACCGAGGCCACGTGGTCGATGTGGCCGTGGGTGAGGACGACGGCGACCGGCTTGAGCCGGTGCTTCTTCAGCGCCTCCCCGACTCCCTGGGCGGCCTGGTGGCCGGGGTCGATGATCACGCACTCCTCGCCTGCGGCCGGGGCGACGAGGTAGCAGTTCGTCCCCCAGGCCCCGGCGGGGAACCCGGCAATGAGCACGATCGTCCTTCGTTGTGTCGATACGGGTGGCTTGTGAACGGGCTGCGCCCGTGGTCAGAGCCTACCGGCGGTGCCGATTCCTCAGCGAACCCATATACGGTACGGGGCTAACGCAGGCGGTCGGCCCACGAGCACGCAGACGTACCGGTCGGCACACGAAGACGCATAGGAGACAACCCGGTGGTCAGCCAGGAACAGCGGCGGCGTCAGCTCGCCCGGGAGAAGTTCTTGCGGCAGCAGCAGCGGCGCACCGCCGCGCGACGCAAGGCGCGGGTGCGGAACTCGGTGATCGCGTCGGTGCTCGGTGTGGTGCTGGTGGGCAGCCTCGCGCTGTACACGACCGGCACGCTGAAGGGCGACGACGACAAGGAGAACGCGAGCGCCGAGGCGTCGCCCAGCGCGTCGGCGTCCAAGGCCCCCGACCCGTGCGACAAGGCCGCGGCGGGCAAGGCCTCGACGAAGACCTGGAAGAAGGAGCCGGCGATGTCCATCGACAAGTCGGCGGACTACACCATGACGCTGGACACGACGTGCGGCGAGATAGACATCGCCCTGAAGGCGTCGGCGGCGCCGCACACCGTGAACTCGTTCGACTTCCTCGCCGGGAAGGGCTTCTTCGACCACTCCACGTGCCACCGGCTCACCACCAGCGGCATCTACGTGCTCCAGTGCGGCGACCCGACCGGGCAGGGCACCGGCGGTCCCGGCTACACGATCCCGGACGAGAACCTGAAGGACAAAAGCCTGAAGGACAACATCTACCCGGCGGGCACGGTGGCGATGGCCAACACCGGGCAGGCGGACACCGGCGGCAGCCAGTTCTTCCTGGTGTACCAGGACAGTGAGCTGCCGCCCAGCTACACCCCGTTCGGCACGATCTCGGACGCCGGCATGAAGGTGCTGAAGAAGATCGCCGCCGCGGGCGAGAGCACCGGCGCCGGTGACGGAGCGCCGAACGCGACGGTCGTGATCGACAAGGCGACCGTCACGAAATCCTGACTGTCGACCGCGGGATTTCGGTCGTGCGGGATGCGGACAGGTCACCCGCCGGTCGCCTATGTTGGCGGTGACGAAACTGTGGACGATGCCCGGGGGTGGGAAAGCCCTCCGCAGGCATCATGTGGAGGAGGCGCTGTGAGCAGCGACCCGTGGGGCCGCGTCGACGAGACGGGGACCGTGTACGTGCGTACGGCCGACGGCGAGCAGGTGGTCGGTTCCTGGCAGGCCGGCTCGCCCGATGAGGCGCTGGCCTACTTCGAGCGCAAGTACGAGGGCCTGGTGGTCGAGATCGGCCTCCTCGAGAAGCGGGTGCGGACCACCGACCTGTCGTCGAAGGACGCCCAGGCCGCGATCCAGCACCTGCGCGAGCAGGTCGACGCGCACCATGCGGTGGGTGACCTGGACGCGCTCAGGAAGCGGCTGGACCAGCTCGTGGAGCTGGTGGACAAGCGGCGCGAGGAGCGCAAGGCGCAGCGGGCCAAGCAGTCCGACGAGGCCCGCCGGGCCAAGGAGGAGCTGGTCACCGAGGCCGAGCAGCTGGCCGCGTCCGACCAGTGGCGGGCGGCCGGTGAGCGGCTGCGGGCGCTGGTGGACACCTGGAAGGGCCTGCCGCGGCTGGACCGCAAGTCCGACGACGAGCTGTGGCACCGCTTCTCGCACGCCCGGTCGGCGTTCTCCAAGCGGCGCAAGCAGCACTTCGCGCAGCTCGACGCGCAGCGCGAGGAGGCCCGCCGCACCAAGGAGCGGCTGGTCGGCGAGGCGGAGGCGCTGTCGGGTTCGACGGACTGGGGTCCGACGGCCGCCCGCTACCGCGAGCTGATGGCCGAGTGGAAGGCGGCGGGCCGCGCCCAGCGCGAGCACGAGGACGACCTGTGGAACCGCTTCCGCGGCGCCCAGGACGTCTTCTTCGCCGCGCGCAGCTCGGTCTTCGCCGAGCGGGACGCGGAGCAGTCCGAGAACCTCAAGCTCAAGGAGGAGCTGGCCGAGGAGGCCGAGAAGCTCCTGCCGGTCACCGATCTCAAGGCGGCCCGCGCCGCGTTCCGTGCGATCAACGAGCGCTGGGAGGTCATCGGGCACGTCCCGCGCGACGCCCGGCCGAAGGTCGAGGGCCGGATGCACGCGGTGGAGCGGGCGCTCCAGGAGGCCGAGGAGACCGAGTGGCGCCGTACCAACCCGGAGGCACGCGCGCGTGCCGAGGGGCTGACCGGCCAGCTCCAGGCCGCCGTGGACAAGCTCCATCAGCAGATCGAGCAGGCCCGCGCGCAGGGCAACACCGCCCGCGCGGACAAGCTCCGGCGTGAGCTGGAGGGCCGTCAGGCGCTGCTGGACCAGGCGCTGAAGGGGCTGCAGGAGTTCGGCGGCTGACAGCCGTGCACGAGAGGGGCTCCCGTACGGCCGTACGGGAGCCCCTCTCGTGTGTCCTCCTGGTGTCTTCTACGACGGTCTGCGCGCCGAGGTCACCCGGTACACGTCGTAGACGCCCTCGACGCCCCGTACCGCCTTCAGGACGTGCCCCAGGTGCTTGGGGTCGCCCATCTCGAAGGTGAAGCGGGAGGTGGCGACCCGGTCGCGGGAGGTCTGGACGGCCGCGGAGAGGATGTTGACGTGCTGGTCGGACAGGACGCGGGTGACGTCCGACAGCAGCCGGGAGCGGTCCAGCGCCTCGACCTGGATGGCGACCAGGAAGACCGAGGACTGGGTGGGCGCCCACTCGACCTCCAGGATGCGCTCGGGTTCGCGGGAGAGCGAGTCGACGTTGACGCAGTCGCTGCGGTGCACGGAGACACCGCTGCCCCGGGTGACGAAGCCGATGATCGGGTCGCCGGGCACGGGGGTGCAGCAGCGGGCCAGCTTGACCCAGACGTCGTCGACGCCCTTGACCACGACACCGGGATCGGCGTTGCTGCGCCGCTTGCGGCCGCGGCCCCGCGACGGCACCGCCTCGTCGATCTCCTCGCTGGCCGCCTCCTCGCCGCCGAGCGCCTGGACCAGCTTCTGGACGATGTTCTGCGCGGAGACGTGGCCCTCGCCGATCGCCGCGTACAGCGCGGAGATGTCGGAGTAGCGCATCTCGTGGGCGAGGGTGACCAGGGAGTCGCCGGTCAGGATGCGCTGGATGGGCAGGTTCTGCTTGCGCATGGCGCGGACGATGGCGTCCTTGCCCTGCTCGATGGCCTCGTCGCGGCGCTCCTTGGAGAACCAGGCGCGGATCTTGTTGCGGGCCCGCGGTGACTTGACGAAACCGAGCCAGTCGCGGGACGGTCCGGCGCCGGGCGCCTTGGAGGTGAAGACCTCCACCAGGTCGCCGTTGTCCAGGGTGGACTCCAGCGGGACCAGCCGCCCGTTGACCCGTGCTCCTATGGTGCGGTGGCCGACCTCGGTGTGGACGGCGTAGGAGAAGTCGACGGGGGTGGCGCCGGCCGGGAGCGCTATGACGTCGCCCTTGGGGGTGAAGACGAAGACCTCGTTGCGGGACAGGTCGAAGCGCAGGGACTCCAGGAACTCGCCGGGGTCCTCGGTCTCCTTCTGCCAGTCGAGCAGCTGGCGCAGCCACGCCATGTCGTTGAGGTGGTCGTCCTTGCCGGTGGTCCGGGGGACGTCGGAGCGCACCTTGGAGGCGCCGGCGACGGCCTCCTGCTTGTACTTCCAGTGCGCGGCGATGCCGTACTCGGCGCGGCGGTGCATGTCGAAGGTGCGGATCTGGAGTTCGACCGGCTTGCCGCTGGGGCCGATGACCGTCGTGTGCAACGACTGGTACATGTTGAACTTGGGCATCGCGATGTAGTCCTTGAACCGCCCCGGAACCGGGTTCCAGCGGGCGTGGACCGTGCCGAGCGCGGCGTAGCAGTCGCGGACGGTGTCCACCAGGACGCGGATGCCGACCAGGTCGTAGATCTCCGCGAAGTCCCGGCCGCGGACGATCATCTTCTGGTAGACGCTGTAGTAGTGCTTGGGGCGGCCGGTGACGGTCGCCTTGATGCGGGCGGCGCGCAGGTCCTGCTGGACCTCGTCGGTGACGATCGCCAGGTACTCGTCGCGCTTGGGGGCGCGCTCGGCGACCAGGCGGACGATCTCGTCGTACATCTTGGGGTAGAGGATCGCGAAGGCGAGGTCCTCCAGCTCCCACTTGATGGTGTTCATGCCCAACCGGTGGGCGAGCGGCGCGTAGATCTCCAGGGTCTCGCGCGCCTTCTTCTCCTGCTTCTCGCGCTTGAGGTAGCGCATGGTGCGCATGTTGTGCAGGCGGTCGGCGAGCTTGATGACCAGGACGCGGGGGTCCTTGGCCATGGCGACGACCATCTTGCGCACGGTCTCCGCCTGGGCGGCCTCGCCGAACTTGACCTTGTCCAGCTTGGTGACGCCGTCGACGAGCAGCGCGACGACGTCGCCGAAGTCACGGCGCAGGTCCTCCAGGCCGTACTCGGTGTCCTCGACGGTGTCGTGCAGCAGGCCGGCCATCAGCGTGGCCGGGTCCATGCCCAGTTCGGCGAGGATGGTGGTGACGGCGAGGGGGTGCGTGATGTACGGGTCGCCGCTCTTGCGCTTCTGGCCGCGGTGCCAGCGCTCGGCGACCTGGTAGGCCCGCTCGATCTGGCGCAGGGTCGCCGTCTCGATCTTGGGGTCGTTGCCGCGGACTATGCGCAGCAGGGGCTCCAGGACCGGGTTGTACGGGTTGGCGCGCTGAACGCCGAGACGGGCCAGACGGGCGCGGACGCGGTTGGAGGAGCCGGTGCGGGCGGGCTGGTTCGCGGGGGCGCGCACCACGGGCGCGTTGCGCGGGCGCTCGGGAGGGGCCGGCTTCGGGCGTGCCTGCTGGTCCGCGGTCTTGTCGACGGGCGCGGACTGGGTGTGCTGGAGCGTCCCGCGGCTGTCGTTCTTCGCGTGCGGGGTGCTGGGCGCGGGCTTGGCCGCGGGCGCCGAGGCCGACTCGGGCTTGGCGGCTGTCAGTGGCTGGGCCTCGTCTGGCAAGAGGGCTCCTCGTGCGCGATCCGGGTCCCCCGGTCAGGCTCCGGAAACCCCATGGTAGCCATCCCGGGTGCCGGGGTGGCCCGCAGGCCGCTGTGAGACCCGCCTGCGGGAGGAACGCGTGGGGCGGGCGCCGGATTCCTCCGGGCCCGCCCCTTGCGTGTCCGGCCGGTGTCCCGCCGGCCGCGGCGGGGTTATCCCACGGTGAGCAGCGCGTGCAGCGGGGCGCCGTCCAGTTCCGGCTCCAGGCGGGCCCGTCCGTCCAGGAAGCCCAGCTCCATCAGGACGGCCACGCCCGCGGCGCGCGCCCCGGCCCGGCGGATCAGCCGGAGCGACGCCTGCGCGGTACCTCCGGTGGCCAGGACGTCGTCGACGACCAGGACGCGGTCGTCGGGGCCGAGGTCCTCGGCGTGGATCTCGATCTCGGCCGAGCCGTACTCCAGGTCGTACGCCTGGCCGAGGGTGGCTCCGGGGAGCTTGCCGGCCTTGCGTACGGGGATGAAGCCGAGGCCGGCGCGGACGGCGGCCGGGGCGCCGAGGATGAAGCCCCGGGCCTCCAGGCCGACGACCTTGGTGGCGCCGGTGTCCTGGGCGATGGCGGCCAGGGCGTCGGTGAGGGCGCCGAACGCCTCCGGGTCGGCGAGCAGCGGGGTGATGTCCTTGAACACCACGCCGGGCTCCGGGTAGTCCGCCACGTCCCGGATGCGGCTGAGCAGCAGCTCCTGGAGGCCGGTCACCGGCGCTTCCCCGAGGGTCGGCCGCGGCCCCGGGTGCGGGACGCGGGCTGGTCGCGGGGTCCGACGACGGCGGGGGCGGCGTCCTCGGGCCCGTCGTCGGCGTACGGGCCGTCCGCGCGGGCGCCGGTGCCCTCGACGGGCTCACCCTTGGAGGCGGCCTGGGCGCGCTTGGCCAGGACGCGCTTCCTGAGCGCCTTCATCTGCGGCTCGCGCTCCTTGAGGTCGGCGACGAGCGGCGTGGCGATGAAGATCGAGGAGTACGCGCCGGCCGCGAGGCCGACGAACAGCGACAGCGAGATGTCGTTGAGCATGCCGGCGCCGAGCACACCGCCGCCGATGAAGAGCAGGCCCGCCACCGGCAGCAGCGCCACCACCGTGGTGTTGACGGAGCGGACCAGGGTGCTGTTGATCGACCGGTTGGCGATCTCGGCGTAGGTCCAGCGGCTCTGCTTGGTGACGTCCCTGGTCTGTTCCTTGAGGCTGTCGAAGACGACCACCGTGTCGTACAGCGAGTAGCCGAGGATGGTCAGCAGACCGATCACCGTGCCCGGCGTGACCTCGAAGCCGACGAGGGCGTAGATGCCGACGGTGATGGTGATGTCGTGGATCAGGGCGACAAAGGCAGCGAGTGCCATCCGCCACTCGAAGGCGATCGCCAGGTAGATCACCACCAGGACCAGGAAGATCCCCAGGCCCTGCCACGCCTTGTCGGCGATCTGCTTGCCCCAGCTGGGGCCGACCAGTTCGGCGTTGATCTGCTCGGCGTCGACCTTCAGGTCCTCGGAGAGTTCCTTCTTGATCCGGTCCGACGTGCCGGTGTCGATGCCGGCGATCTGGATGCGCAGGCTGCCGTCGCCGAGCTTCTGGACGATCGCGTCGTGGCCGGAGGCCGTCTCCGCGTGCTCCTCGGCCTGGGCGACCGAGACGCTGGTGTTCTTCGGTGTGGTGAAGACCGCGCCGCCCTGGAACTCGATGCCCATGTGCAGGCCGCGCACCGCCAGGCCGACGATGGCCGTGATGGTGATCAGGATCGAGATGCCGTACCAGAGCTTGCGGTTCTTGACGAAGTCGTAGCCGACCTCGCCGTGGTGCAGCTTGGCGCCGAGCTCGCCGAGTTTCGACATCGCTCACGCCTCCTTCGGGTCGACAGGGCCGGCGGGACGGGGGTGGCGCGTGCGGCGGATCGGCGGCTTGGCGCCGAGGCTCTTCGGGTCGAGCCCGGACCACTTGTGGCCGCTCGCGAAGAACTTCCGGCGGGCCATCAGCGTCAGCAGCGGCTTGGTGAAGAGGAACACGACCACCACGTCGAGCAGGGTGGTCAGGCCCAGCGTGAACGCGAAGCCCTGGACCTTGCCGACGGAGACGATGAAGAGGACCGCGGCGGCGAGGAACGACACGAAGTCGGAGACCAGGATGGTGCGCCGGGCGCGCGGCCAGCCGCGCTCGACCGCGGGGCGCAGCGAGCGGCCCTCGCGGATCTCGTCCCGGACCCGTTCGAAGTAGACGATGAACGAGTCCGCCGTGATGCCGATGGCGACGATGGCGCCGCAGACGGCCGGCAGGTTCAGCGCGAAGCCGATGGTCGGGCCGAGCAGCGACATGATGACGTACGTCAGGATCGCGGAGACCAGCAGCGAGAGCAGGGCGATGAACGACAGGCCCCGGTAGTAGAAGAGCAGGTAGAGCACGACCAGGGCGAGGCCGATGGCGCCGGCGATCAGGCCGGCCTCCAGCTGGTCACCACCGAGCGCGGCGGTGACGGTGTTGACGCTGTCCTCCTCGAAGCTCAGCGGGAGGGCGCCGTAGGAGAGCATGTTGGCGAGGTTCTGCGCCTCCTCCTGCGTGAAGCTGCCGGAGATCTCGGCGTTGCCGCCGGTCAGCGCCTGGCTGACGTACGGGTCGGAGACGACCTCGTTGTCCAGGACGATCGCGAACTGGTTCTGCGGCGACTGGTTCTGCGCCAGCTTGCCGGTGATGCTCGCGAACTTCTTGGCGCCGCCGTCGGTGAAGTCCATCGTGACGGTCCAGCCGGCGGCGGTCTGGGTGTTGAAGACGGCCGAGGCCTTGTCGACGTCCGTGCCGTCGACCTCGGCGGGGCCGAGGATGTACTTCTGCCACTGGCCCTGCGCGTTCTGGCCGCAGGCCACCATGGACTCGTCGTCCTTGGCGCC
This sequence comes from Streptomyces sp. SYSU D01066-1, assembly GCF_054956795.1. Classification (NCBI taxonomy): domain Bacteria; kingdom Bacillati; phylum Actinomycetota; class Actinomycetes; order Kitasatosporales; family Streptomycetaceae; genus Streptomyces; species Streptomyces sp. SYSU D01066-1. Next base: position 275,310 of record NZ_JBUDHV010000003.1, on the reverse strand, counting down.
GTCGCCGGCCTTGGCGCGCTGTGCCGCGTCGGTGCAGTCGAGCTTGGTGTACGCGGCCTGCAGCGCGCTGTCGTCCGCGGAGGCGGACGCGCTGGCACTGGCGCTGGCGCTCGGGGACGCGGAGTCCGAGGCGGAGGCGCTGGCGGAGCCGGTCGCCGACGGGGTGGCGTCGGCCTTCAGGGCGTCGGTGAGGGCGCGGCCCTGGGAGGTGGCGGACGCCGAGGCGCTGTCGGAGGGCGAGGCGCTCTCGTCGCCGTCGGTGGCCTTCTCCGAGGCGCTCTCGGAGGCGTCGGGCGACGCGGAGGCGTCGGCGGAGGCGCTGGCCGAGGGGCTGGCCGTGGCGGCCGCGCCGGAGACCTCGGTGGCGAGGACCGGGCGGAAGTAGAGCTTGGCGGTGGTACCGACCTGCTCCCGGGCGTCCTCGGAGTTCGTCCCCTTGGGGATGTTGACGATGATGTTCCGGTCGCCCTGGGTCTGTACCTCGGCCTCGGAGACACCCAGACCATTGACACGGCGTTCCATGATCTCGACCGCGGTGTCCATGTTGGTCTTGTTGATCGCGGATTCCTGGCCGGGCTCCGATTCGGCCCGGAGCGTGATGCTCGTGCCGCCGGCCAGGTCGATACCGAGACGCGGAGTGGTGTGCCCGGAGGCGAACATCCCTCCGGTGAGCGCCACGATGGCGATCAGGATCAGGGCCAGCGAGCGCCCCGGCTTGCTCTGGGCGCTCGCGTTCCGGCCCTTTTTAGGTGCTGCCACCTTCTCGTACTCCCTCTCGGGCCGTCTCGCGCGTCGGTGCGCCGACGGCCATGACATGGTGTCGGGATCCCGCGGGAACCGCGCATGTCCGAGGGCGCGCGGGCCGTGCCCGCACGCCCCGGGGCACGGTTACTTGGCCTCGGAGTCGCCCTCGGACTTCTTCAGCGGCTCGTCCCTCTTCGCCTCGGCGGGCGCGGCGTCCGCGACGGGCTCGTCCTTCTTGCCCAGCTCGACCTTGTCGTCGGCGGCGTCGGCGGCGGAGTCGTCGGACCCGGTGAGGGAGGAGGCGTCGTCGGGGACGAGGTCCTCGTCGGCCTTCAGGTCGTGCTCGATGCCGTGGACGATGCGGTTGTACTCGTCGTCGCTCAGGACGGCACCGATGGCGTTCTTGGCGAAGAGCAGCTCGACGCCCGGACCGGCGTCGAGGAGGACCGTGTCCTCGTTGACCTCCTTGACCGTGCCGTACATGCCCCCGATGGTGCGGACACCGGAGCCGGGCTGCATCTGGTTCCGCATGTCGGCGGCCTGCTGCTGCTTCTTCTTCGCCGACCGGGTCATCAGGAACATGGCCCCGATGAGCACGATGAACGGGAGGAGGGTCATGAGACTCACGGGTCGGTACTTCCTTCACACGACCGCGATGTGAGCGGCCTGATGGTTGGGGGTGTCGTACGCAGCCGGCAAGGACGGCATCGGCGGAGTCTAGGCGAGTCCGCGCGCAGGGAACAACGCACAGGATGGCACCGGGGTTCCCTCTCGGGCCAGTGCCCCCGCCGTCACGGCCCCCTCACCCCTCCCCCGTGCCTCCCTCATGCCCCGAACAGGTCCCCTTGTCCGTTTCCCGCGGCCGCCGAGCCGGGCGGGGTGAGGCCGAGGTGCGCCCAGGCGGCGGGGGTGCCGATCCGGCCACGCGGCGTACGGGCCAGCAGGCCCTCGCGGACCAGGAACGGCTCGGCGACCTCCTCGACCGTCTCGCGCTCCTCCCCCACCGCCACCGCCAGCGTCGACAGCCCGACCGGGCCGCCGCCGAACAGCTTCAGCAGGGCCTCCAGGACGGCCCGGTCGAGCCGGTCCAGGCCGCGGGCGTCGACCTCGTAGACCGCCAGGGCCGCCGCCGCGATGTCACGGGTGATCACGCCGTCGGCCTTGACCTGGGCGTAGTCGCGGACCCGGCGCAGCAGGCGGTTGGCGATGCGGGGGGTGCCGCGGGAGCGGCCGGCGATCTCGGCGGCGCCGTCGGTGTCGATCTCGACGTCGAGGAGACCGGCCGAGCGGTGGATCACGCGCCGCAGTTCGGCCGGCTCGTAGAACTCCATGTGGGCGGTGAAGCCGAAGCGGTCGCGCAGCGGGGGCGGCAGCAGGCCGGCCCGGGTGGTGGCGCCGACCAGGGTGAACGGGGGCAGCTCCAGGGGGATGGCGGTGGCGCCGGGGCCCTTGCCGACGATGACGTCGACGCGGAAGTCCTCCATCGCCATGTAGAGCATCTCCTCGGCGGGCCGGGACATGCGGTGGATCTCGTCGAGGAAGAGGACCTCGCCCTCCTGGAGGGAGGAGAGGATCGCGGCGAGGTCGCCGGCGTGCTGGATGGCGGGTCCGGAGGTGATCCGGATCGGGGCCTCCATCTCGGCCGCGATGATCATCGACAGGGTGGTCTTGCCGAGGCCGGGGGCGCCGGAGAGCAGGACGTGGTCGGCGGTGGCGCCGCGCGCGCGGGCGGCGCGCAGGACGAGGTCGAGCTGTTCGCGGACCTTCTCCTGGCCGATGAACTCGTCCAGGTCCTTGGGGCGCAGGGCGGCCTCGACGGCCTGGTCGTCGCGGTCGGCGGCCGGGCCCACCAGCCGCTCGGCGGCGCCGGTGCCGCCGGCGGTGGTGTCGTCGTCCCAGTTCATGAGTGGTCTGCCTCGGTTCTCGCTACGGTCGCTACGGCTGGGGGGACAGTCGGCAAGGCGGCTGTCCGGGCGGCTATCGGGCGCGGTTCAGCGTCTGCAGGGCCGCCTTGAGCAACGCGCCCACCTGGGGCGTACCGCCCGCCGCTTCCGCCTGCGGGGTGACGGCGGCCACGGCCTCGTCGGCCTCGCGGGCGGCGTATCCGAGGCCGACGAGCGCGGCGTGCAGCTGGTCGCGCCAGCCGGTGGAGACCGGGGCGCCGGCGGCCGGGGCGCCGGCCGGCTCGCCGAGGCGGTCCTTCAGCTCCAGGAGCAGCTTCTGGGCGCCCTTCTTGCCGATGCCGGGGACGGCGGTCAGCGCCTTCTCGTCACCGGTGGAGACGGCTCTGCGCAGGGCGTCGGGGCTGTGCACGGCCAGCATGGCCTGGGCGAGGCGGGGGCCGACGCCGCTGGCGGTCTGGAGCAGCTCGAAGACCTGGCGCTCGTCGTCGTCGGCGAAGCCGTACAGGGTGAGGGAGTCCTCGCGGACCACCAGGGAGGTGGCGAGCTTGGCGGACCGGCCGACGCGCAGCGTGGAGAGCGTGTTCGGCGTGCACTGGACGGCCATGCCGACGCCGCCGACCTCGACCACCGCGGCGTCGGGGGCGAGGGCGGCGACCGTGCCGCTGACGAAGGCGATCATGCGGGGTGGCCTTTCGGTACGGAGCGGGCGTGCCGGGCGACCGCCTGCTGGAGCCGGTTCTGGGCGGGGGCCCGCCAGATGTGGCAGATGGCGAGGGCGAGGGCGTCGGCGGCGTCGGCCGGCCTGGGCGGGGCGGCGAGCCGCAGCAGCCGGGTCACCATGGCGCCGACCTGCGCCTTGTCGGCGCGGCCCGATCCGGTGACGGCGGCCTTGACCTCGCTGGGCGTGTGCAGGGCGACGGGGATGCCGCGCCGGGAGGCGCACAGGATGGCGACGGCGCTGGCCTGGGCGGTGCCCATCACCGTGCGCACGTTGTGCTGGCTGAAGACGCGCTCCACCGCGACGTACTGCGGGCGGTGCTCGTCGAGCCACTGCTCGATGCCCTGCTCGACGGCGACGAGGCGGTGGCCGAGGTCGGCGTCGGCCGGGGTGCGCACGACCCCGACGCCGATCATGGTCAGCGGGCGGCCCGCGACTCCCTCGACCACGCCGACCCCGCAGCGGGTCAGTCCCGGGTCGACTCCCAGTACGCGCACGCCGCCCCCTTCCCTCGATCACCTGTTTGTGCAGGCTATCGGGTGCCACTGACAGAGCGACGGGCCGACGGGGGGTGTCCCGCCGGCCCGCTCGAGCCCGTGCGCGCGTTACGCGTCGACCTTCTCCATGACCTCGTCGCTGACGTCGAAGTTGGCGAAGACGTTCTGCACGTCGTCGCTGTCCTCCAGGGCGTCGATCAGCTTGAAGATCTTGCGCGCGCCCTCCTCGTCCAGCTCGACCTGCATGGTCGGGACGAAGTTGGCGTCCGCCGACTCGTAGTCGATGCCGGCGTCCTGGAGGGCGGTGCGGACCGCGACCAGGTCGGTGGCCTCGCTGATCACCTCGAAGGTCTCGCCGAGGTCGTTGACCTCCTCGGCGCCCGCGTCCAGGACGGCGCCGAGGACGTCGTCCTCGGTCAGCTCGCCCTTGGGGACGATCACGACGCCCTTGCGGTTGAACAGGTACGACACCGAGCCGGGGTCGGCCATGTTGCCGCCGTTGCGGGTCATGGCGACGCGCACGTCGGAGGCGGCGCGGTTGCGGTTGTCGGTCAGGCACTCGATGAGCACCGCGACGCCGTTCGGCCCGTAGCCCTCGTACATGATCGTCTCGTAGTCGGCGCCACCGGCTTCGAGGCCGGCGCCGCGCTTGACCGCGGAGTCGATGTTCTTGTTCGGGACCGACTGCTTCTTCGCCTTCTGGATGGCGTCGTACAGCGTCGGGTTGCCGTCGACGTCGGCGCCGCCCATGCGGGCCGCGACCTCGATGTTCTTGATCAGCTTCGCGAAGAGCTTGCCACGCTTGGCATCGATGACGGCCTTCTTGTGCTTCGTCGTGGCCCATTTAGAGTGGCCGGACATCTGCCTGTCTCCTTCGCGTAACCCATCTACTGAACGAACCCCAGAGATCCTACAAGGCGTCCACCGCGCCCCGGGCGCGCACCAGGTCGGTGAACAGGCGGTGCACGCGGTGGTCACCGGTGAGCTCCGGGTGGAACGAGGTGGCCAGCGCGTTGCCCTGGCGGACCGCGACGATGTGGCCGTCGTGCTCGGCCAGCACCTCGGCCGCCGCGCCGACGGACTCCACCCAGGGCGCGCGGATGAAGACGCCCTCCACAGGATCGCCGTCGACGCCCTTGATGTCGACCGCCGCCTCGAAGGACTCGTTCTGCCGGCCGAAGGCGTTGCGGCGCACGATCATGTCGATGCCGCCGACCGTCTCCTGGCCGGAGCGCGGGTCGAGGATCTTGTCGGCGAGCAGGATCATGCCGGCGCAGGTGCCGTAGACGGGCAGGCCGTCGCGCACGCGCGCGCGGAGGGGTTCCATCACCCCGAAGAGGACGGCCAGTCTGGAGATGGTGGTGGACTCACCGCCGGGCAGGACCAGGCCGTCGACCCCGGCGAGTTCGCCGGGACGCCGCACGGGCCTGGCCTCGGCGCCGGCCGCGGCCAGGGCGGCGAGGTGCTCCCGTACGTCGCCCTGGAGGGCCAGGACGCCGATGACAGGTGTGCGGCTCACGGCGCTCACCAGCCGCGGGCGGCGTACCGCTCGCTCTCGGGGAGGGTGTCGCAGTTGATGCCGACCATGGCCTCGCCGAGGTTGCGGGACGCGTCCGCGACGACCTCGGGGTCGTCGTAGAAGGTGGTCGCCTTGACGATGGCGGCGGCGCGCTTGGCCGGGTCGCCGGACTTGAAGATGCCGGAGCCGACGAAGACGCCCTCGGCGCCGAGCTGGCGCATCAGGGCGGCGTCGGCCGGGGTGGCCACACCGCCGGCGGAGAACAGCACCACCGGGAGCTTGCCCAGCTCGGCGACCTCCTTGACCAGCTCGTAGGGGGCGCGCAGCTCCTTGGCGGCGGCGTACAGCTCGTGGCTGTCGTATCCGCGCAGCCGGGCGATCTCGTTCTTGATCTGACGCAGGTGGCGCACCGCCTCGACGACGTTGCCGGTGCCGGCCTCGCCCTTGGAGCGGATCATCGCGGCGCCCTCGGCGATGCGCCGCAGCGCCTCGCCGAGGTTGGTGGCGCCGCAGACGAAGGGGGTGGTGAACGCCCACTTGTCGGAGTGGTTGACCTCGTCGGCCGGGGTGAGGACCTCGGACTCGTCGATGTAGTCGACACCGAGGGACTGCAGGACCTGGGCCTCGACGAAGTGGCCGATGCGGGACTTGGCCATCACCGGGATGGAGACCGCGCCGATGATGCCCTCGATCATGTCCGGGTCGGACATCCGGGCCACGCCGCCGTCCTTGCGGATGTCGGCCGGGACGCGCTCCAGGGCCATGACCGCGACGGCACCCGCGTCCTCGGCGATCTTCGCCTGCTCCGGGGTGACGACGTCCATGATCACGCCGCCCTTGAGCTGCTCGGCCATGCCGCGCTTCACGCGGGCGGTGCCGGTCTCGGGAGCCTGGTTCTCGCAGTGGGTGCTGGACACGGAAGACCTCGCTGAAGGGGTGAGGGGTTTCTGCAGCACTGAGGAAACGTGAACGGAGCAGGCCACAGCAAGGGCCAATGGGAAGGCGGTGGATCGTTTTGCGGCGGGTCGCGGGTCAGGCGGCGCGGTCGACCAGGGCCGTCGGCGGCTCGTCGTCCATCTCGAAGGCCAGCGGGAACGGGGCGTGGCCGGCCAGCCGGAACCAGCGGACCTTGCGGTGCTCGCGCAGCCGGCGGGCGGCGCCCACGGCGTCGTTGTGGAAGCGGCGGGCCATGGGGACGCGGCGGACCGCCTCGGTCAGCTCACCGGCCGCCTCCTCGCCGCCGGGCGCCTCGCGCAGGGCCGCCACCTGGTGCGCGTCCCCGAACACCGCCCGCAGCGCCTGGCTCAGCTCGCTCTCGGCGACCTCCCGCTGCTCCTCCTCGCTCTGCCGGGCGGCGTGCGCGGCCTCGTACAGGACGATCGAGGCGGCCGGGTCCAGGACGCCGGAGGTGGCCAGTTCCTGGGCGACGGAGGCCCGGCGCAGCAACTGGGCGTCGAGCGCGGCGCGGGCGGCGTCGATCCGGGCGTGCAGGCGGTCGAGGCGGCCCGCCGTCCAGCTCAGGTAGAGGCCGATCGCCACGAGGGCCACGGCGATCCAGATCAGGGTTGTGGTCACGCTGCGCCAACTTACCGGGCCGCTTGGCGGCCGGGTTCCCCCGTGGCCCCCGCGGGAGCCGCGTCCCCGGCTCCCCTGCGGCCTGACCGGCCTCGTCCTCGAGCGCCGCGCGGGCCGGAGAGCCGGGCCCGGCCGTGCGGCACCGCCGGCTCCCCTCCCGCTCAGTTCCCGCTCAGTCCCGCGCCAGCCCGAACCGCGCCCGCAGCCCCGTCGCCCGCTCGTCCGCCGCCACCGCCGCCGCGCCCGCCGTCACCGTCTCGTAGACGGACATGATGTCCGCGCCCACCGTCGACCAGTCGAAGCGCCGCACGTGCGCGCTGCCCCGCTCCCGCAGCTCTGCCAGCCGCGCCGGGTCCTCCAGGAGCCGTACGGCCGTCGCGGCCAGCGCCTCGGCGTCCTCGTTGGGGAACAGCTCCCCGGCCGCTCCCCGGTCCAGCACCTGGGCGAAGGCGTCGAGGCCGGAGGCGAGCACCGGGGCGCCCGCGGACATCGCCTCGACCAGGATGATCCCGAAGCTCTCGCCGCCGGTGTTGGGCGCCACGTACAGGTCGACGCTGCGCAGGAAGCGGGCCTTGTCCTCGTCGCTGACCATGCCGAGGAACTCCACCCGGTCGCGCAGCGCGGCGGGCAGGGAGGCGACCGCCTCCTCCTCGTCGCCGCGGCCGGCGATCAGCAGCCGGGTCCCCGGGCGGGCGGCGAGGATCTTCGGCAGGGCCCTCATCAGCACCGGCAGGCCCTTGCGGGGCTCGTCGATGCGGCCGATGAAGCCGATGGTGCCGCCCTGCCACTCGGGCCGGGGCTCGGCCTTGGCGAAGAAGTCGACGTCGACGCCGTTGGGGATGACGACCGCGTCGCCGCCCAGGTGCTCGACCAGGGTGCGGCGGGCGTACTCGCTCACCGCGATCCGGGCGCTGATCTTCTCCAGGGCCGCCTGCAGGATGGAGTACGCGGCGATCATGGCGCGGGAGCGCGGGTTGGACGTGTGGAACGTGGCCACGATCGGGCCCTGCGCCGCCCAGCAGGCCAGCAGGCCCAGCGACGGCGAGGTCGGCTCGTGGATGTGGATGACGTCGAACGCGCCGTCGTGCAGCCAGCGCCGCACCCGCGCGGCGCTCAGGAACCCGAAGTTCAGCCGGGCCACCGAGCCGTTGTACGGCACCGGCACCGCGCGGCCCGCGGAGACCACGTACGGCGGCAGCGGGGTGTCGTCGTCGGCCGGGGCCAGGACGGACACCTCGTGGCCGAGCCGGATGAAGTACTCGGCGAGGTCGCGGATGTGGAACTGGACGCCGCCCGGCACGTCCCAGGAGTACGGGCAGACGATGCCGATCCTCATGAGGTCCCCCTCGCGGGGCCGAGGTCGGCGAGCCACAGGCGCTGCAGCATGTGCCAGTCCTCCGGATGCTCGGCGATCCCCGTGGCGAAGGCGTCGGCCAGCGCCTGTGTCATGACGGACGCCTTCTCGCGCCGGTCGCCCGACTCGGGTACCCCGACGGGCGGGTGGACCCGGCCCCGCATGACGGGCGAGTCGTCGTACCACAGGGTCACGGGCAGCAGGGCCGCGCCGGTCTGCTGGGCGAGCAGCGCCGGGCCGCCCGGCATCCGGGCCGGCTCGCCGAAGAAGTCGACCTCGACGCCGGAGGCGGACAGGTCGCGGTCGGCGACCAGGCAGACCAAGCCGCCGGCCCGCAGCCGCCGGGCCAGGGTGCCGAACGCCGCGCCGCCGGTGTGCGGCAGGACCTCCATGCCGAGGCCCTCGCGGTAGGCGACGAAGCGGTCGTAGAGGGTCTCCGGCCTCAGGCGCTCGGCGACCGTGGTGAAGGGGATGCCCAGCTCGGTGGTGAGCCAGGCGCCGGCCAGGTCCCAGTTGGCCAGGTGCGGCAGGGCGACGACCACGCCCTTGCCCGCGTCCATGGCCTCGGTGAGGTGGCGCAGGCCCTCGACGGTGACGCCGGCCGCGATCCGCTCGCGGCTCCAGGCGGGCAGCCGGAAGGACTCCATCCAGTACCGCAGGTACGAGCGCATCCCCGCGCGGGAGAGCGCCGCGAGCCGCTCGGGGCCCGCACCGGGCACCACGCGCGCGTAGTTGCGCTCCAGCCGCAGCACACCCTGGCCGCGCCGCTTCCAGGCGAGGTCCGCGACAGTGCGGCCGAGCCGCGTGGCGACCGGCTCGGGCAGCTTCTTCACGGTGCTCCAGCCGGCGCCGTACAGCGCGTCGGTCAGCCGCTCCTGGGCGCTCACTTGGCCGCCTCGCTCCCCCGCGCCTCGTGCGTGGCCGCGGCCTGGGCCTCGGCGGACTCCCGGCGGACCGTGACGACCCGCTGGATCAGCGTGACGAGGCTGCCGACGGCGACGATCCACAGGGCGACGGGCAGCAGGTACTGGATGCCGGGCACGCCGAACGCGTGCAGGCCCGCGAGACCGGCCGCGACCAGGGAGACGACGAGCCGCTCGGCGCGCTCCACCAGTCCGTTGACGGCGACCGGCAGGCCGATCGACTCGCCGCGCGCCTTGGTGTACGACACCACCTGGCCGCTGGCCAGGCAGAAGATGGAGACGGCGCAGAGCACGTCGTCGTCGCCGCCGCCCGCGTACCAGAGCGCGAAGCCGCCGAAGATCGCCCCGTCGGCGACCCGGTCGAGGGTCGAGTCCAGGAAGGCGCCCCAGCGGCTGGAGCGGCCGAGCTGGCGGGCCATGTTCCCGTCGACCAGGTCGGAGAAGACGAAGAGGGTGATCACCACCGTGCCCCAGAAGAACTCGCCCCTGGGGTAGAAGACCAGCGCCCCCGCGACCACACCCGCGGTCCCGACGAGCGTGACCGTGTCCGGGCTGACCCCCCGGCGGATGAGAAACGCGGCGAACGGTGTGAGGACACGCGTGAAGAATGCACGCGCGTACTTGTTCAGCATGGCCTTCCCGACGGTCGGTGTCGCCGCGCGGCCCCTGCTGGCCGCCGGCTGGCCCATCGTAGCCACGCGCGCGCGTGGGTGGCGGCCGGGCACCCGGACCGCCGGCCGGGGCCGGGCGCGCGGCGGGGCCGGGTCCCCCGTCGTCCTTCGTATGGACGCGGCGTGGCGGGAGTGGAAAGCTCGAAGGACCGCGGGCGTCGCCAAAGCCGCTCGCACGCGGCCCACGCGTGTCCGCGCCCCCGGTGACCTCACCGCGCACGGGAGGCAGGGTCATGGGCGACAAGGCACACACACATCCCGGAGCCGCCGGCAGGGCACAGGCGGCCGACCGTCCCGCGTCCGTACGGAACGTGGTGCTGGTCGGCCACCGCGGGTCGGGCAAGACGACTCTGGTGGAGGCCCTCGCGCTGACCGCGGGGGCGCTGAACCGGGCGGGCCGCGTCGAGGACGGCGGCTGCGTCTCCGACTACGACGAGATCGAGCACCGCCAGCAACGCTCCGTACAGCTCTCGCTGGTCCCCGTCACCTGGGACGGCATCAAGGTGAACCTCCTCGACACCCCCGGGTACGCCGACTTCGTCGGTGAGCTGAGGGCCGGTCTGCGGGCGGCGGACGCGGCCCTCTTCGTCGTCTCGGCCGCGGACGGCGTGGACGGCTCGACGCGCATGGTGTGGGAGGAGTGCGCGGCCGTCGGCATGCCGCGCGCCATCGTGATCACGCACCTGGAGGCCGCGCGGGCCGGCTTCGAGGAGACGACCCAAAGCTGCGCCGAGGCGTTCGGGGCCGACGACCCCGACGCCGTACTGCCGCTCTACCTGCCGCTGCACGGACCGCGGCAGCCCGACGGACACGCGCCCGTGACCGGTCTGACCGGCCTGCTGACGCGGAAGCTGTTCGACTACTCGACCGGTGAGCGCGAGGAGTCCGAGCCGGGCGCGGAGCAGCTGCCGCTGATCGAGGAGGCCCGCAACCGGCTGATCGAGGGCGTCATCGCGGAGAGCGAGGACGAGACCCTCATGGACCGCTACCTGGGCGGCGAACCGGTCGACGTCAAGACGCTGATCCAGGACCTGGAGCGGGCCGTGGCGCGCGGGGCGTTCTTCCCTGTCCTGGCCGCCGCCCCCGCCGCCGAGGGCGCCCGGCAGGGCCTGGGCACGGTCGAACTGCTGGAGCTGATCACCCGCGGCTTCCCGACGCCGCTGGAGCGCGAGGCGCCCCGGGTGACCACCCCCGACGGCCGGTCCCGCACGCTGCGGCCGTGCGACCCCGACGAGTCGCTGGTCGCGGAGGTCGTCAAGACCTCCTCCGATCCGTACGTCGGCCGGATCTCCCTGGTCAGGGTGTTCTCCGGCACCCTGCGCGCCGACCAGACCGTGCACGTGTGCGGGCACGGGCTGACCGACCGGGGGCACGAGGACCACGACGTCGACGAACGCGTCGGCGCCCTGTCGACCCCCTTCGGCAAGCAGCAGCGTCCGGTCTCCCACGTCATCGCGGGCGATCTGGCGTGCGTGGCGAAGCTGGCCCGCGCGGAGACCGGCGACACGCTGTCCGCGAAGGACGACCCGCTGCTGATGGAGCCGTGGCGGATGCCCGACCCGCTGCTGCCGCTCGCCATCCGGGCGCGCGCCAAACCCGACGAGGACAAGCTCTCCCAGGGGCTGGCCCGCCTGGTCGCCGAGGACCCGACGATGCGCCTGGAGCACAACCAGGACACCCACCAGGTGGTCCTGTGGTGCCTGGGCGAGGCGCACGCGGACGTCGCCCTGGAGCGGCTGCGCGGCCGGTACGGCGTCCAGGTCGACGTCGTACCGCACCGGGTGGCGCTGCGGGAGACGTTCGGCGCGAAGGCGGCCGGGCGCGGGCGGCACGTCAAGCAGTCCGGCGGGCACGGGCAGTACGCCGTCTGCGAGATCGAGGTGGAGCCGCTGCCGGGCGGCTCGGGCATCGAGTTCGTCGACAGGGTGGTCGGCGGCGCGGTGCCCCGGCAGTTCGTCCCCTCCGTCGAGAAGGGCGTGCGCGCGCAGGCCGCCAGGGGCGTCGCCGCGGGCCATCCGCTGACCGACGTGCGCATCACGCTGGTGGACGGCAAGGCGCACTCGGTGGACTCCTCCGACGCCGCCTTCCAGACGGCCGGCGCGCTGGCGCTGCGGGAGGCCGCCGCCGACGCCGGGATCCAGCTGCTGGAACCGGTGGCCGAGGTCGGCGTGCTGGTCGGCGACGACTACGTGGGCGCGGTGATGAGCGACCTGTCCGGGCGGCGCGGCCGTCTGCTCGGCACCGAGCGGACGGCGGGCGGACGCACCCTGGTACGGGCCGAGGTACCGGAGATCGAGATCGGCCGGTACGCGGTGGACCTGCGTTCCCTCTCGCACGGCACGGCCCGTTTCGACCGCCGCTACGCACGGCACGAGCCGATGCCGCCGCAGGTCGCGGCACGGGTCCGGGAAGGGGCGCGAGACGGCGGATGACCGGTGCGAGGCGCACTCCGGCGGTCCGCGCGCCCCGCGCCGCGCTCCAGGCCGGCGGGCGGTTCACACCGTCCGCCGACGGGCGCCCGCGCCGGGGGATACGCTGATGACCTGATCAACAGGTGTGCGGAGCACGGAAGTCGGGAAAGCCGCTTGAGCGAGAGCGGTTTCGATCTGGGGGCGGGAATGACCGACGGCGGTTACGCGGACTTCTTCGGGCCTCAGGTGCCCCGGGCGGGAGACGCGAGCCAGACGCCCACCTTGGCGCTGGCGTCGGCGGCCTACCGGGACAGTCCCGTGGAGGACATCAAGAAGGCCGACAACGAGTGGCACCAGACGGCCGTCAACGCGGGCCGCCCCTGGGCCACGATCTTCAAGCCCAACCTGGGTGAGGCGTTCGCCCAGGCGGTGGTCGGCCGCATGCTGGGCAGCGGGCGCAAGCCCCTCATCCAGTCCTTCGGCATCGAGCCGCAGGTCGTCGTCGAGCACTGTCTGGCGGCCAACCGCATCCGCAAGGAGCGCGACCGGAAGCTGACCGCCGTCATGGCGGTGTGCGGGCTGCTCTTCCTGCCCGGTCTGCTGGTCTGGCTGCTCGTCTTCCAGATCCGCGGCACGGTCGCCAAGTCGGAGAACAAGCAGACCGGCGCCCTCGGCACCGTCCTGCTCGTGGCGGTGGGCGCGCTGGCCGTGCTCTTCGTCCTCAAGATGCCGTTCGGCGGTTTCTGGGGCTGGTACGGGCGGCTGGCGGCCGTGATGCCGGTCGTCGGCTGGTTCTGGGCCAAGCGGATCTGCGAGAGCACGGCGAAGGACCTCAGGGAGCGCTGGGGGAGCCTGGTCAAGGGCGCCAGCGTCGCGGCCAGGATCCCGGAGGCGGTGCCCAGCAACCCCAACGAGACCGCCGCCGAGGAACTGCGCCAGTCGCTGGCCAGGCTGGGCGCCGAGCAGCAGTCCAACTCGGTCTTCTACGCCGGTCCCAAGGGCATCCTGGGCATGGGCACCCGCTGGGGCAGCTGGCAGCTGGCCGAGGAGCTGGTCCCGGCGGACCCGGCCCGGGAGATCCACCCGTTCCGCAGCTGGGACGTCATACGGTCCATCCACGACCAGCTCAGCCAGCTGGAGCGCGGCCCGCTGAACACCAACGGCTTCACCAAGCCGTCGGTGCGGCACTGGATCGTCACGCCGATCGCGGAGGGCGCGGGGGCGGTGTCCCGTCCGGAGGGCGCGGACGTCGAGGCGTACCAGGTCAAGCCGCACGCCGTCCAGGAGATCTGCAACAACCAGCAGTTCGGCGCCGGCGACCGGCACTACCTGGGCGTGCAGTGGACCCTGTGGGACGGGCAGTTGGTCATCACCATGATGATCACGGTGACGGTGCTGCACTCGACGCTGCGGATCGAGGTCACCGGCCACGCCCTGGGTCCGGTGAACGGCCTGTTCATGGGCGGGCCCTCGGCCCCCTCCAAGACGGTCACCAAGTCGTTCAAGCCCTGGGAGACCCGCAAGGTGATGCTCCCGCTGGTCAACACCCAGGAAGTGGTACGGCTCGCCGCCCGCGCCCCGTTGACCTTCTACCCGCCGGCGCTGAACTGGCTGGGCGGCACGATCTCGCTGCCCGAGCCGTTCGGCCTGCGGCACGCCTGGGCCGACCAGCCCTGGCGGCACCGCTTCATGGCCGACGACGCGCTGCGGGCGGCGACCCCGGTGCTGCGGGTGGTGCACCGGGCGGCGATCAAGGTGCTGGAGGAGAACGGCGTGGACACCGAGAAGTTCGGCGCGCGGTCGGCGTTCCTCAGCGGGGCGGTGCAGGACCCGACGCCGGGGAAGGCCGACACGTACAACGCGTAGGCCCCGCTTCGGCGCGGAGGCCCGGTAGCGGGGGCTACGCCTGCGGCCACGCCTCCGCCAGCATCTTGCGGGTGTCGCCCAGCAGCTGCGGCAGCACCTTGGTGTGCCCGACCACCGGCATGAAGTTGGTGTCGCCGCCCCAGCGGGGCACGACGTGCTGGTGGAGGTGGGCGGCGATGCCCGCGCCGGCCACCGAGCCCTGGTTCATGCCGATGTTGAAGCCGTGGGCGCCGGAGGCGGTGCGCAGGGCCGTCATCGCCTGCTTGGTCAGCTCGGCCAGCTCGGCGGTCTCCTCGCCCGTCAGCTCGGTGTAGTCGGCGACGTGCCGGTAGGGCACGGCCATCAGGTGGCCGCCGTTGTACGGGTAGAGGTTGAGCACCGCGTAGACGTGCTCGCCGCGCCGGACGACCAGGCCGTCCTCGTCGGACGCGGCCGGGATCGAGCAGAAGGGGCAGCCGTCGCCGGCGCCCGGGCCGCTCGGCTTGTTCTCGCCCTGGATGTAGGCCATCCGGTGGGGTGTCCACAGGCGCTGGAACGCGTCCTGCGTCCCCACTCCCAACTGCTGCTCCGGCTCACTCGTCATGCGTGCAGCATATGGCGTCCGCCCGGGCGGACGGGAAAGGCCCCCGGTCACCCGGGGGCCTCGCCGTCGGTCCGGCCGGTCCGTCGGCCGGCCGGTCAGACCTGCGTGCGCTCCTCGACGACCTTGGCGATCTTCGCGAGGGCGTCCTCGACGGGGATGCCGTTCTCCTGGGAGCCGTCGCGGTAGCGGAAGGAGACGGCGCCGGCCGCCATGTCCTCGTCGCCCGCGATGACCATGAACGGCACCTTCTGCTTCTGGGCGTTGCGGATCTTCTTCTGCATCCGGTCGGAGGACGCGTCGACCTCGACGCGCAGCCCCGCCGCCCGCGCCTTCTCGGCGAACTCCTGGAGGTAGGGCACGTGCGCGTCGCCGATCGGGATGCCGAGCGCCTGGACGGGGGCCAGCCAGGCCGGGAAGGCGCCGGCGTAGTGCTCCAGCAGGACGCCGAAGAACCGCTCGATGGAGCCGAACAGCGCGCGGTGCAGCATGACGGGCTGCTGGCGGGAACCGTCCGCGGCGGTGTACTCCAGGCCGAACCGCTTGGGCTGGTTGAAGTCGACCTGGAGGGTGGACATCTGCCAGGAGCGGCCGATGGCGTCCTTGACCTGCACGGAGATCTTTGGCCCGTAGTACGCGGCGCCGCCCGGGTCCGGGATCAGCGGGAGGTTCTGCTTCTCGGCGGCCTGGCGCAGGGCCTCGGTGGCCTCCTCCCAGTCCTCGTCCGAGCCGATGAACTTGTCGGAGTCGTCACGGGTGGACAGCTCCAGCTCGAACTCGGTCAGGCCGTAGTCCCGCAGCAGGTCCAGCACGAAGGTCAGGAGCGTGTCCAGCTCCTGGGGCATCTGCTCCTTGGTGCAGTAGATGTGCGAGTCGTCCTGGGTGAAGCCGCGCGAGCGGGTCAGGCCGTGCACGACGCCCGACTTCTCGTACCGGTACACGGTCCCGAACTCGAAGAGGCGCAGGGGAAGTTCACGGTAGGAACGGCCGCGCGACTTGAAGATCAGGTTGTGCATCGGGCAGTTCATCGCCTTGAGGCGGTAGTTCTGCTCGTCGAACTGGATGGGCGGGAACATGCCCTCCGCGTAGTGCGGCAGGTGCCCGGAGACCTCGAAGAGGTGCTCCTTCGAGATGTGCGGGGTGTTCACGAACTCGTACCCGGATACCTCGTGCCGGCGGCGCGAGTAGTCCTCCATGACCTTGCGGATCACACCGCCCTTGGGGTGGAAGACCGCGAGGCCGGGGCCCAGCTCGTCGGGGAAGGAGAACAGGTCCAGCTCGGCGCCGAGCTTGCGGTGGTCGCGCTTCTCGGCCTCGGCGAGGAAGTCCAGATGCGCCTTGAGTTCGTCCTTGGACGGCCAGGCGGTCCCGTAGATCCTCTGGAGCTGCGGGTTCTTCTCACTGCCGCGCCAGTAGGCGGCGGCGGAGCGCATCAGCTTGAACGCCGGGATGTTCCGGGTGGTCGGCAGGTGCGGGCCGCGGCACAGGTCCTTCCAGCACAGCTCGCCGGTCTTGGCGTCGAGGTTGTCGTAGATGGTCAGCTCACCGCCGCCCACCTCCGCGTCGGCGCCGTCGGCGGCCTGCGCGGCGTTGCCCTTGAGGCCGATCAGCTCCAGCTTGTACGGCTCGTCCGCCAGTTCCTCGCGGGCGGCGTCGTCGCTGGTGACCCGGCGGGAGAATCGCTGGCCCCGCTTCTGGATCTCCTGCATCTTCTTCTCGACGCGCTTGAGGTCCTCCGGGGTGAAGGACTCCTTGACGTCGAAGTCGTAGTAGAAGCCGTCCCGGATGGGCGGGCCGATGCCCAGCTTGGCCTCGGGGAACAGCTCCTGGACGGCCTGCGCCATGACGTGCGCGGTGGAGTGGCGCAGGATGTTCAGACCGTCCTCGGAGGAGATCTCGACGCCCTCGACGGTCTCGCCGTCCTGCACCTCGTACGCGAGGTCCTTCAGCTCGCCGTCCACGCGGGCGGCGACGACCGAGCGCTCGCCGGGGAAGAGGTCGGCGGCCGTGGTGCCCGTCGTCACCACGCGTTCTTCCCGCTCGGAATCGCGTTGGATGATCACACGGACGTCTGACACCGGTCTCTCCTGACTGAAGTGGGTCGCGGCGCCATACCGGAGCGCTCGCACGAGGGCGATCGTACCGACCCGGCCCGGCCGACCGCGAAACAGATATCCGGTCCGGGTGCCGGTTCACTCCCCGGCACGGGCCCCCGAAGGGGCCGGGGCCCTCCTGGAGCGCCTCGGGCGGCCGGTCCCGGCCCGCGTCATGATCGCGCACAGTCTCCGGCCGGGGAGCGGCCCGGCGGGCGCGGCGGTGTCCGGTACGCCGCCTCGGGCCGCGCCTCGCCGGCGGCCCCGTCGCCGACGGTGTGCCCGGGGGCGCCGCGGCCGCGGGCGGGCGGCCTTCCGGAGGGGGTGCTCCCGCGCCGCGGTCGCCGCACCGCGAGAGTCCCGCCCCCGTCGCGCCCTTGCGGCGTACGGCGTGAACAGGCCGGGTATCACCGGAGCGGGCAGCGGACGGGGTGTCGACTGCCAGAGGTGATCGAGGGGTTGTGGTGGTATGACGTGCTGGTACGAAGGACCCCTGGCCGCGTTCGACACGCAGACCACGGGTGTCGACGTCGAGAACGACCGGATCGTGTCGGCCGCCGTCGTCGTCCAGGACGCCCCGGGCGTCCGGCCGCGGGTCAGCCGCTGGCTGGTCGACCCGGGCGTCCCGGTGCCCGAGGCGGCGACCGCGGTGCACGGGCTGACGGAGGAGCACCTGCAGCACAACGGCCGCTGGCCGGCGCCGGTGATGTACGAGGTGGCGGAGGCGCTGGCGGAGCAGGCGCGGGCCGGACGGCCGCTCGTGGTGATGGACGCGCCGTTCGGTCTGACGCTGCTGGACCGGGAGTTGCGGCGCCACCGCGCCTCGTCGCTGGGCCGCTGGCTGGAGCGGACGCCGCCGCACGTCCTCGATCCGCGGGTGCTCGACACCCACCTGGACCGCTGCCGCAAGGGCCGCCGCACCCTCACCGCCCTGTGCGCGCACTACGGCGTCCCGCTGGAGGGGGCGCGCGACGCGGCGGCCGACGCGCAGGCGGCGCTGGAGGTGGTACGGGCGGTGGGGCGCCGGTTCGCGGGGCGGCTGGGGCGCCTTTCCCCCGCCGAGCTGCACACGCTCCAGGCGGTGTGGCACGCGGCACAGGCGCGGGGCCCGCAGGCGTGGTTCGCGGCCGGTGGCACCGACGAGGCGGCCGACCCGGCGTGGCCGCTGCGTCCGGACCTGTCGGCGGTGGCCTGAGGGCGGGGCACGGGATGCAAAGAACCGGTCCGCCGTACGGCGGACCGGTTCTCCCGGTGGGCGATACTGGGTTCGAACCAGTGACCTCTTCGGTGTGAACGAAGCGCTCTCCCACTGAGCTAATCGCCCGGGAACGCACTGAACAATACAGGTCCGGCCGGGCTTCCTTCAAACCGCTGCCAGGTGGGCGGCCAGTCCGCGCCGTCCGGCCCGCATCATCAGCGTGTGGTTGGCGCGGAAGAAGGCCCGGCCGGGGACGGCGAGCCGGCGCAGCAGCGGCTTGCGGACGTCGACCTCCTGGTCGTAGCGGACGAGGGTGCCGGTCCCCTGGGGGGTGACCGTCCAGCGTGCCCAGCCCTCGATGTCGCCGTGGAGCGAGACCTCCAGTACGCCGGCCTCCGGGTCGCGCCGCTCCTCCCGCAGGACCTGGGTGAGGTCGTACGGGAGGAGCGAGCGGACGCGGACGGTGCCGCTGGTGGCGTCGAGGCGGGTGACCTCGCGGACCTGCGGCCACCAGCGGGGGTAGTCCTCGATCCGCTCCAGGGCGCGGTAGACGGCCGGGGCGGGCGCGGGCAGGGCCCACAGGCTGCGGAAGCGGTAATGGTTCCAGTCCACGTCCGCAGCCTGCCCGCGCGAAAGCGGGTTACGGCATCCGGTCGCCCAGCAGGGCGAGGTTCTCGATGGCGGCGAGGCCGTAGAGAGCGGTGTCGTTGGTGGAGACCCAGGCCGCCTCGCTGCCGGGCACCAGCGCCGTCGGGCCGCTGATCTCCTCCGTCGTCCAGGGGGACGACTCCGTGTAGCCGTCGGAGTTGTAGAACTTCTCCCACGCGCGCGTGGCGAGCTTTTCGTCGCCGGTCCGTACGGCGGCGTAGGCGTCGAGGCGGGAGTGGCCCTGGAAGAGGATCAGGGAGCCGAAGTGGGAGCCGTAGCGGGCGGCCTGTTCGGTCTTGGTGGCGTTGAAGTAGCGGCAGTAGTCGTAGTACGCCTCGTTGAACTCCGGGATGTCGACGAGGTCGATGAGTTCGGCGCACAGTTCGTTGAGGCCGAAGACGGCGGACAGGTGGGAGACGCCGACCACCGGCTGCTCGGCCACGGCGAACTCGCCGGTGTCGAGGTCGTACAGGCCGCTGCCCTGGACGAAGCCGTTGGGCTGGGCGGCGATGCCCTTCATGGTGGACACCACCCGGGCCTTGGCCTTCTCCCACTTGGGGCCCTTGCGTTCCCACTCGGTCAGCCAGGCCGACACCAGGCCGCTCCAGTCGGTGCCGAAGCCGATCGACAGGGCGTGCCGGTCGGGGGTGTAGGGCTCGGTGCGGATCTTGCGGGTGGGGTCGAGGACGAGGAACGTCTCGTCGGAGTCGACGTTGGCGTGCATGAGGTCGCCGACGCGTTCGTCGGCGGTGAGGAAGTAGTAGAAGCGGCGGTAGGTGGTGTTGGCGATGCGCTGCTGCTTGGCGCTGTCGGCGTAGTGCTGGACGCCGTGCCGGGTGCCCAGGCCCGCCCACTTGCCCAGGTGGTAGACGTCGACCTCGCCGGTGTGCCGGGTCATCGCCTCGGCGAAGCGGAAGATGTCGGCGCGGCCGGAGCGCAGGTAGGCGTACCAGAGCCAGAGGTCCGGGGACAGCTCCGAGTTGTCCCAGGCGTAGCCGCCGACGTCGTAGCGCCACTGGTGGCGGACGGTGTCGTACGTGTGCATGATGTCGCCGTAGTCCCAGAAGCCGTACCAACGGCGCTGCTCCACCTGGTCCTTGTAGTAGGTGAAGAGGAAGTCGAGGTGGTCCTCGATCTTCGCCTTGGCCGGGGTGGAGCGGTCGGGCTCGGCGTACAGGCCCTTGCCGAAGACGCCCGCCTTGATGAGCTGGGCGGGCGGGGCGGCGAGCTGGGGCAGGACGCGGACGGCCTCGACCTGTTCGGCGAGGGCCTCGGGGGCGGGGGTGGCGGCGTTGGCCCAGAAGAGGAGTTCCGAGGTGCGGGCGATGCCGTAGGGGGTGCCGAACCCCGGCTCGTAGTCCTCGTAGGTGATGTTGAGGCCCTCGAGCTGCTCGGCGTAGGTGTCCTGGCCCATGCCGTCGTGGTAGAAGCGCAGGTCCATGGGCTGGGCCTCGGGCGACCAGAGCCAGAGGGTGACCTCGGCCTCGTCGGTCTGCGCGTCGCGGATGTCGAGCTGGGCGGGGTACTTCTCCCAGAAGTCGCGCAGGCCGAAGGAGAGACCGCCGCTGACGCCGCCGACGTAGCCGAAGCCGGAGGCGCGGCGTCCGCCGCCGGCGCCGATCCAGCCGTGGCCCTTCGTGGTGCGCTTGCGCAGGGTGAAGCCGTCGGCGGAGAGCTGGGAGAGGGTGTAGTCGCCCCACTCGGAGATGTACTGGAGGCGGGTGGTGACCCGCTGGTCCCAGGTGGCGGGGTCGGGCAGCTTCTCCCCCGCGTACTGCGCGGCCTGGACGGCGGCGCCCGGGTCGCGGCGCAGTCCGGTGATGCCCTTGACGGCCTCGCGCAGCAGGCCGGTGCCCTCGCCGCCGATGCGGATGTGGCGGTCGTAGGCGGCGTCGCGCATCGGCACGGTGAAGCGGACGCCGAGGCCCCGGATGAAGTCGCCGGACGCCTTGCCGGGTTCCTGGGTGCCGTCGAAGGTGATGGTGTGCACCATGCGGAAGGAGTCGGCGCCCGCGTAGAAGTAGAGGCGGAGGGAGAAGGGGAGCCAGCTGCGGCCGCCCTTGCGGTGCTTGCCGTCGATGCGGACGACGGCGCGGACCGGGCCCTCCTGCTCGACCTCCACCTCCGAGATCGCGCCGTCGAAGCGCTCGTACTTGACCGTGCCCTGGTCGCCGTCCTCGATCTCGGGCTGGCGCAGCAGGACGAGGCGGCCGTTCCTGGCGATCTCGGTGGCGCCCCGGGTGACGGACTTGACGAGGGCGGAGCCGTCGGTGCCGATCCGCGCGGTGATGACGCCGGTCGATATGTCGATTCCCCCGCCGCGCCGGGTGACGGTGACCTTCTTGTCGGGGGCGGCCGGGGTGCCGGTGGTGAGGGTGAGTTTGCCGGAGCCCGAACCGACCGCGTGCGCCGTCCACTTCAGGGAGCCGTCCGGCCAGTACGCGAGCGGCCAGGACTGGGTGGGTACGGCCTTGCCGTCGGCGTCGGTGAGGGCGAAGGTCTGGTCCGGCTGGTGGGTGCCCCTGGGCCAGGGAACGCCGACAGTGGAGCCGGGGGCGGCGCCCAGGCCGCCGTCCTCCAGCCAGTCGAGGGTGACGGGGGCGTCGTCGGCGGTGTCGGCGGCGGGCGCGGCCTGGGCCTCGCGGGTGCCCAGGGCCCAGCTGAACTGGGCGGCGGCTCCGGCGACGGCGGCGGCCTTCAGGAGGGATCTGCGGGGGATGGGAGACACGGCTCTTCCTTCCTTGCGGGTGCGAGGGGTATGTCAAGGGCATGACAGACGGAGGCGCGGCGCGCGGGGCGCCGCTCCCCTGGGGGAGGTTCAGCCACGGCCGTACCGGTTCTCCACCGCGACGGCCGCCGCCGCGACGGCCCCGAGGACCGGGACCGCCAGCGGCGCGACGAAGAGCGCGGAACCGGCGACGACCGCCAGTCCGCAGACGATCAGCAGGGAGCCGGCGGGGTCGCGCAGGGTCCGGCGGCCGGCGGCGGCGAGCAGCGCGCGCCAGGACGCGCCGGGCGTCCACACCGCCGCCGCGCGCAGCCCCGCGACCACCAGGGCGAGCAGCGCGAGCAGGCCGACCGCCCCGGCGAACGGGCCGCCGGGCAGCCCGGCCCGCGCGGCCTGGACGTCCACCCAGACCGCGCCCGCCGCCGCCCACCCGGCGAGCCCGACGGCCCACCCGCGGCGCACGGCCGCCCGGAAGTCGGCGGCGAACTCCCGTCCCCCGCCGCCCTCGTGGGCGGCCCGGCGGCGCAGGTGCCGGGCGCCGGCGGCGAAGGCCGCGGGGCAGGTGACGACGCCGAGGCAGGCGACAGCGATCCACACCCCGGTGAGCATGCACTCGGCGAGGACGGCGAAGCGTTCGCCGCCGAACACCGGCTCCTTGCGCGCCTTCACGCGTGTCCCAGCCATACCGGCCGCCTCACTTCAGTCCCGAGGTCGCCATGCCGTCGATGAGATAGCGCTGGAAGGCCATGAAGAAGGCGACGACCGGGATCAGCGCCACCAGCGACATCGCGATCATGCTGCCGTAGTTGGAGATGCCCTCCTGGTCGCGGAACATCATCAGCCCGAGCGAGACGGTGTACTTGGAAGGGGTGTTGAGGTAGATCAACGGCCCCATGAAGTCGTTCCAGGTGTTGATGAAGGTGAAGATGGCGCTGGTGATGAGGGCGGGGCGGCACAGCGGCAGCACGATGGACCAGTAGGTCCGCAGGTGCCCGCAGCCGTCGAGCTTGGCTGCCTCGTCCAGCTCGCGCGGCAGCCCGCGCATGAACTGCACCATCAGGAAGACGAAGAACGCCTCCACGGCCAGGAACTTGCCGACCACCAGCGGCACGAGGGTGTCGACGAGTTCGAGCTTGCGGAACAGCACGTACTGCGGGATGAGCAGCACGTGGTACGGCAGCAGCAGCGTGCCGATCATCAGGGTGAACAGCAGGTTCCGCCCGGCGAACCGGATCTTGGCGAAGGCGTAGGCCGTCAGCGAGCTGGACAGCACCACGCCGACCACGGCGAGCACCGCGTATGTCAGCGAGTTGACGAAGAAGGTGCTGACGGAGATGCCGGAGATGCCGTCGGCGAGTCCGGAGAAGTTGGCCCAGACCGGCTTGGCGGGCAGCAGGTCGAGACTGGCGATGATGTCCTTGCTCGGCTTGAACGCCGCGCCGACGACCCAGATCACGGGGTACAGGACGACCGCGAGGACGACGAGCGCGCCCACGTGCCAGGCGATCGACCCGGTGCGCCGCCGGTCGTCCGCGGTGCGTGCGGCGGGGCTGGTGGCGGTGGTCACTTGGCGGCCTCCTCGTAGTGCACCCACTTCTTCTGCGACCAGAACAGCACCGCCGTCACCAGCGCCACCGCGACCACCAGCGTCCAGGCCATCGCGGAGGCGAAGCCCATCTGGGCCTCCTTGAAGCCCTTCTGGTAGAGGTAGCAGGTGTAGACGAGGGTGGCGTCGGCCGGCCCGCACCGGGTGTCGGAGACGACGTAGGCGGAGCCGAACACCTGGAACGCGTGGATGGACTCCAGCAGCACGTTGAAGAACAGCACCGGGGAGATCATCGGCAGCGTGATGTTCCAGAACCTGCGGAGGGGCCCCGCTCCGTCCACCTCGGCCGCCTCGTACAGCTCCCGCGGGACCTGCTTGAGGCCGGCCAGGAAGATGACCATCGGTGCGCCGAACTGCCAGATGCTCAGCGCCACCAGGGCGTAGAGGACGTAGTCCGGGTTGCCGATCCAGCCGCCCACGTCCAGGCCGAAGACCTTCTGGCCGCGGTCCACGATCGCGTCGTCCGAGAACAGCGCCCGCCACACGAAGCCCACCGAGACGCTCGCGCCGATGAGCGAGGGCAGGTAGAACGCGGCCCGGTACAGGCCCTGCCCGCGCCGCTTCTGCGCGAGCAGCATCGCGACGCCGAGCGCGAGGAGCAGTTTCAGGGGAGTGGCCACGACGACGTACTTCAGGGTGACCCCGACCGACTTCTGCCAGCGCGGGTCCTGGAACATCGTGGTGAAGTTGTCCAGCCCCACCCACTGCGGCGGCGTGAACAGGTTGTAGCTGGTGAACGCGTAGTACAGCGAAGCGATCATCGGTCCCGCCGTGAGCAGCGCGAACCCGGCGAGCCACGGCGACATGAAGAGGTAGCCGGCGAGGTTCTCGCGGCGCCGCCCGCGCCGCCCGGCCGCGGGGGCGGCGGACCGCCTCCCCCCGGCCGGGGGCGCGGGCGCTTCCTTGACGAGCGTCATGGTCGTACGTCCCCTCAGCCCGCGAAAGCGGCCTTGGCCTCGTTGAACAGCGTCTTGGCGGCGTCGGCCGGCTTGGCCTTGCCCTGGGCGACCTCACCGCCGATGCGCAGGAACGCCGCCTCGATGACGTCGGAACCGGACGGGTGCGGGGTGATCTTCCCGAGCAGCCCGGCGGCGGCGACCTCCTCCTCGTACGCCTTGACGCCCTTGTTGTTGTCGTCGGTGGGGGTGAACGCCTCGTACTGCTCGCTGGTGGCGAGGATGCCCCGGTCGTAGCCCATGATCTTGCCGACCTCGGGGTCGTGGACCATGAAGTCGATGAACTGGGCGACTTCCTTGGGGTGCTCGGTGCCGCTGAAGGCGCTCAGCATCAGCGAACCGAGGTACTGGCCGGTGTCCTTGCCGTTCGTGGTCGGGATCGGCGCGAGCCCGTAGTCCGACTCGCCCTCGCCCTCGTAGCGGATGGAGAAGTTGTCCCAGGTGAACTCGCCCGCGGCGAGCCCCGCCGACAGGCCCGACTTGGGCTTGACCTGCTCGATCTTCTTCGGGTCGGCGACCAGCCCGGACCGTACGCGCTTGTAGCCGTCCTCCCACCACTGCGTCAGGTCGTCCTCGGTGAAGCCGAGACCGGTCTCGGTGTAGAAGGCCTTGCCGTTCTGACGCAGATACAGGTCGTAGAGGTACATGACGCTGAAGTAGCCGGTGTCGCCGGCGATCTTCAGCTTGTCCTGGATGGTCTGGAGCGCGTCGAAGTACTCGCCCCAGGTCCAGCCCGGCTTCGGCTCCAGGCCCGCCTTCTCGAACGCCTTGAGGTCGATGACGAGGGCCATGGTGTTGGCGCCGGCGGGTACGCCGACCTGCTTGCCGTCGACCTGACCGACGGTCAGGACGTTGTTGCGGAAGTTCTCCAGGCTGAGATTTCCCGCGTCGGCCTGGGTCTTGAGGTCCATCAGGACACCGCGCTTGTCGTACTTGCGCAGGAAGGTGACGGAATTCTGGAAAACGTCCGGCGGATTTCCGCCGGAGGCCTGCGTCTGGAACTTCTCCCAGAACGCCTCGTAGTCCGTGAATTCCGGCTTGACCTTGATCTTCGGGTACTTCTTCTCGAAGAGGGCGATCGTCTTCTTGATGGCGATGGCCCGCGGTTCGCCACCCCACCAGGCGTAACGGATCGTCACCGTACCGTCCCCCGGACCGCTGCCGCCACCGCACGCGGTGGCCGTCGCACCGAGCCCGACGGCGGCCAGCGAGGCCCCCGTCGCCTTGAGGACCGTCCGCCTTCCGATCCGCCCCTCGGCATTTCCGCCCTGCTGCATATGAGCCTCCCCGCGACGCTGCGTTCGCCCCATGAATCGTTTCAAGTAAGCGCTTGCTGCCACAAGGTACGGAGGGCCCAGGGGCGCGTCAATGATTCGGACAGGAATTGATGTCCGGCAAGGGCCGGGCCGCCGCACGGCGGCCACCGCCGCGCCGGCCCGCGCCGGCCGGGAAAACCCAGGTCCGCGTGGCGCGGTCGACGGACCGAACAGCACCGGGCCGGGCCGGCCGGCCGCGCGGGAAGGTCACGGTTGGATGAAGGCCGGCCGAGCCGTCGCCCGGCGGCCACAACGACGAGGCGGGCCCGGGCCCCCAGCGGTGGCCGGGCCGCCGGGGGGGCCCGGGGGGGGGAAGGGGGTGGGCACCCGGGGCGCGC
>NZ_JBUDHV010000003.1:33750-249655 GCF_054956795.1 Streptomyces sp. SYSU D01066-1 | reverse complement strand
CCCGGCGGCCCCCCCGCCGGGGGGGCCCGGCCCCCCGTCGGCCGCCGGGCCGCCTGGTGATCCCGGTGGGCGATACTGGGTTCGAACCAGTGACCTCTTCGGTGTGAACGAAGCGCTCTCCCACTGAGCTAATCGCCCGGGTGCGGGAAGAACATTACCGCATGTCAGGGGCGCCCGTGACCGGCCACCCGCTCGCGAGGGGACCCCGGGCGCACCCGGGGCCCCGCCCGGATCGGCTCACTGGTCCTCGATCTCCCACGGCATCACCAGGCCGAACTTCCACAGGTAGAACCCGGCGACCGCGCCGATGATCACCAGGCCGGTCACCGTGAGGATGATGTTGCGCCGCCGCACCCTGGGGTCGAGCGCCCGCTGCGTCGCCTCGGTCACCTTCCGCTTGGTCCAGCGCAGCACCAGCTGGGCCCAGACGAACTCGGTGGCCCAGATCGCCATGCCCCCGAAGATCACCACCCAGCCGGGTCCGGGCAGCGGCAGCATGACGACGCCGGCCACCACGACCGCCAGACCGACCACGAAGACCCCGACCTGCCAGCTCAAGTGCAGCATGCGGCGGTCCTTGACGAATCCAGGCGCCCGCGAGCCGAGTCCCCGCCCGTCCCCCGCCCCGTCCGCCTTCGCCCCGTCCGCCATCACGGCCACCTCGACCGACTCGCCATGCCCCGTGTTCATGCGGCCAAACCCTACCGGAGCGAAACGAGCCACCGGAATGGACGCACCCCGTCCGCGATTCCTGGGCCGGAAGGGGTACGTAAAGCCACGCAAAACACTCAGAGGGGTTTACAACGGCACCGTAGGTGGCATGTCGATTTCGCCGACGTGCGAATCCCCGAGCGCACACTGAGCGAAAGGCCCTGGCGCTTATGAACACCACGGTCAGCTGCGAGCTGCACCTGCGCCTCGTTGTGTCGAGCGAGTCCTCCCTGCCTGTCCCCGCAGGCCTGCGGTACGACACGGCCGATCCCTACGCCGTGCACGCCACCTTCCACACCGGAGCCGAGGAGACCGTCGAGTGGGTGTTCGCCCGTGATCTCCTCGCCGAGGGGCTGCACCGCCCCACGGGCACCGGTGACGTCCGCGTCTGGCCGTCGCGCAGTCACGGTCAGGGCGTCGTGTGCATCGCCCTGAGCTCTCCGGAGGGCGAGGCACTGCTCGAGGCCCCGGCGCGGGCTCTGGAGTCCTTCCTGAAGCGCACAGACGCCGCCGTGCCGCCCGGCACGGAACACCGGCACTTCGACCTCGATCAGGAACTCTCGCACATCCTGGCGGAGAGCTAGGGCGAGACCCCGAACCGCCCGGCGCCGTCGACTCGGGGTGACGGACCGGGCCGGGACAACCGCATACGGCACACACACCGGCGTCGCCGCCGCGGTCCGCCGCGGGGCGGCGCCGGCGTGCGCCGCTCCCGGTGAGCCGCGCCCGTGGCCGCCGCCGTCGTACGGGGACGGAGGACGGCGGCGGCCACGGGCGGGCGAGGCGCCCTCGCGGCCGTACGGCCGGCCGCGGATGCCACTACCATCGGCCAGCATCCGCGGGCGCCCGCCCGTCCCCAGGCCAGGGAGCGAAACGTGCTGATCACCCACGACACCCGGTGCGCGCTCGACACCGTGGTGGATCTGGTGAACACCGCACCAAAGGACGAGTCGTCGCCGGACGGGCTGCCGGATGTCGCCGCCCTCACGGAATTCGTCCGCAACCACGAGGTCAGCGACGTCGGCGTGCTCTCGGAGTCCGACCTCTCGGCGGTGCGCACGGTGCGCGGCCGGTTCGCCTCCGCCTTCGCGGCCTCCGACACCCGCGCCACCGCCCACCTGATCAACGAGCTGGTCGCCGCCGCGGGCACCACCCCCCGGCTCACCGACCACGACGGCTACGACTGGCACGTCCACTACTTCGCCCCCGGCGCCTCCGTCGCCGATCACCTGGCGGCCGACTGCGGGATGGCCCTGGCCTTCTTCGTGGTCGCCGGGGAGCGGGAGCGGCTGCGGCGCTGCGAGGCGCCCGACTGCCGACGCGCCTTCGTCGACCTGTCGCGCAACCGCTCACGGCGGTACTGCGACAGCCGGACCTGCGGCAACCGGCTGCACGTGGCCGCCTACCGGGCGCGGCGCAAGGAAGCGGCGGGCTGAGGCGGCCCGGGGAATCGCTCAGGACACGGTCCCGACGCGCCCCCGGCGGGTGGCGCCGGGGAACGCGGGTACGGCTCATAGCAACAGCAGGTCGTGCAGCGAAGCCATGAGCAGCAGGAACCCGATCACCGCAAGGAAGATCATCAGCGGTGGCTGGGAAAGGGCGAAGAGGCATCCGCGTGGCTCTTGCGGCCGGGAGGCGGTGTCGCTCTCTGTGGTGTCCAGCTGTGTCGTGTCCAGCATCTCGCGGGCGATGATGGCGCAGTTCACGCCCCGACGCGATCAACACGCCCGCGAGGCACCTGTGTTCGCCGGAATCCATGATCTTCGGTTCGAGTTGTGATCGTTTCCGGACGTTTCGCCAGCTCAGTGTGTCGTTTCGGCGAGAGGGGGCCGTGGCCGGGCGGGTCTCAGATGCCGTGCTTCTTCAGGATGGCCTCGATGTCGCTGAAGTCGTCCTCCGAGCGGGGCTTGTCCGCGGGGCGGGCCACCGCCGGACGGGCCGCCACCGGACGCGGGGCGGAGCCGGTGCCCGGTGAGGGCGCCGAGGCCCCCGGAGCCACGGCGTCCCGCCGGGCCGCCGCCCGGGCGGCCTCCCTGCGCTCTCCGCGGGTGGGACGGGTGCCGCCGCGGCGGCGCTCCACGACGCGCGTGACCATGAACAGCAGCCACGCCACCCCCAGCACGGCGAAGCCCGCCCAGGCCATCGGGCTGAAGGCGGTGTCGGAGATCCACTCGACGACGCCGGTCATCACCAGGCCGACCGGTATCAGCGCGTAGGCGGCGATGCGGACGGCCGCCAGGAAGCGCCTGCGGTACGCGGTGATCGCCGCGATGCCCAGGCCGGCCGCGGACACGGCGGAACAGACGGTCTCGGCAATCATCCGGTCCTCCAGGGCTCGGGCGCCGTCGGGCAGGCGCTTTCGTCCCTTCCATCCTGCACCGTCCCCGCCCCGTGCGGCCATGCCCGGGCCCGGCATCAGGGACATCTCCGGGTCGTCTCGGGGGCGTCTCCTCCTCAGGTGCCAGGGCCGGGTGCCGGTCGGCACGGGCGGACGGGGAGGTCGGGAGCGGGAGCTGGGACACTGGTCGCATGAGTGACTCCTCCCCCGCCGGCTCCGCCACGCCCGTCCTCGACGTCTGGTGCGAGCTGCAGTGCCCGGACTGCCGTACCGCCCTGGACGACCTGCGCGCCCTGCGCGCCCGCTACGGGGACCGCCTGGAGCTGCGGCTTCGGCACTTCCCGCTGGAGAAGCACAAGCACTCCTTCGCCGCCGCGCAGGCCGCCGAGGAGGCCGCCGTGCAGGGGCAGGGCTGGGCGTACGTCGAAGCGGTGCTCGGCCGGCCGGCGGAGCTGGACCGCCGGGGAGAGGCCCTCCTGGTCGACGTGGCCCGGGAACTCGGTCTGGACGCCGAGGAGTTCGACACCGCCCTGATCGACGGCCGGCACATCCTGGTCGTCGACGCCGACCAGGCCGAGGGCAAGGCGATCGGCGTGACCGGGACCCCGACGTACGTCATCGACGGCGAGCGGCTCGACGGCGGCAGGAGCCAGGAGGGGCTCCGCGCCCGCGTCGAGGAGATCGCGGACCGGCTGCTGGGCGGGGACCGGGGCTGACCCCGGCCCCCGCCCGCGCCTACAGCAGCGGCTTGTAGAAGGTGTGCCGGGTCGTCTCGTAGCCGAGCGACTCGTAGAGCCGTTCGGCCGGGGTGTTGCCGGCGAACACGTTGAGGCCGAGCAGCCGGCGTCCGGCGGTGATCGTCTGCCTCTCCGCGAGGAGCATCAGCGCCCGGCCGTGCCCCCGGCCCCGGTGCGCGGCGTCGGCCTCGACGTCGTAGACGTACGCCGACTCCGGGCGCAGCGCCAGCCACAGCGTGCCGACCCGCTCGCCCTCGTGCTCCACCACGCTGAACAGCATGTCCTCGGTCTCGGGCCCCCGCGGCAGCAGTGTCTCGTGGTCGCGCCGGGACCTGGCGTGCGCCAGGTCCTCGGGTATGCCCCGTTCGATCCAGGCACGCGCGTACTGCTCCGACTCGTGGGCCCACCAGGCGTCGAACTCCGCCCGGGTCATCGGCCTCGCACGGCTGCCCCCGGGCAGGGCGGGCGGGGTGTCGCCGAGCCGCTTCTCCATGCCGCGGTTGCGCGGCAGGTAGCCGAGCGACTCGACGAGCCGCAGCGCCGCCCCGGCGTCCGCGGGGACGGTGACGGTGAGCTGTCCGCAGCCCCAGCCGCGCGCCACCTCCTCGGCCGCGAGGGCGGCCACCGTGGCCCGGCCGCGCCGCCGGTCGCCCTCGTCGACGCGCAGGTCGTGGATGACGGCGACCGCGTCGCCGAAGGCGGGAGAGGTGCCGAGGTGGAGGGCGCCGACGGGACGGCTGTTCACGC
Source organism: Streptomyces sp. SYSU D01066-1 (assembly GCF_054956795.1). Classification (NCBI taxonomy): domain Bacteria; kingdom Bacillati; phylum Actinomycetota; class Actinomycetes; order Kitasatosporales; family Streptomycetaceae; genus Streptomyces; species Streptomyces sp. SYSU D01066-1. The sequence continues at coordinate 245,122 of NZ_JBUDHV010000003.1, read as the reverse complement.
ACACCCGGTAGTGGCGTGAACGCGTTCCGTCGGCGGCGAGCTGAAGCGGCTCGGTCGGCCGCAGGGTGGTGGTCATCAGGGGTGTTCTACCCCGCGCGACCGCCCGGGAGCAGCCGTTTTGACGCTCGGCCCGTGCCGGTCAGGGGTCGAGGTCGGCGCCGGACCGTTCGGCGAAGATCCGCATCGCCTTGGCCGTCACCGGCCCCGGTGCGCCCGGCAGTTCCCGGCCGTCGACCCGGTGCACGGCCTGGACGTCGCGCAGCGTGGAGGTCAGGAAGACCTCGTCGGCGTGTTCCAGGACGTCCAGCGGAAGGTCCGACTCCACCGCGCCGGTCCACTCGACGGTCAGGGCGCGGGTGATGCCCGCGAGACAGCCGGAGGCGACCGGCGGGGTGTGGATCTCGCCGTCGAGGACGACGAAGACGTTGGACCCGGTGCCCTCGCACAGCCGCCCCACCGTGTTGCCGAACAGCGCCTCGGAGGCGCCTCGTTCGCGGGCGCGGGCGAGGGCGACGACGTTCTCGGCGTACGAGGTGGTCTTCAGGCCGGTGAGCGCGCCGCGCTCGTTGCGGGTCCAGGGGACGGTGATCACTGACGTGGAGTCGGGGCGGCGGGCGGTGGCACCGAGGGCGACCAGCAGGGTGGGGGCGTGCTCGCCGCGGTCGGAGCCGAGCGGGCCCTGTCCCCCGGTGCAGGTGATCCGCAGCCGGCCGAGCGGCACCGGGTCGGCCTCCAGTACGGCGGCGCAGGCACGGCGCACCTCGTCGAGGTCGGGCTCCGGCAGGCCCAGGCCCCGTGCCGAGCGGGCCAGCCGGTCCAGGTGCCGGGTCAGCGCGAAGGGGCGCCCGTCCACCGCCTTGACGGTCTCGAAGACGCCGTCGCCCACGGTCAGTCCGTGGTCGAAGGCGGAGACCCGGGCGGCCTCCGCGTCCCGCAGCCCGCCGTCCAGCCAGATCTTCACGTTCCCGGTCCCTCCCCGGTCGTCTCGTACCTCCCCGACGCTACCGCGAGCAGCCGGGACGCCTTCAGTTCGGTCTCCCGCCACTCCCGCTCCGGGTCCGAGCCCCAGGTGATACCGGCTCCGGTGCCGAACTTCAGCAGGCCCTCGGCCCGGTCGGTCCAGAAGGTGCGGATGCCGACGGCCAGCTCGCCGGCGCCCCGGTCGGCGTCGACCCAGCCGACGCCCCCGCAGTACGGGCCCCGGGGCGCGGTCTCCAGCGCCCCGATGATCCCGAGGGCGCTCGCCTTGGGCGCGCCGGTGACCGAGCCGGGCGGGAACGTGGCGGCGAGCAGCTCCGGCCAGCCGGCGCCGGACCGCAGTTCGCCCCGCACCGTCGACACGAGGTGCACCAGCCCCGGGTGCTTCTCCACCGCGCACAGGCCGGGCACGGTGACGCTGCCGGTCGCGCAGACCCGCCCCAGGTCGTTGCGGACCAGGTCCACGATCATCACGTTCTCGGCGTGGTCCTTGTCCAGCAGGTCCGCCTCGGTGCGGCCGGTGCCCTTGATCGGGCCCGACTCCACGGTCCGTCCCGCGCGGCGCAGGAACAGTTCGGGGGAGGCGGTGGCCACCTCCACCCCGTGGTCGGGCAGCCGGAGGGTCCCCGCGTACGGCGCCGGGTTGCCGCGGGCCAGCAGCGCGGTGAGGGCGTCCACGTCGGCGTCGGGCGGGACGGGCGCGGACAGGACGCGGCAGAGGTTGGCCTGGTAGACCTCGCCGGCCGCGATGTGCGCGCGAATACGCCGTACGGCGCTCGTGTACGCGTGGTGATCCAGCGAGGACGCCCAGTCGCCGACGGCCGGGCCGCGCCACCGTCCCGGCCGGGGCGCGGGCACCGGCGCCTCGCGGACCTCCGCGAAACGGGCGCAGGTCAGACGGCCCTCGAACTCCGCGCAGACGGCCCAGAACCCGCTGGACCCGAGGGCCGCGGGATCGGTCGTGACGTCGAGGAGACCGGTGGCGATCCGGTCGCCGAACCGGGCCAGGGGCGGAAGGCCGGACACCTGACCGAGTCTAGGCGGAGTGACCACGAGGTGACCCGAACGTGTCCTTCCGCCCGCCCTGACCAGGCGCGCGAGCGAGGGCGGCGCAGCACGCTGCGCAAACGCGTTTTTGTGCTGGCTCCGGAATCCGCTAGAGTTCATCACGTCGCCGGGACGCGCAAGCGGACCGAAACGACAGGCGGACGTAGCTCAGTTGGTAGAGCGCAACCTTGCCAAGGTTGAGGTCGCGAGTTCGAGCCTCGTCGTCCGCTCGCGGGAACAGGGGTTCCACAAGATCTCCTGTACTCCTGGTGGAGTGGCCGAGAGGCGAGGCAACGGCCTGCAAAGCCGTCTACACGGGTTCAAATCCCGTCTCCACCTCCAAGGACGATTAGCTCAGCGGGAGAGCGCTTCCCTGACACGGAAGAGGTCACTGGTTCAATCCCAGTATCGTCCACTGGTCCGTGAGGACCTTGATCCGCGAGGATCCCCGCGCGATTAGCTCAGCGGGAGAGCGCTTCCCTGACACGGAAGAGGTCACTGGTTCAATCCCAGTATCGCGCACGCAGTACTCGCAGTACTCCCGGACGATTAGCTCAGCGGGAGAGCGCTTCCCTGACACGGAAGAGGTCACTGGTTCAATCCCAGTATCGTCCACAGCCCCGGAGCCCCCGGCCGTCTCGTACGGCCGGGGGCTTCGTCGTCCGCCGGCCGTCAGCTGGAGAACAGCATGTGGCCGAAGCCCTTGTTGCGGTGGTGGCCGTGGTGGTGGCCGTGGCCGCCGTGCGGGGCGCCCCAGGCGGGGGCCGGAGCGGTGGGGTAGGCCGGGGGCGGCGGGGCCGGCTGGGACCACTGGGCCTCCAGGCGGGTCAGCGACTCCAGCTCGCCGTAGTCGAGGAAGATCCCGCGGCAGCCGCTGCACTGCTCGATCTGGACGCCGTTGCGGTTGTAGGTGTGCATCGGTGCGTGGCACTTCGGACACTGCATGGTCGGCTCAACTCCTCGCCGGTAGGTCCTGCTCCGTGTTCCGCCAGGACAGACTCTGTCCGGCTGCGGTCGGTTGCACCCTACTCGGCGTGGCCGCCCCTCAACTCGCGGGGACGCCGGCCATGCGCGCGCAGGCGTCGACCAGGGCCCGCTCCACGTCGTCCAGCGGCCGGTTCGCCAGGGCCGCCTTGGCCAGGGCGCGGGCGGCGGTCTGGGCGGTGAGGGCGCGGGCCGGGACGTCCAGGGCCGGCCAGGGGTCGCCGCGCGGTGGGACGGCCGGGCCGCCGGCGGCGCGGTAGGCGGCCAGGAAGCGGGTCCACTCGTCGGACGTCAGCAGTCCGCACGCGTACCAGGCGGCCGGACGGGCCAGGTCCCAGGACGGCACGCCCCGGCCGAGGTCGTCGACGTCTATCAGCAGCCACGGGCCGTCGGGTCCGGGGTGCCGGACGAGCTGGCCGAGGTGGAAGTCCCCGTGGCACGGCGTGCCGGTGTCCGGCATCGGGGCCGCGCCGCGCGCCCAGGCGGGCAGCGCGGTCCAGGCCCGCAGGACGGGGGCGGTGCCGGGGTGGTGGGGCGCGGTCTCCCGCAGCCGGGCCAGGGCGGCGGCGGCCCTGGCCGGGCCGCGCGCCGGGGGGAGGGCGGCGGGGGCGGGGGTCCGGTGGAGGCGGGCGAGGAGCGCGCCGGCCGCCTCCCAGGGGGCCGCGTCGGGGTCCTCCGGGTCCACCGGGGTGCCGTACGGCCAGCAGGTCACCAGCCGCCCGTACAGGCCGGCGGGGGCCGGGGCGAGCGGGGGCAGGAGGATGCCGGGGAGGCGGGCGGCGAGGGCGAGGCGGTGGGCCAGTGCTCCGGGATCGGTGTCCGGGGCGTGTGCCTTGGCGACGACGTCCCCGTGCCGGACGACGGTCCCGTCCGGCCGGTCGGCCAGCGTGGCGGCGGCGCAGGAGCGGCAGGCCGGGGTGCGGGCATGGGCCGCGGCCCGGACACGGGCGGTCAGGGCGGGGAGCAGGGGGGCCGTCGTCACGAGGGTGAGCGTACGGGGTGGCTCCGGCGCGGGCCGTCCGCCCCGGGGCGGCGAGGCCGACGGTGCCCCTTCTGGAGGGGACCCCCTGGTCCGGCCCGGGACTCGCGGGCAGGGCGATGCCGGCGCGGCTCCCCAGCCGCGCCGGCATCTGTGCCGTCCGCCGCACCCCCGTCCCCACGGGGTTTCATGGATGGATGTCCCCGCCCGGACCGCTCTTCCGGGCCTGGGGTCGCCGCTCAGCGCCCCAGCATCACACCCACGGACGACGCCTGTGTGGCCACCGTCTCCCACCCGTCGAAGACGAGGAGGAGCAGGGCCGCCAGGGGAAGGGCCATGAGCGTCGCCACCAGTGGATGGCGACGGCCCTGGCGACGGGTGCGGAACGGGGCGGCGTACGCCCCGCGCTCCAGCGTGCGGACCAGCGTCCGCGGTGCCGTCTGGGCCATGGTCCCTCTCCTGACCTCTTCCGTTGTCGTCCGGCAGCGGCGGGCGTCGGCCTCGGGGGACGAGTGCTGCACCCGCCGCTTGACCTCAAATCTAGGCGTCCGGGCCCCGGCGGGCGTCATGCCCTCGTACCCATTGCCTGGCCTCCCGGAGGATGAGCCCCGGCCTGGGGCGTACTCCCGTGGGTGGAGAAGACGGCCCACGTCTCGGGGTCATCCCCGAGGGGACGCGGGGCCCGTCACCCGGTCTGTCCCGCTTTCTCCGAGCCGTCCTCCCGGGGCACCGGCTGTTCGACCAGGGCCAGCACTCGGTTGGCCATGAACCGTGCCGTGCGCACCACCGAGCCGTTGCGCGTGACTTCGCTCACCTCCACCACCCCTCGGCGCACCGCCGTCTCCACCCGGCGCCCCGCCCGGCTCGCCACCACCTCGTAGGTCCGTGTCGTGTCGCCCGCGTCCACGACTATCTCCACACGATCACCCTTCATGGGCCCAATCCCCCTTCGCCTGCGGCCCGTTGGGACCCCGGGCGGCATCGAATCCGGCCGGTTCGCCCCTTTCCTGACCACCCTTCCATTCTCCCACCCGGCACTGACAATCGATCGTCCCGAGAGGGCGCGGCCTCTGCGCGCGGGCGGCCGTGGAAACGTAAGCTGTGGCTCGTCACAGGGACCGGGCAGCGGGGATGAACATGGCGATGATGCGCCTGAGGCGCGAGGACCCGCGCGTCGTCGGCTCGTTCAGGCTTCACAGGCGGCTCGGCGCGGGCGGAATGGGCGTGGTCTACCTGGGCTCCGACAAGAAGGGGCAGCGGGTCGCGCTGAAGGTCATCCGGCCGGATCTGGCGGAGGACCAGGAGTTCCGTTCGCGGTTCGCCCGCGAGGTCTCGGCGGCCCGGCGGATCAGGGGCGGGTGCACCGCGCGGCTGGTCGCCGCCGACCTGGACGCGGACCGGCCGTGGTTCGCCACGCAGTACGTGCCCGGTCCCTCGCTGCACGACAAGGTCGCCGACGAGGGGCCGCTCGGCGCGGCCGACGTCGCCGCCGTGGGGGCCGCGCTCTCGGAAGGGCTGGTCGCCGTGCACGAGGCGGGGGTCGTGCACCGGGACCTGAAGCCCTCCAACATCCTGCTGTCCCCCAAGGGCCCCCGGATCATCGACTTCGGCATCGCCTGGGCGACGGGGGCCTCCACGCTCACGCACGTCGGCACGGCGGTCGGCTCCCCCGGGTTCCTCGCCCCCGAGCAGGTGCGCGGCGCCGCGGTCACCCCGGCCACGGACGTCTTCTCGCTCGGTGCCACCCTCGCGTACGCCTCGACGGGCGACTCGCCCTTCGGACACGGCAGTTCGGAGGTGATGCTGTACCGCGTGGTGCACGAGGAGGCGCAGCTGCACGGCGTGCCGGACGCGCTGGCCCCGCTGGTGCGGGCGTGCCTGGCGAAGGACCCCGAGGAGCGGCCCAGCACCCTGCAACTGTCGCTGCGGCTCAAGGAGATCGCCGCCCGCGAGGCCCAGGGCCTGTCCGACGTACGGCCGCCCGCTCCTCGCTCGCGCCAGGTGGACCGGCCCACCGGCCGGCTCGCCGACACCTGTCCGGAGCGCGAGCGGCGGCGTCCCCAGGGGCCGGGCCCCGCGGGCACGCCCGCGCCCCGGGGCGCGGGCGGGACGCGGAACACGGTCGGGTCCCGGGGCACGGGCGGGACGCGTGGTTCCGCTCCGGGGCGGGGAGCGGCACCGTCACGCGGCGGCTCCGCCCGGGACGGCGGCCCGTCGCGCGGGGGCACGTCCGCGCGGAGCGGTACGGGTTCCCGGCCGGGCGCGCGGCCCACGCCGGCCTCCCGCGGCAGCCGCCCCGGCAAGGGCGACCAGAGCCGTCCGGCGCCGCGCAGCGGGACCGGACGGAGCGGGCCGCGCACCACGGGGACCGGGCTGCGGCCCGCCAATCCCCGGCTGCTGCGCCAGCGGCTGGTCGTGTTCGTCGTGGTGACGCTGCTGGTGGCACTGGCCATCGCGGCGGCGCAGGGCTGCCAGGGGCCGTCGCACGGACTCGGCGACGACCGGCACGGCGGCGCGGCGCGGGCCCGGCAGGCGCAGACGCACGTACCGGATCAGGCCGGGCGCGGTCTGGTGGCGTAGAAGGCCACGGCCGAGGCGGCGGCCACGTTGAGGGAGTCGACGCCGGCGTCCATCGGGATGCGGACGTGCTCGTCGGCGGCGGCGAGCGCCCCGGGGGTGAGGCCGTCGCCCTCGGTGCCGAAGAGCAGGGCGAGCCGGTCGTGGTCGCGGGCGGCGAGTTCGTCGAGGGTGACCGCGCGCTCGCTCAGGCAGAGCGCGGCGACGGTGAAGCCGGCGGCCCGCAGGGTGCCGAGATCGTGCGGCCAGGAGTCCAGGCGGGTCCACGGGACCTGGAAGACGTTGCCCATCGAGACCTTCACGGACCTGCGGTAGAGCGGGTCGGCGCAGCGCGGGGTGAGCAGGACCGCGTCGACGCCGAGGGCGGCGGCGTTGCGGAAGGCGGCGCCCACGTTGGCGTGGTCGACGATGTCCTCGAAGACGGCGACGCGGCGGGCGCCGGGCAGCAGGTCGGCGGGGGCGGGCAGCGGTCTGCGGGCCATCGAGGCGAGGGCGCCGCGGTGCACGTGGTAGCCGGTGACCTGTTCGGCGACGGCCGGGGTCACCACGTAGACCGGGGCGGTGGCCTCCTCGATGACGTCGCGCATGACGCCGGTCCACTTCTGCGACAGGAGCATGGACCGCATCTCGTAACCGGCGGCGGCGGCCCGTCGGACGACCTTCTCGCCCTCGGCGATGAACAGGCCCTCGGCGGGTTCGCGGCGGCGGCGCAGGGCGACGTCGGTCAGGTCGGTGTAGTCGTGCAGACGGGGGTCGTCGGGGTCGGTGACCAGGACCGGTTCGGCCATGTCAGGCCCTCTCGTGCGGGCCCACGCCCACCACCGGGCCGATGACGATGACCGCGGGCGGGCGGACCTCGCGGGCGACGACCGTCTCGGCGACCGTCGCCAGGGTCGCGTCGACGCGGCGCTGGGCCGCGGTGGTGCCCTCCTGGACGAGGGCGACCGGGGTGTCGGGCGCCTTGCCGTGCGCGACCAGCGTCTCGGCGATCTTCCCGATCTTGTCGACCCCCATGAGGACGACGAGGGTGCCGGTGAGCCTGGCCAGGGACGGCCAGTCGACCAGCGAGCGCTCGTCGTCGGGGGCCACGTGACCGCTGACCACGGTGAACTCGTGGGCGACGCCGCGGTGGGTGACCGGGATGCCGGCCGCGCCCGGCACCGAGATCGAACTGGAGATGCCGGGGACGACGGTGCAGGCGATGCCCGCCTCGGCGAGCGCCTGGAGCTCCTCCATGCCGCGTCCGAAGACGTAGGGGTCGCCGCCCTTGAGGCGGACGACGGCCTTGCCCTGCTTGGCGTGGTCGATCAGGGCGTTGTTGATCGCCTCCTGGGCCATGAACCGGCCGTACGGGATCTTCGCCGCGTCGATCACCTCGACGTGCGGCGGCAGTTCGGCGAGCAGGTCGCGGGGGCCGAGGCGGTCGGCGATGACGACGTCGGCCTCGGCGAGCAGGCGGCGGCCCCGGACCGTGATCAGGTCGGGGTCACCGGGACCGCCGCCGACCAGGGCGACGCCCGGGGTGCGGGTGCGGTGGTGCGGGGCGACCAGGGTGCCGTCGCGCAGCCCCTCGACGACCGCGTCGCGGACGGCGGCGGTGTGGCGGGGGTCGCGGCCCCGGGCGTCCGTGGTGAGGACGGCGACCGTCACGCCCTCGCTGTGGCCGGTCGCCGGGGTCCAGGCGGTGGCCCGGTCGGCGTCGTCGGAGCGGACGCACCAGACGCGGTGCCGCTCGGCCTCGGCGGAGGCGGCGGCGTTGGCCTCCGGGTCGCTGGTGGCGATCAGGGCGTACCAGGCGTCGGCGAGGTCACCGTCCGCGTACCGGCGCCGCGCCCAGGTGATCTCGCCGGTGTCCGCCATCGCCTCGACCGACGGGGTGGCCTCCGGGGAGACGAGCAGGACGTCCGCGCCCGCCGCGACGAGGGCCGGCAGGCGGCGCTGGGCGACCTGGCCGCCGCCGAGGACGACCACGCGGCGGCCGGTCAGGCGGAGTCCTACGGGGTAGGCGGGGTGTTCGGCCATGAGGGTGCGGCTCCTCGTCCTGGCAAGGCCCTGGCCCGGACCCTGGCGGAGGTCCTGGCAGGAGGGTGCGTGCGGTGGGCGCTGCGGCTCTGGAGCTGCCCTGACGTGCGGATTTTACGCAGTCGGGCGGGGGGGGGGGGGGGGCGCCCGCCCCCCCCCCCCCCCCCGGCCGTGCGTCGGGCTACTTCTCGGTGACGCCCGCCGAGTCGAACGTCGCCACCTCGTGCATGGCCCGGGCCGTGCTCTGCACCATCGGCAGGGCCAGCAGCGCGCCGGTGCCCTCGCCGAGGCGGAGGTCGAGGTCGACCAGGGGGCGCAGGCCCAGTTTGTTGAGCGCGGCGACGTGGCCGGGCTCGGCGCTGCGGTGACCGGCGATGCAGGCGGCCAGCACCTCGGGGGCGATGGCGCGGGCGACCAGGGCCGCGGCACCGGCGCTGACGCCGTCCAGGATGACCGGCGTACGCAGCGAGGCGCCGCCGAGCAGCAGGCCGACCATGGCCGCGTGCTCGAAGCCGCCGACCGACGCGAGCACGCCGATCGGATCGGCCGGGTCGGGCTGGTGGACCTCCAGGGCGCGGCGGACCACCTCGGTCTTGCGGGCCAGGGTCTCGTCGTTGATGCCGGTGCCGCGGCCGGTGACCTCGGCCGGGTCGGCGCCGGTGAAGACGGAGATCAGCGCGGCGGACGCGGTGGTGTTGGCGATGCCCATCTCACCGGTGAGCAGCGCCTTGTTGCCGGCGGCGACCAGGTCGCGGGCGGTCTCGATGCCGACCTCGATGGCCTGCTTGGCCTCCTCGCGGGTCATCGCGGGGCCGGTGGTCATGTCGGACGTGCCGGGCCGGATCTTGCGGGGCAGCAGCCCGGGGGTGGCGGGCAGGTCGGCGGCGACGCCGACGTCCACGACGCACACCTCGGCGCCGACCTGGGTGGCGAAGGCGTTGCAGACCGCTCCCCCGCCGAGGAAGTTGGCCACCATCTGGGCGGTGACCTCCTGCGGCCAGGGGGTGACGCCCTGGGCGTGCACCCCGTGGTCGCCGGCGAAGACCGCGACGGCGGCGGGCTCCGGGATCGGTGGCGGGCACTGCCGGGACAGGCCCGCCAGCTGCGCGGAGATGATCTCCAGCATGCCGAGCGCGCCGGCCGGCTTGGTCATCCGCTTCTGCCGCTCCCAGGCCTCGCCGAGGGCCTTGGCGTCCAGCGGGCGGATCTGGGCGACGGTCTCGGCGAGCAGGTCGTGCGGCTCCTCGCCGGGCAGGGCGCGACGGCCGTACGTCTCCTCGTGCACGACCCAGGACAGGGGGCGGCGCTTGGACCAGCCGGCCTGCGTCAGCTCGGGCTCGTCCGGGAACTCGTCGACGTATCCGACGCACAGGTAGGCGACGACGTCGAGGTGCTCGGGCAGGCCGAGGGCGCGGACCATCTCGCGCTCGTCGAAGAAGCTGACCCAGCCGACGCCGAGTCCCTCGGCGCGGGCGGCGAGCCAGAAGTTCTCCACGGCGAGGGCGGAGGAGTACGGCGCCATCTGCGGCTGGGTGTGCCGGCCGAGGGTGTGGCGCCCGCCGCGGGTGGAGTCGGCGGTGACGACGATGTTGACCGGGGTGTCGAGGATGGCCTCGACCTTGAGCTCCTTGAACTGCTTCGCCCGGCCCTTGGGGAGCGACTTGGCGTACGCCTCGCGCTGGCGCATCGCCAGTTCGTGCATCGTGCGCCGGGTCTCGGCGGAGCGGATGACGACGAAGTCCCAGGGCTGCGAGTGGCCGACGGACGGGGCGGTGTGGGCCGCCTCCAGGACGCGGAGCAGCACCTCGTGCGGGATGGGGTCGCCGCGGAAGCCGTTGCGGATGTCCCGGCGTTCGCGCATGACCTTCAGTACGGCCGCGCGCTCGGCGTCGTCGTAGGCGGGGGCGGCCGGTCCGGCGGGCTGTCGTGCCGCTTCCGCCACGGGGGCCGTGCTCACCGCCTGCGCGTCTTCCTGGTCTTCCGGTCCGGCGGCCCGGGTGTCCAGGTCCTCGGCGTGCTGTACGGGGCCGGACGCGGCCGGTGCCGGGTCGCCCTCGCGGGGGACGGGCACCGTGGCGACGGGCTCCGCGGCCGGTGCGGCGGGCTGCTGCGGCGTCGGTGCCGGGACCTGGCCGCCGGCTTCCCGCTCCGGTTCCGCGGCGGGCCACGGGGCGACGGGGGCGGCCCCGGGGCCGGGCACGGCCGACTGGGGTCCCTGGGCGGGCCGCGGGGCCGTGGCCGCCGGTTCCCGCTCCGGGGCGGTCCCGGGGGAGCCCTCCACCGCGTGCTGCTCCTGGACGAACTGGGGGCCCGGGAACACAGCCGGGGGCTGCGGGGCCTGGGCGGGCGGCGCGGACGGCACGGGTTCCGCGACGGCGACGACGGGGGCGTCGGACGCGACGGGGGCCGGCTGGGCGGCGTGCGGCGGCTGCTGCGGATCCGGGGCGGGCTGCTCCTGGACGGCCGGGGCGGGCTCGACGGGAGCGGGCGGCGGTGTGAGGCCGTCCGTGTCCGTCGTGGGGGCCTGTTCCGGGGCCGGCCACGGCTGTACGGGCTCCTGCGGAGCGGGCTGGGCGGGCGCGTCCGCCACCGCGTCCGGTGCGAGGGGGACGGCGACGGCCGGCTGCTCCGGGACGGACTCCACGGGTTCCGCGGGAACGGGGACCGCCTCCGGCGCGACGGGGGCGGCAGCGAGCGGCGCCTCGGGGGCGGCCGCGGGCACGGCGGCGTCCCCGGTGGGCGGCGCGACCGGGGGCGCGGGGGTCTGGGGCGCGGCGGTGTCGGGCGCGGGGGTGTCGGGCAACGGGGCGGCGGCCGTCTCCTCTGGGGCCGCCGCTACGGCCTCGGGGGTGTGCGGCGCCTCGGGAGCGGGCTCGGCGGCAGGGGCCGGCGCGGGAGCGGCCTCGGGGGCGGGAGCGGGGCCGGCCTCGGCGGCAGGGGCCGGCACGGGGGCGGCCTCGGGGGCGGGAGTGAGGGCGGCCTCGGGGACGGGGTCGGTGGCAGGGGCCGGTGCGGCCTCGGGGACAGCCTCTGGTACCGGTTCGGGGGCGGGGGCGGCCTCGGGGGCGGCGGCCTCCGGCTCAGGGGCGGCCCCGGCGACCTGGTCCGCGTCGGTGCCGTCCGCCTCCGGCTCACCCGGTGTCCGGGCCTCGGGGGCCGCCGGCGCCTCCGTACCCTGCGGCGCCCGCGTCTCCGCGGAACCGGGCACGCCGGAGCCCTCGACCTCCACCGGGCCGGGAATCACCGGTACCTGCTCCTCCGCGGAACCGGGAACCACGGGCACCTGCCCCTCCACGGAACCGGGTGCCTCGGGCGTCTGCCCCGGCACGGGGTCAGGTGTCCCGGACAGCTGTCCCTCCGCGGCCTCCTCCGCCTCAGGGACCTGGCCCCCGACGGGACCGGACCCCTGCGACGCCTCCGCGGAACCGGGCACGCCGGAGTCCCCGCCCTCCGCCAGGCCGGGCGCCTCCGGCGCCGAAGGCCCGGTGGGCTGTGGCTCGGCGGCGCCCGGCGCCGGGGCGCCCGGGGTGCCGGTGGCCGCGGTGGGGCCGGCCTCGGCCACGGGCACGGGAACCTCCGCGCCCTCCGCCTCGGGCACCTGGCCCGCGCTCTGACGCGCGTTTGCCCCGACGGGGACCGTACCGGCCCTCATGACGTCCTCCGGCTGCTCCGCGGGGCGGTCCGCCGGGGTCGCCACCCGGGCCACGACGGCCTGGGCCACACCCGCCGGGCCCGCCGGATGTGCTGCCGGGGCAACCGTTTCGGCGGTCTGAGCCCCGGCGTCCGCCCGGAGGCGCGACGGCGCCGCCGCCCGCGGCGGGTCGAGGTACTCGGGGCCGGTGGCCGGGGGACCGGCGGGCCGGCTCGGCGCGACGGCCGGGCCGCGGTCGGCGAGGGAACGGACCGGGCTCGCCGAGGCGTCGGGGATCGGCGGGCCGAGGTGCAGGGGCCGGCGCGGGGCGGCCGGGGCCGGACCCGGCGAACGGACGGCGCCGAGGTCGAAGGCGCCGCTGTCCCGGCCGGACGTCTCGTGCGGCTCCGGCTCGTGGACGGCCTCGACGACGGGCTCCGGCGCGGGCGGCGCGACCTCGTTGCCCCAGGCGCTCTGGGCACCGGGCAGCAGCAACAGGTCCTCGTCCTCGGCGGTGGTCTCGGAGAGGTAGGTGTACGCACCGGGCGCGGCAACGCCCGGCTGCTCCACCATGCCTGCGTTCTCCGGCAGCCCCTCGCCCGGGATCTGGCCGGTGTCGGTCATGCGTACCCCTCGCCCATCGGTTAGTGCTCCTACGGCCAGCTCACCCGGAACGGCGCACCGACCGCTCCGTAGTGAGAACGAGCGTGCGTGCCCAGCGGCACGAACGACCCGCCGGAAAAGGCGACAAAGCCACCGAGTGGCATTCTCGCGGTCGTCCGCCCGCCACGGCAGCTTGATGCCGGGACGGGCCGCTGTGGACTGCGCCACGTTGCGCGCCCTCAGGTTCCGCCGTACCACACCCCCCGTCCGAAACGGCCGGGTTTTCCGGACATCGACCGGCGAAGCGCCGGGCGCCCGGGAGCGGTACAACGATCGGCCAGCCTACCGCGCGCGGTACGACAACCGGATCACGGGGCGCGCTCCTCCCGCTCCGGCGGCCCCGCCCGCCGCCCACGTCACCACCCCTCAGCGAGGCGTTTCGCGCCCCGGCAGTTCCGCGCTGAGCAGGAACGCGACGTTCCGCTCGGTCTCCGTCCAGGCGCGGGTGTCGAGTCCGACGGACTGGAGCAGGGCGCACTCCACGCGGAAGCCGTGCTCGGCGAGGTCCCGGCCGACGAGTTCGGCCTCGTCGCGGGTGGCGGCGTGGGCGACGATGCGCTGCGGGCGGCGGTCGGCGACCGCGGAGACCACGGCCGCTCCCCCGCCGCCGACGCGGACGACGTCCGGTTCGGGCAGGTTCTCCAGTACGTGCGGGGCGGTGCCCTGGATGATCTGGAGCTGGACCCCGAAGCGGCGGGCGGTGGCGTCGGTGCGGGCGCAGGCGGCCAGGTCGCGGTCGACGGCGATGACCGCCGCGCCGCCGCGGGCGGCCTCGGTGGCGAAGGCGCCGCTGCCGCAGCCGATGTCCCACACGAGGTCGCCGGTCCGGGGTCCGAGCCGGGCGAGCTGGGCGGCGCGGAGCAGGTCCGTCTCACCCTCGCCGAGTCCGCCGCCGTACGCCTCGGCGGGCAGGGACCAGCCGCGCGGACCGGTGGCCGGGTCGCGTCCGGCGATCCAGCCCGTGCCGTCCGCCGTGCCGGGCGGACCGCCGATGACGATGACGACGTTGGGATCCCGCCAGGTGTGGTCGGCCGCCTTGTCGGAGGTGACGACGGCGACCCGTTCCCGGGTGGTGCCGAGTTCCTCGCAGATGACGAAGGTGCGGTGCACGCCCTCCAGGAGCAGGCCGAGTTCGGCGGGTCCGGCGCCCGGGGAGGTGAGGACGGCGACCTTGGCGTGGGCCCGGCAGACGTTGACCGCGCGGCGCAGGGTGCGGGGGTGGGCGACGACCACCTGGGCGTCGTCCCAGGGCATCCCGGCGCGGGCGAAGGCGGCGGCGACGGAGGAGACCGCGGGGACGACCTCGACCTCCAGGCCGTACTCGGGAGCGCGCAGGGTGCGGACGACGCCGAAGAAGCCGGGGTCGCCGTCGGCGAGCACGACCGCGGTGCCGCGGTGGGCGGCGATGCGGCGGGCGGCGAGGGCGACGCTGCCGAGGCGGACGCGCTCGGCGGCGGGGGGCACTTCGGGCAGCGCCAGATGGTGTCCGGCGCCGGCCACCAGGGTGGCGGCGCCGAGGGCGGAGCGTGCCGCGGCGGTCAGCGGCGAGCCGTCCCAGCCGATCACCGTGACGCGGTCGGCCATCGTCGTCAGTCTCCAGGTTTTTCGCAGGTCGTTCCGGGGTGCGGCCCCTGAGGGGGCTCAGTGAGCGTACCCGTCGACGGAGCGGTTCAGCTCCAGTCGGTGAAGGAGGTGAAGCCGCCGCTGTCGTCCGGGTGCCCGGCCGCGCCGTCGAGGTCCTCGGGCAGCAGGCTCCACACGATGAAGTCGGTGCGTACGTCGGTCCAGGTGCCGTCCGCGGCCCGGACGTGGGCTATGCAGGCGTTGCGCAGGACGCCCTCGCTGATGCAGCCGATCTTCTGGGCGACCTGCTGGGAGGCGGTGTTGTCGGCGGCGGTGCGCAGTTCTATGCGCTCGAGTTTCTGGTCGCCGAAGAGCCACTGCGCGGTGGCGAGCGCGGCCTCGGAGGCGTAGCCCTCGCCGCGCGCCCAGGGGGCGATGATGTACGACAGCTCGGTGGAGCGCACGTGCCAGTTGGTCCTGGTGAGCCGGACGATGCCGACCAGGCGCTGGGTGAGGAACTCGGTGACGGCGAGGTCGAGTCCGCGGCCGGCCGCGCGT
This sequence comes from Streptomyces sp. SYSU D01066-1, assembly GCF_054956795.1. Classification (NCBI taxonomy): domain Bacteria; kingdom Bacillati; phylum Actinomycetota; class Actinomycetes; order Kitasatosporales; family Streptomycetaceae; genus Streptomyces; species Streptomyces sp. SYSU D01066-1. The sequence continues at coordinate 230,120 of NZ_JBUDHV010000003.1, read as the reverse complement.
TCGGCGGGGGCGTGCTCGGTGATCCAGGTGCGGGCGCCCTCCTCGGTGAAGGGCTGCGGGACGTCGGTCCAGGCGCCGACCTGTTCGTCGTTCATCATGGCGGCGAGGGCGGGGACGTCGTCCTCGTCGAGGGGACGCAGCACCAACCGCTCCGTGCTGATGGAGATGTTGGGGAAGGTGCTGCTCGTCATGCGCCGCTCCGTAACCTTCGAACCGTCGAAACCGTCAGGGCCTCACCGTCAGGGGCCTCACTGAACTGCCCAGCATGCAGCATGCGGCCACGGAACCGCACCACGGGGTCGTCCCCGCCGCCTGAAGCGGCGTGGCGGCTCCCCCACCGGGGAAGCCGGCCCCGTGGTGCGGTCACCGGCACGGTCAGGAGGAGGCGATGACGGAACCGGCGTAGTTCTCGTCGATGAACTTCTTGACCTCGTCGGAGGTGAGCAGCTCGGCGAGCTTCTTGACGCGCGGGTCGTCCTCGTTGCCCTCCTTGACCACCAGGAGGTTGACGTTCGGGTTGTTCTCGGCCGACTCCAGGATCAGCGCGTCCTTGGACGGCTTGAGGTCGGCCTCCAGCGCGTAGTTGCCGTTGATGACGGCGGCGTCCACGTCGTTCAGGGAGCGCGGGGTCTGGGCCGCCTCCAGCTCCTTGAACTTGAGGTTCTTGGGGTTCTCGGTGATGTCGGCGGTGGTGGCCGAGGTGCCGACGCCGTCCTTGAGGGTGAGCAGCCCGTTGTCGGCCAGCAGCTTCAGGGCGCGGGCCTCGGTGACGGTGTCGTTGGGGACGGCGATGGTGGCGCCGTTCTTGAGGTCGCTCGCCTCGTCGGCCTTGTTCGAGTACAGGCCGAGCGGCTCCAGGTGGACGGAGGCGACGGACTTCAGGTGGGTGCCGTTCTTCTTGTTGAAGTCCTCCAGGTACGGCTCGGTCTGGAAGTAGTTGGCGCCCACCGAGCCGTCCTCGGTCGCCGTGTTCGGCGTGACGTAGTCGGTGAACTCCTTGACCTCCAGGTCGAGACCGGCCTTCTTCGCCAGGTTGTCCTTGACGTAGTTCAGGATCTCGGCGTGCGGCACGGGCGTCGCGGCGACGACCAGCGGGCCGGAGGTGTCGGAGGCGGAGTCGCCGCCCGAGCCGCAGGCGGTGAGCCCGAGGGTGAGGGCTCCGGCGGCGAGGACGGCGGTGGTGAACTTGGCGGTGTTACGCACGAAAAGTGCCTTTCCTTCAGGGTGGAGGCGCCCCGGGTGAGGGGCGTTCTCGGGGACGGGCGCCCGGGTCAGGCGACCTTGCTGATGTCGGCCGCCGCGGGCTCCTTCGCCTTCAGCAGCCTCAGCTTCGGGCCGGGGCCCGAGCGGGCGCCGCGCCGGTGCAGGGCCCGGGCGGCGTAGTCGCCGGCGAACTGGATGACGGAGATGGCGACGGCGAGGACCGCCACGGTGATCCACATCAGGCCGGTCTCGAAGCGCTGGTAGCCGTAGCGGACGGCGAGGTCGCCGAGGCCGCCGCCGCCGACGGTGCCGGCCATGGCGGAGTAGCCGATGAGGGCGATGACCGTGGTCGTGGTGGAGGCGATCAGGGAGGGCAGGGCCTCGGGGACCAGGACCTTGCGGACGACGGTCCAGGTGTTGCCGCCCATCGCCTGCACGGCCTCGACCAGCCCGCCGTCGACCTCGCGGACGGCCGTCTCGACCAGCCGCGCGAAGAACGGGATGCCGCCGATGGCCAGCGGCACGATCGCGGCGGTGGAGCCGATGGTGGTCCCGGTGATCCAGCGGGTGAAGCTCATCAGGGCGACCATGAGGATGATGAACGGCATCGAGCGGGCGATGTTCACGATCTGCCCGAGGACCTTGTTCACCGGGGTGCTCTGGAGCAGGCCGCCCCGGTCGGTGAGGACCAGCAGGACGCCGATCGGCAGGCCGGCGACGACCGCGATCAGGGTCGACCAGCCGACCATGACCAGCGTCTCCAGACACGCCTGCTCCAGCAGGGGCTGCATCTCGGACCAGGTCATCGCGCGCCTTCCTCGATCAGTTCGGCACCGTCCACCACGTCGATCTGGAGGCCCTGTTCGCGCAGGAAGCCGACGGGCACGACGTTGTCCTCGTAGCGGCCGGGCAGTTCGATGCGCATCCGGCCGACCTGGAGGCCGCCGACGGTGTCGATGGCCGCGCCCAGGATCGATATGTCGATGTTGTAGGTGCGGGAGAGCTGGGAGATGACCGGCCGGGTGGCGGCCTCGCCGTGGAAGGTGACGTCGACGACGGTGCGGTCCTGGCCGGTGCGCCCGCCGGTCACCGGGAAGAGCGCGGCGGCCAGCTCGGAGTCCGGGGTGGCGAGCAGTTCGCTCACGGTGCCGGACTCGACGATGCGGCCCGACTCCATCAGGGCGGCCGAGTCGCAGATGCTCTTGACGACGTCCATCTCGTGCGTGATGAGCAGCACGGTCAGGCCGAGCTGCCGGTTGAGGTCGCGCAGCAGCTGGAGGATGGAGCGGGTGGTCTCGGGGTCGAGGGCGCTGGTGGCCTCGTCGGAGAGGAGCACCTTGGGGTCGCCGGCCAGGGCGCGGGCGATGCCGACGCGCTGCTTCTGGCCGCCGGAGAGCTGGGCGGGGTAGGACTTCGCCTTGTCGGCGAGACCGACCAGGTCGAGCAGTTCCAGCGCCTTGGCGGAGCGCTCCTTCCCCGACTTGCCGAGGATCTCCAGCGGCAGCTCGACGTTGTCCTGCACGGTCCGGGTGGAGAGCAGGTTGAAGTGCTGGAAGACCATGCCGATACGGCTGCGCGCCCGCCGCAGCTCCTTGCCGGCGCGGGGCCCGCGGCCGGCCAGGGCGGTGAGGTCCTGTCCGGCGACGGTGACCGTGCCGGAGGTGGGACGCTCCAGCAGGTTGACGCAGCGGATCAGCGAGGACTTGCCGGCGCCGGACTGGCCGATGACGCCGTAGACCTCGCCTTCGCGGACATGCAGATCGACGCCGTCGAGGGCGGTGACCTCACGACCGCGTGAGCGGTAGACCTTTGTCAGGCCGGAGGTGGTGATCACGTGGGTTTCCGTCACTGTCGAGTGCGCGGGCGCGGGTGGGCCCGGGCACGGGTGCATGCGGTTCGCGGGACGCGGCACGGTTCTCGCGGTGGCGGTGGAACCGACAGGAGACATGTGCGCGCGGCCGGGGCTCGGCCGCCTGCGGCGGTCCGGAGCCGGCTCTCGCTTCGGGGCGCGAGGCTCGGTGGTGCGGGGGCCCTCTAGCAGGCGCGCATTCGACCCGTACAACGAGCACCGGGCGTCATGGTCGCCTCGGTCGCAGGAGTGCGGTCGCTCGTCGTGGTCATGCGAGTAGTAAAGCAGACGTATACGTTCGACCAGGAGACCGCTGTCCGCATAGTGGACGGTGGTGCTGTGGCGGTGGACGCGGACGCCGTGCGTCAGCCGCGTACGGAGATCTCCACTCCCCCGTCGGTGACCAGTACGGACAAGGCCGACAGATCCTCGACGACCAGGTCGGCGTCCAGCTCGTCGGCCCGGTGGGTTGTGGCCAACGCCACGGTCGCCATGCCGGCGGCGCGGCCCGAGCGGAGGCCGGCGGGCGCGTCCTCGAAGACGACGCAGGCGGCCGGGTCGACGCCGAGGGCGCGGGCGCCGAGCAGGTAGGGCTCGGGGTCGGGCTTGCCGCGCGTGATGTCGTCGGCGGCTATCAGGGTCCTGGGCAGGATGCCGACGGCCGCGAGGCGGGCCTCGGCGAGGCGCCGGGTGGCGGAGGTGACGACGGCCCAGCGGTCGGCCGGCAGCGCGCCGAGGAGGTCGAGCGTGCCGGGGAGCAGGCGCACGCCCCCGCCGGGCACGTCCTCGACCTCCAGGTCCTCGATCCGCGCGACGGCGCCGGGCACGGCGTCGGGGGGCAGCAGGTCGGCGGCGACCTCGGCGGCGGTGCGGCCGTGCAGCTCGACCTTCCCGAACTCCTCGGCGGTGATCCCGTACTCCTGGGCCCACCGGGTCCAGCAGCGGTGCACGGACTCCAGGGAGGAGACGAGGGTTCCGTCGTTGTCGAACAGCAGGGCCTGCGCGCGGATCTTCATGCCGTCGACCCTACGGTGCCCGCCGGGGTCGGCCGCGTCGGGCCGTTCCGGCCGTAATAAGGTCACTGGCATGCTCGACGTCCTGACGCCGGTGACCGCCGTCGCCGCGCTGCTGCTCGCCGCCTGGTGCGGCTGGGCGGCCTACCGCGACCAGCCGACGAAGGACTGGCACTTCATCGGCATGGCCGTGGTGACCGTGCTGGCGCTGGCGCAGCTGGTGACCGGGACCGTGCGGCTCGCGCGGGGCGAGGAGCCGGAGCAGGGCACGGTGATCTTCGTGGCCTATCTGATCGGCGCCTTCGCGTGCGTCCCGGCGGCGGGGTTCATGTCGCTGGCCGAGCGGACCCGCTGGGGCTCGGTGACGGTGGCCGCCGGCGGTGTCGTCCTCGCCGTCCTTCAGGTGCGGCTCCATGACATCTGGGGAGGCTGAGATGGTGACGGCCGACAGCGGGCCGGAGCGGACACGGCTGACCGGCGGGCCCGGCATCCTGCTGGTGTGGCTGTACGGCGTGATGGTCGTCGGCGCGGTGTCGCGGTCCGTCTACCAGATCGCCACCGAGTTCGACCGGGCGCCGCTCGCGTACACGCTGTCCGCGGTGGCCGGCGTGGTCTACGGCTTCATCACCTACACCCTGGTGCGCGGCGGGGAGACGGCCCGCCGGGCGGCGCGGATCTGCTGCGCCGCCGAGTTGGCGGGCGTGCTGGTCGTGGGCACCTGGACGCTGGTGGAGCCGTCCGCCTTCCCGGACTCGACCGTGTGGTCGGAGTACGGGATGGGCTACGTCTTCATTCCGGTGCTGCTGCCGCTGTCGGCCCTGTACTGGCTGCGCCGGGCACGCACCGCGTGAGTCCCGCGGGGGGCGCCCGGCGCGGCGCTCACGCCGTGGCCGCGTACGCCCCGGCATGCTTCTCCAGGATGATCATGGGGACGCCGTCCGCGCCCCGCACGGTGCCCACCGTCTCGTAGCCGACCCGCCGGTACAGCCGCAGGCCGCTCTCGCTGCGGTGGCCGGTGTGCAGGCGGAAGCGGGTGGCGCCGCGCTCCTCGGCGAGGGCCGCCTCGGCCGCCCTCAGGAGCCGGGCGCCGATGCCGTGTCCCTGGAGCCGGGGGTGGACGCAGAGTTTGCCGATGGCCGCGGAGCCGTCGTCGGTCTCCCGGCCGCGCACCGAGCCGACCACCTCGTCGCCGAGCCGCGCCACGAAGACGCAGTCCTCGGCGACCTCCTCGCGGACGGAGTCGAGGCTCTGGACGAGCGGGTCGATGCGGTAGTTGCCGTACAGCGCCGCCTCGCTCTGGAAGCAGAGGTACTGCAGCCGGAAGATCTGCTCGGCATCCTGCTCGGTCGCCGCCGAGATGGTCACGCTCATGCCCATGTGCGCATGCCTCCCGCTCACCTGATCGCCTGTTGTCCCCCACTCCTATCCCCGCCGTCAGTCGCCCGCAACCTCCGATGTCAGCAATCGACGCAGACATCCCAGACATCGGGAACGTTCCGGTCCAAGACTGCCCTGTGAGATACCCAACTCCCCCGCGATCTCGCGGTAGGTCAGGTCCCGCGGCGACAGCAGCGCCTCCACCAGCCGGGGGCAGCGGCCGGGCAGCCGGCGCACCGCGTCGCGCAGGGCCCGGCGGCGTGCGGCGACGAGGGCGAGCCGCTCCGGGCCGCGGTCGGCGGCGTCGGCCGGCTCGGTGCCGTACGGGCGCTCGGCACGGGCGGTACGGCGGGTGCGGCGGGCCTCGGTGCGCACGGCGCCGCGCAGCCAGCGGTGCGGGTCCGCGGGCGGATCGCCGGCGTCCAGCCGCTCCAGGAGGCGCAGCCAGACCGCCTGCTCCAGGTCACCGGGCTCGGTTCCGGACGCATATGCCTCGGCGGTGGCCTCGGCGGTGAGCAACGGGCCCAGGAGGGCGAGCAGGTCGTGCGTCATATGCACAGGTACGACCGGCGCCCGGGCGGTGGTTGCCCGGGCGGCCGGATGTCACCCCGACCGGGGCATCTCGCCCGGCTGTTGACGCGTCGGCCCTCGAGGAAGTCCGCGCGGGCCAGCAGGCCGGTGTCCGGGTTGTCGGTGAAGACGCCGTCGATGCCGGTGGCGAAGTACGCCCGGAAGGCGCCGAAGGCGTCACCGTAGGCGTCGGCGTCGGTGCCCTTGCGGAAGTCGGCGGGGAGGAAGGGGTTCTCGTTGCGCATCGTGTACGGGTGCAGGATCAGGCCCGCCCGGTGGGCGTCGCGGACGAGGGTGGTCGGTTCGGTGAGCCGGCCGGCCGAGTCGCGCGGGATGACCAGGTCCAGGGTCGGGCCGATGCCCTGGGCGTAGGAGGCGATCTCCTTGAGCCCCTCGGGCGTGATCAGGTCGTCCGTGGTGCGGGGGTCACCGTTCGCGACGAAGTCCCAGGGGCGCGAGCCGGCTCCGGAGAGCAGCACGGCGAGCGGGTTGCCGACCAGCCTGTTCATCCGCTGGATGCTGGTGGGCTCGAAGGACTGGACGATGACCGGGGAGTTCTTCTTGTCCTTGCCGTACTCGCGCAGCAGCTTCGCGAGGCGTTCCTCGGTGGGCAGGCCGAGTTCGCGGAAGTAGGTGGGGTGCTTCAGCTCGGGGTAGATCCAGACCTGCTTGCCCGTCCTGCGGGTCTGCTCGTCCTGCCAGCGCAGCACCTCCTCGAAGGTGGGGATCTCCCAGCGGCCGTCGTAGAGGGTGTTGTGCGGGCGGTTGGCCGGGATGCGCTCGGTGGCGCGCAGCGTCTTCAGCTCGGCGAGGGTGAAGTCCTCGGTGAACCAGCCGGTGGTGGAGACGCCGTCGAGGACCTTGGTGGTCCTGCGGCCGGCGAACTCGGGGTGGTCGGCGACGTCCGTGGTCCCGCCGATCTCCGGTTCGTGCCGGCAGACGAGGTGGCCGTCCTTGGTGGGCACCAGGTCGCCGGCCTCGACGATGTCGGCGCCCATGTCGAGGGCGAGTTGGTAGGCGCCCAGGGTGTGCTCGGGCCGGTTGCCGCTGGCCCCCCGGTGCCCGATGACCGTCGGCACGGGCAGGCTCCGCACCCCGCCGCTGCCGCGGCCGGCCCCGGCGGCTCCCGCCGTGCCGGACAGGCCCAGGACCGTCCCGCCCGCGCCGAGCACCGCGGCGCCGAGGAGCGCCCGCCGTCCGGTGCCGCCTCGCTTGTTCGACTCCTGCGTTCCCATGAGCGCCCCTTGGTCTTCTGGCCGTCGCCTGGTCGGATGCGGGCCGATCGTAGGGGCGCGTACGTGTCCGCGGGGAGACCTCGCGCCGAACGCGGGAGTGACACGGGATGTCGTATGGGCAGACGGGGGCGGCAGGACCCAAAGGGGCCGGACGGCCGGCGTTCCGCCGGCTTCCCGGCGGGCGACGCGGGTACCCGGCCGGTGCACACGGTGAGGACGGCACCCGGTCCCCTCCCGGCGGGCGCGAACCGCGTCACACGCGCTCCGGCCGGGTTTCCGGCGGGTGGCGGCGGGGCCCGGCAGGTGAACATGTGTCACCGGCGCGTAAGACCCCGGTGACCCGACGTGCGCGACCCCCCGGGCCGCGAGTAATGTCCTCACCTGCACAGACTGATACCGCACGCCCCGACGTCCCACGTCACACCGACACCGGAGGGTCCGTTGTCCCGCTTCGCGCTCATCAAGGCAGTGCTCGGTCCGATCATGCGCCTGATGTTCCGCCCACGGGTGGAGGGTGCGGAGAACATCCCGGGCGAGGGCCCGGTGATCCTGGCCGGCAACCATCTGACGTTCATCGACTCCATCGTCCTGCCCGTCGTCACCAAGCGGCAGGTCTTCTTCATCGGCAAGGACGAGTACGTCACCGGCAAGGGCGTCAAGGGCCGGCTGATGGCCTGGTTCTTCACCGGCGTCGGCATGATCCCGGTCGACCGGGACGGCGCGAGCGGTGGTGTGGCGGCGCTGATGACCGGGCGCCGGGTGCTGGAGGAGGGCCGGATGTTCGGCATCTACCCGGAGGGCACCCGCTCCCCCGACGGCCGCCTGTACCGGGGCCGTACCGGCTGCGCCCGGCTGACGCTGATGACCGGCGCGCCGGTCGTGCCGTTCGCGGTGATCGGCACGGACAAGCTCCAGCCGGGGGGCCGGGGCCTGCCCCGCCCCGGCCGGGTCACGGTCCGCTTCGGCGAGCCGATGGAGTTCTCGCGGTACGAGGGGATGGACCGGGACCGCTATGTGCTGCGGGCGGTGACGGACTCGGTGATGACCGAGGTGATGCGGCTGTCCGGGCAGGAGTACGTGGACGTGTACGCGACGAAGGCCAGGAAGGCCGCGTAGGCCGCGTAGGCGGTCCAGCGGGCCGGACCTCCGGTCCGCTGGGCCGGCGCGCTTGGCACGACGACACTTGACACGGTGGCGCTTCGCACGGCGGGCCGTTCCGCGGACTGCGGCGTACGGCGTCGACGGCCGGGCCCTCGTCGAGGCGCGCGGCGCCCGGGGCCGTCTCGCACTCGGTGACGCGCAGCGCCTCCAGCGCCCGGACCAGGGCGTCCCGTCCGGCGAACTGGCGGTGCGGCGTGGCCCGGCTGATCCCGGCCGCCCGGGCGACCTCGTCCATGGCCGCGGTGGGCTTCCGGATCAGCAGGGCCGCGGCGGCGCGCAGCACCTGGTCACGTTCTACAGAAATGGGATGACACAAGCCGAATGGGACATTCATGTCTCATCGCGGGTGTGCGCGACCCACGTGCGGGCGGTGGATCGCACGGTACGGGCCTCAGTGCCAGGGCAGCCGCCCGCGCCGCTCCCAGTAGGCGCGCGGCTCCTCGGCGAGCACGGCCAGGCGGGCCGCCCGGTCGTCGTCGAGGACGGCCGTCGCGGCGTCCAGGTTGGAGTCGAGCTGGGCGACGGTCGCGGCGCCGGAGAGGACGACGTCCGCCCAGGGCTGCCGCAGCACCAGGGCGAGGGCGACCGCGTCACAGCCGAGGCCGGTCTCCTCGGCGACGGCCCGCAGCGCGTCCGGCGCGTGCGGGGCGGCGAGCCGGCCGTTGGCCATGCCCTCCTTGACGATCACGGAGAGCCCGGCGTCGTGCGCCTCGGCGAGCGCCGGCCCCACGGAGGTCTCCAGCGCGTTGTACGTCGACTGGACGGTACGGAAGAGGGGGGCGCCGTCGACGGTCACGGCGAGCGCGGCGCGGACGGCGTCGGCCTGGGCGGGGCCGCTGGTGGAGAAGCCGACGGTGACACCGCCGGCGGCGGCCTCGGCGAGCCGGGCGTGCAGCCCCTTGTCGGTGAGGGCCGGGCTGTCGGGGGTCACCGAGTGGATCTGGTAGAGATCGAGCCGGTCGCCGAGCAGGGCGTCGGTCTCGGCGCGCTGGCGTTCGTACGTGGCGAGGCTGTGGTCCTTGACCTCGTGCCGGACGGCGTCGGTGGACCAGCCGGCGGTGTAGGTGTAGCCCCACTTGCTGCCGACGGTCACGTCGTCGACCTCCGGCCGGGCGGCCAGCCACCCGGCCAGGAACTCCTCGGAGCGGCCGTAGGAGCGGGCGGCGTCGAAGTAGCGGACGCCGCTCGCGTACGCGGCGTCGAGGAGGTCGTGGGTGCGGCGGCGCAGCGCGGCGACGCCGCGGTCGTCTCCGAGGTCCGTTTCCCGGCCGAGGTTGATGTAGCCGGGGCGGCCTACTGCGGCCAGGCCGAAGCCGAGGCCTTTGGGGAGGGTGAGGGGCATCGCGGGTCCGTTCGGTCGGCCTTGAGCGGGCTGCCGACCAACGTAACCCGTGACGGCCTTCGCCTCGGGGGGTGGGTCCGGGTGGGTCCGGGCGGCGGTCGGGCGGGCGCGGCGCGGCCGCTCGCGCCCACGCGGCAAAGCCGCGGAGCGGTACGGCCTGCCCCGCGCCCCTCGGCGCCTGCCCCGCGCCCCTCAGCGCCCGGCCCGCGCCCAGAGGTGCTGCCGCTCCACGTCCGCCTTCACCTCCGCCAGCTGGACGGCGACCGCGCTCGGGGCCGTGCCGCCCCTGCCGTCACGGGAGGCCAGGGCGCCCTGGACGTTGAGGACGGAGCGGACCTCCGGCGTCAGATGGGCGGAGATCTTGGCGAACTGCTCGTCGGTCAGCTCGTCCAGTTCCTTGCCCTCGGACTCGGCGGCCTTGACGCACTCGCCCGCGACCTCGTGCGCGACGCGGAACGGCACGCCCTGGCGGACCAGCCACTCCGCGATGTCCGTGGCGAGGGAGAAGCCGGCCGGGGCCAGTTCCTCCATCCGCTCGCGGTGCACGGTGAGGGTGGCCATCATGCCGGTGAAGGCGGGGAGCAGGATCTCCAGCTGGTCGATGGAGTCGAAGACCGGCTCCTTGTCCTCCTGGAGGTCGCGGTTGTACGCGAGCGGCAGGGCCTTGAGGGTGGCCATCAGGCCGGTCAGGTTGCCGATCAGACGGCCCGACTTGCCGCGGGCCAGCTCCGCGATGTCCGGGTTCTTCTTCTGCGGCATGATCGACGAGCCGGTGGAGAACGCGTCGTGCAGGGTGACGAAGGAGAACTCCTTCGTGTTCCAGATGATGATCTCCTCGGCGATCCGGGAGACGTCGACCCCGATCATCGCGGTGATGAAGGCGAACTCGGCGACGAAGTCCCGGGAGGCCGTGCCGTCGATGGAGTTGGCGGCGCTGCCGTGCTCGAAGCCGAGGTCGGCGGCGACCGCCTCCGGGTCCAGGCCGAGCGAGGAGCCGGCCAGCGCACCGGAGCCGTACGGGGACACGGCCGTGCGCTCGTCCCACTGGCGCAGCCGCTCGGCGTCCCGGGACAGCGCCTGCACGTGGGCGAGGACGTGGTGGGCGAAGAGCACCGGCTGGGCGTGCTGGAGGTGGGTGCGGCCGGGCATCGCCACGTCCGGGTGGGCCTCGGCGAGGCCGATCAGCGCGTCCTGGAGGTCGGCGATCAGACCGCCGAGGGTGCGGGCGTGGTCGCGCAGGTACATCCGGAAGAGCGTCGCCACCTGGTCGTTGCGGGACCGGCCGGCGCGCAGCTTGCCGCCGAGGTCGGGGCCGAGCCGCTCCAGCAGGCCGCGCTCCAGGGCGGTGTGCACGTCCTCGTCGGCGACGGTGCCCACGAACGCGCCGGAGGCGACGTCGGCTTCGAGCCGGTCGAGGCCGGCGATCATGCGGGTCAGCTCGTCCTCGGTGAGCAGTCCCGCCTTGTGCAGCACGCGCGCGTGGGCACGCGAACCGGCGATGTCGTAGGGCGCCAGCCGCCAGTCGAAGTGGACCGACGCGGACAGCTTCGCCAGGGCCTCGGCGGGACCGTCGGCGAAACGGCCGCCCCAGAGCCGTACGTCACCGCTGTTGCTGCTCACTTGCGTCGCTCCTCGGGCTGGTCGGTCACTGCTCTGCATGAGTATGCAGAGCCCTGCATGATTCGTCAATTTCGGGTGGGCACGTGAACGCGCGGACACGCGCCCACGTACTCCTGGGTGCCGGGGCCGTCCCGTCTCGCGCCGGCCGGGACGGCCGCCGGTGCCCTGTGAAAAGCCCCGGACAGGGGGCGCGCGGGCCCGCACAATGTCGGGCATGGGAAAGACCTACGCAGGCATGGACGGCAGGCTCCGCGCCTTCATCGAGTCCCAGCCCCTCTTCTTCACCGCCACCGCTCCGCTCGCCGCCGACGGCACGGTGAACCTCTCCCCCAAGGGGCTCAGGGGCTCCTTCGCGGTGCTCGACGAGCACACCGTGGCCTACCTCGACTTCGCCGGCTCCAACGCCGAGACCATCGCCCACCTGCGCGAGAACGGGCGGATCACGCTGATGTGGTGCGCCTTCCAGGGCCCGCCGAACATCGTCCGGGTGCACGGCCGCGGCGAGCCGGTCTTCCGTGACGACCCCCGCTTCCCCGGTCTGCTCGCCCGCTTCCCGGACATCGACCCCGCCGCGCACGGCCTGCGCGCCGTCATCGTCGTGACGGCCGAACTGATCCGCGACACCTGCGGGTACGCCGTGCCCTTCATGGCGTACGAGCGGGACCGCGATCTGCACGCCAAGCGGTTCGCCCGCGAGGACGACGCCTCGCTCGACGCCTACTTCACCAGGAAGGAGCACGTCGCGACCAGCCTGGACGGACTTCCCGGGCTGCCGTTGCCGCTGCCGCCCTCTACGGTCTGACCCATGCGCCCCGGTGTCGTCGCCCTCGTCCTCGCGTCCTTCCTGCTGCCGGCTTTCTCCGCGCCCCCCGAGCCGCTGCCCGCGCGGATGGCGGCCACCGGCGGCGGCACCCAGCTGATCACCGCCGTCGCCCCGGACACCGCCTCGACCACCGGCACCGTCACCTGGTGGGACCGCAGGCGCGGCCACTGGACGAGGGCCGGCTCGGCGCCCGCCCGGTTCGGGGCCGGCGGGCTGACGGAGGGGACGGCCCGCAAGCAGGGCACGAACACCACCCCGGCCGGCCTGTACCGCCTCCCCTACGCCTTCGGCATCGAGCCGGCGCCGCCCGGGACGGCGTACCGCTACCGTCCCGTGCGCCAGGACTCCTGGTGGTGCCAGGACAACGGCTCCCGTTCCTACAACCGCTGGACCGAGCCCCGCCCCGCCGACTGCGCCGCCACCGAGGCCGAGCACCTGATCACGTACGGGACGCAGTACGCGCACGCCCTGGTCATCGGCTTCAACTACCACCGTCCGGTGCGGGGGCGCGGCGCGGGCATCTTCCTGCACGTGAACGGGGCGGGGGCGACGGCCGGCTGCGTGTCGGTGCCGGCGGACGCCATGCGCGCCATCCTCACCTGGGCCGACCCGGCGGCCCGGCCGCACGTCGCGATCGGCACCCGGGGCGGGAAGACGGCGATCACCCGGTACTGAACACCGGGCGGGCGCGGCACGTACCTGTGGGCCAAGGGTCTTGTCCCCCACGGAGGAACCGTGACCACCACGCTCGCCGGCGGACGCGCCGCCCGCCGCCAGACGATGCGCCGCATCCGTCCGCGCCGTTCCCCGGCCGTCCCCCTGCTGCTCGCCGTGTGGGCGGGCGCGGCGGGCGTGTTGTGGCTGTGGTGGCGCAACACGCCCGCCATCTCCGACGGCACCGCCCGGGTCCTGGGCGCCGGCCGCATCACCGGGCTGCTGGCCGGCTACCTGATGGCGCTCGTCGTGCTCCAGATGGCCCGGGTGCCCGCCCTGGAGCGGCGGGTGGGCTCGGACCGGGTGGCCCGCTGGCACGCCATGACCGGCCGTTACACGCTCTGCCTGGTCCTCGCGCACGTCTTCCTGGTCATGTGGGGGTACGCGCTCCAGTCCGGCCGGGGCCTCGGCGGCCTGGCCGCGCAGACGGTGGAGTCGGTGACCGGCCTCCCGGACCTCGGCAAGGCCACGATCGGCACCGGTCTGCTCCTGCTGATCGGCCTGCTCTCGGCCGGCCCGGTGCGCCGCCGCGTCCCCTACGACTTCTGGTACCACGTCCACCTGCTGACGTACGCGGCGGTGTTCCTGACCTTCTGGCACCAGCTGACCGCCGGGAACGACTTCGTCGTGGAGCCCGTCGCGCGGACCGCCTGGTACGCCCTGTACGGGGCGGTGACGGCGCTCGTGGTCTGGTACCGGATCGTCACGCCGGTGCGGCTGAACCTGCGGCACCGGATGCGGGTCGCGGCGGTCGTCGAGGAGACGCCCGGCATCGTGTCGGTGCTGATCGGCGGGCGGAAGCTGCACCGGATGGGGGCGGAGGCCGGGCAGTTCTTCCGGTGGCGCTTCATGGCGCCCGGCATGCGGTTCAGCTCCCACCCGTACTCGCTGTCGGCGGCGCCCCGCCCGGAGATGCTGCGGATCACGGTGAAGGCGATCGGCGACCACAGCGCCCGGCTGCGGGAGCTGACGCCGGGCACCCGGGTGTGGGCGGAGGGACCCTACGGGGCGCTGACCGCGCAGCGCCGCAGCCGCGGCAAGGTCCTGCTGGTGGCGGGCGGGGTCGGGATCACGCCGATGCGGGCGCTGTTCGAGACGCTGCCCGGCGCGTCCGGTGACATCACGCTGCTCTACCGGGCCAACAGCACCCAGGACCTCGCGCTGTGGGACGAACTGGCCGCGATCGCCGACGCGCGCGGCGCCCGGCTGATGTACGCGGTGAACGGACCCGACGGGGCACGGCCGGACATCTCCGCGGAGTCGCTGGCCCGCAAGATCCCGGACGTCGACCGCCACGACGTCTTCCTGTGCGGGCCGCCCGGTTTCGCGCGGTCGGTCTACGAGGCACTGCGCGGCGCCGGGGTCCCGGCCCGCCGTATCCATCACGAGTCGTTCGAGATGTGAGCGCGCGTCACGAACTGAGGGAGATCGCGGAGATGAGGAAGAATCACCCCGTCCGGCGTGCCGTGCTCGCGGGAGCCGCGACGGTGACCGGTGTCGTGCTGCTGCTGTCGCTGAAACCGGCGTCGGAGCCGGGTGCCCCCGCCGCCGCCCAGTCACCGCAGGGGGCGGCGCGGGGCGGCCGGGACGGCGCCGCCGGCACGGTCCTCGGGGACGCGGTCCGCACCCGGTACGGCCCCGTGCAGGTCCGGCTGACCCTCACCGACGGCAAGATCACCAAAGCGGAGGCCGTCCAGGCACCCGAAGGCGGACGCAGCAGCCAGGTCACCGCCGACGCCGTCCCCCGGCTCGACCGCGCCGCCCTCACCACCGGCACCGCCGACATCGACACCGTCACCGGAGCCACCTACACCAGCGCCGGATACCGCCAGTCCCTCCAGTCCGCCCTGGACAAGGCCGGTGGCTGAGCCGGCCGGAGCGCCCGCCGCGGTGCGTCACGTGGAGGAGGCGATGGGCACCGTCTTCTCCTTCGACGTCCGCGGCGGGGAACCGGCCGCCGTACGGGCGGCCCTCCAGGAGGCGGTCGCCGGGCTGCACCGGGCCGACGAGGTGTTCAGCACCTACCGCGGCGACAGCCAGATCTCCCGGCTGGCCCGGGGTGAGCTGACCACCGGTCAGTGCGCTCCCGAGGTCGCCCGGGTGCTGGGGCTGGCGGCCGAGGCGGAACGGGTGAGCGGGGGCTGGTTCAGCACGTCGTACGAGGGCCGGCTCGACCCCACCGGGATCGTGAAGGGGTGGGCGGTGGAGCGGGCCGCGCGGCGGATCGCGGCGGCCGGGCCGGCCGGCGTCAGCGTCAACGGGGGCGGGGACGTGCAGGTGCTGGGGGCGCCGGGGGCCGGGCGGCCGTGGCGGATCGGTGTGGCGGACCCGTTGCGGCCGGGGGTGCTGGCGGCCGTGCTGTCCGCGGCCGGGGCCGGGGAGCTGGCCGTCGCCACGTCCGGGTCGGCCGAACGCGGCGCCCATGTCGTCGACCCCCGCACGGGCCGTTCGGCCGTCACCGACCTCGTCTCGGTCACGGTGGTGGCCGACAGCCTGACCTGGGCGGACTGCTGGGCGACGGCGGCCTTCGCGATGGGGTCGCGGGAGGGCCTGAGGTGGCTGGGGTCCCTGGCGGGAGTGGAGGCCCTCCTGATCACAGCGGGCGACGAGGTGCGATGTACGGACGGCCTCGCCTCCTACCTCGGGTGAGGAGGTGCCCCCAGGGGCGCGGGGCCGTGCCGGTGCGCGGCTGCGTCGCGCGGGCGCGGCAGGCCCCGGCACGCCCGCGCCCGGCCGCCGGCCTCAGTGGCCGTTCTGGGCCGACCGCAGCAGGTGATCCGCCAGCGCCTGCCCGCCCGTGGGGTTCCGGCTGATCAGCATCACCGTGTCGTCCCCGGCGATCGTCCCGAGGATGTCGTGCAGTTCCGCCTGGTCGATGGCCGAGGCGAGGAACTGCGCCGCCCCCGGAGGGGTGCGCAGGACGACGAGGTTGGCGGACGCCTCCGCGGAGATCAGCAGCTCCGCGGCGAGCCGCCGCATCCGCTCCTCCTTCGCCGACCCGCCCAGCGGCGCCCGGGGGGTGCGGAAACCGCCCTCGCTGGGCACCGCGTAGATCAGGTCGCCGTCGGTGTTGCGGATCTTGACCGCGTTCAGCTCGTCCAGGTCCCGGGAGAGCGTCGCCTGGGTGACGGTCAGCCCGTCGTCGGCGAGCAGCTTCGCGAGCTGGCTCTGCGACCGCACCGGCTGCCGGTTGAGGATGTCCACGATCCGGCGGTGGCGGGCGGTGCGGGTCTGCGGCACGGCGGGCCCCGCGGCCCCCGCGCTCCCGTGGTCCTGCGCCTGGCTCATCGTCGTCTCATTCTCCGGATCGTGTGTCCCCGCCTGCCGCGTCCAGGATGCCGGGCAGCGCCCCGAGGAACGCGTCCACCGCGTCGTCACCGAGGTTCAGCGGCGGCATGAGCCGTACGACATCGGGTGCGGGCGCGTTCACCAGGATTCCGGCGTCCTGAGCCGTCTGCTGCGCCTGCGGCGCGAGCGGCTCGGTGAGCACGATACCCAGCAGCAGGCCCGCGCCCCGGACATGGTCGACCAGCGGGTGGCCCAGCGCCTCGATCCCCTCGCGCAGCCGCTCGCCCTGCCGTTTGACGTTCTCCAGCAGCCCTTCGTCCGCGATGGTGTCCAGGACGGCGAGCCCGGCGGCGCAGGCGACCGGGTTGCCGCCGAAGGTGGTGCCGTGCTGGCCGGGCCGCAGGAGGTCGGCCGCACGGCCGAAGGCGACCGTCGCGCCCAGCGGCAGCCCGCCGCCGAGCCCCTTGGCGAGGGTGACGACGTCGGGCAGGACGCCCTCGTGGGCCTGGTACTCGAACCAGTGCCCGGTGCGGCCGACACCGGTCTGCACCTCGTCCAGGACCAGCAGCGCGCCCGTGGCGGCGGTGATCGCGCGGGCCGCCTTCAGATAGCCGGCGGGCGGCACGACCACGCCGTTCTCGCCCTGGATCGGCTCGATGATCACCAGGGCGGTGTCCTCGGTGACCGCGGCGGCCAGCGCCTGCGCGTCGCCGTACGGGACGTGCGTGACGTCACCCGGCAGCGGCCGGAACGGCTCCTGCTTGCCGGGCTGGCCGGTGAGGGCCAGCGCGCCCATGGTGCGGCCGTGGAAACCGCCCTCGGTGGCGACCATGTGCGACCGCCCGGTCAGCCGGCCGATCTTGAAGGCGCCCTCGTTGGCCTCCGCGCCGGAGTTGCAGAAGTAGACCTTGCCGTCCCGGCCGAAGCGCGTCAGCAGCCGCTCGGCGAGCGCGACCGTCGGCTCGGCCGTGAACAGGTTGGAGACGTGGCCCAGCGAGGCGATCTGCGCGCTGACGGCCTCGACGACCGCCGGGTGGGCGTGGCCGAGCGCGTTGACCGCGATGCCGCCGACGAAGTCCAGGTACTGCGTGCCGTCGGCGTCCCACACGCGCTCGCCGGCGCCGCGCACCAGGGGCAGCCGCGGGGTGCCGTAGTTGTTCATGAGCGCGCCCTGCCACCGCGCGGTCAGGTCCTGGTTGGCGGTCACGACTGTTCCCCCTCGGTCTCGTCCGGCACGACCATCGTGCCGATGCCCTCGTCGGTGAAGATCTCCAGCAGGATCGAGTGCTGGACCCGGCCGTCGATGACGCGGGCGGTGGTGACGCCGTTGCGGACGGCGTGCAGACAGCCCTCCATCTTCGGCACCATGCCGCTGGACAGCTCGGGCAGCAGCTTCTCCAGCTGGCTGGCGGTGAGGCGGCTGATCACCTCGTCGCTGTCGGGCCAGTCCTCGTAGAGGCCCTCGACGTCGGTGAGGACCATGAGGGTCTCGGCACCCAGCGCCGCAGCGAGTGCCGCAGCCGCCGTATCAGCATTGACGTTGTAGACATGGTGATCGTCCTGGGAGCGGGCGATCGACGAGACGACCGGGATGCGGCCGTCGGCGAGCAGCGCCTCGATCGCGCCGGTGTCGATCTCGGTGATCTCACCGACCCGCCCGATGTCGATCAGCTCGCCGTCGATCCGGGGCTGGTGCTTGGTGGCGGTCATGGTGTGCGCGTCCTCGCCGGTGATGCCGACGGCGAGCGGGCCGTGCCGGTTGAGCAGCCCGACCAGTTCGCGCTGCACCTGCCCGGCCAGCACCATCCGTACGACGTCCATGGCGTCCTCGGTGGTGACCCTGAGGCCCGCCTTGAACTCGCTGACGATGCCGTGCCGGTCGAGGGCGGCGCTGATCTGCGGGCCGCCGCCGTGCACGACGACGGGCTTGAGCCCGGCGTGCCGCAGGAAGACGACGTCCTGGGCGAAGGCCGCCTTGAGGTCCTCGTCGATCATGGCGTTGCCGCCGAACTTGATGACGACCGTCTTGCCGGCGTGCCGCACCAGCCAGGGCAGCGCCTCGATGAGGATCTGGGCCTTGGGGAGCGCGGTGTGCTTCCGCGTGGGGCTGCTCATGAGGAGTACGCGCTGTTCTCGTGGACGTAGTCGGCGGTGAGGTCGTTGGTCCAGATGGTGGCCGTGGCGTCACCGGCCGCCAGGTCGGCGACGATGTGGACCTCGCGGTAGCGCATGTCGACCTTGTCGCGGTCCTCGCCGACGCCGCCGTTCTTGCACACCCACACGCCGTTGATGGCGACGTTCAGCGCGTCGGGCTCGAAGGCCGCCTTGGTGGTGCCGATGGCGGACAGGACGCGGCCCCAGTTGGGGTCCTCGCCGTGGACGGCGCACTTGAGGAGGTTGTTGCGGGCGATGGAGCGGCCCACCTCGACGGCGTCGTCCTCGGTCGCGGCGTTCACGACCTCGACCTTGATGTCCTTGCTGGCGCCCTCGGCGTCCCGGATGAGCTGCTGCCCCAGGTCGTCGCAGACGGTGCGTACGGCCTCGGCGAACGCGGCCTGCTCCGGGGTGACGCCGCTGGCGCCGGAGGCGAGCAGCAGCACCGTGTCGTTGGTGGACATGCAGCCGTCGGAGTCGACCCGGTCGAAGGTGACCCTGGTGGCGGCGCGCAGCGCCTCGTCCAGGGCGCCGGCGTCCAGGTCGGCGTCGGTGGTGAGGACGACGAGCATGGTGGCCAGGCCCGGGGCGAGCATGCCGGCGCCCTTGGCCATGCCGCCGACGGTCCAGCCGTCGCGCGTCACGACCGACGTCTTGTGGACGGTGTCGGTGGTCTTGATGGCGATGGCGGCCTTCTCACCGCCGTGCTCGGACAGCTTGGCCGCCACGGCCTCGACGCCGGGGAGCAGCTTGTCCATCGGGAGCGGGACGCCGATCAGGCCGGTCGAGCAGACGGCGACCTCGCCCGCGCCGATGTCCCCGAGCACCTCGGCCACTTTCTCGGCGGTGGCGTGGGTGTCCTGGAAGCCCTTGGGTCCCGTACAGGCGTTGGCGCCGCCGGAGTTGAGGACCACGGCCGACAGCCGCCCGTCCTTGAGCACCTGCTCGGACCAGAGGACCGGCGCGGCCTTGACGCGGTTGGAGGTGAAGACGCCCGCGGCGGCGCGGCGGGGGCCGGTGTTGACCACGAGGGCCAGGTCGGGGTTGCCGTTCTCCTTGATCCCGGCGGCGATGCCCGCCGCCGTGAATCCCTTGGCTGCCGTCACACTCACTGCATCTCCTTGTTCGCTTCTCCGCCCGTGCGGCGCAGAGGTGCGGCTTTCGTCGGCTGCGGTCCGGCGGCTGCGCGTGCGCCGCTCACGGAGCGACTCCGATCGTCGTCAGTCCCGTGGTCTCGTCGAGCCCCAGGGCGAGGTTCATGCTCTGGACGGCACCGCCCGCGGTGCCCTTGGCCAGGTTGTCGATGGCGCTGATGGCGATGACGCGGCCCGCGGCGGCGTCGTGGGCGACCTGGACCTGAACGGCGTTGGAACCGTACACGGAGGCGGTGGCCGGCCACTGGCCCTCGGGCAGCAGGCGGACGAAGGGTTCGTCGGCGTACGCCTCGCGGTAGGCGGCGCGCAGCGACTCCGCGCTCACCCCGGGCTTCGCCTTCGCGCTGCACGTGGCGAGGATGCCGCGGGGCATCGGCGCCAGGGTCGGGGTGAAGGAGACGCGGACCCGCTCGCCGGCGGCGGCGGAGAGGTTCTGGATCATCTCGGGCGTGTGGCGGTGGACGCCGCCGACGCCGTACGGGGACATCGACCCCATGACCTCGCTGCCCAGCAGGTGCGGCTTGGGCGCCTTGCCCGCGCCGGAGGTGCCGGAGGAGGCGACGATCACGGCCTCGGGCTCGGCGAGCCGGGCCGTGTACGCCGGGAACAGCGCCAGGGAGACGGCGGTCGGGTAGCAGCCGGGGACCGCGACGCGCTTGGACCCGGTGAGCCGGGCGCGGGCACCCGGCAGCTCGGGCAGGCCGTAGGGCCAGGTCCCGGCGTGCGGGGACCCGTAGAACGCCTCCCAGTCGCCGGCGTCCGCCAGCCGGAAGTCGGCGCCCATGTCGACGACGAGCACGTCGGGGCCGAGCTGCTCGGCGACGGCGGCGGACTGGCCGTGCGGCAGCGCGAGGAAGACGACGTCGTGCCCGGCGAGGATCTCGGGCGCGGTCGGCTCCAGGACCCGGTCGGCCAGCGGCAGCAGGTGCGGCTGGAGCGCGCTAAGGCGCTGCCCGGCGTTGGAGTTGCCGGTCAGGGCGCCGATCTCGATCTCGGGATGGGCCAGGAGCAGACGCAGCAGCTCTCCGCCCGCGTATCCGCTCGCTCCGGCCACCGCCGCACGTACCACCATGGAAACCCTCCTCCAGACGGCATGACTATACGTTCGTCCGCACTTTTATGCAATATCGGTCGTCCGTCGTCGGCGGCCGCCGTCGAGGGCGGCGTGCGCCGGGGAGGGGGGACGGGCAGCCGGGGAGGGGAGAGGGGGGACGGGCGGTCGTGGAGGACGGAGCCCTGCTCGGCCACGCCGCCCGTCCCGTGGACGCTGGTGACGGCCGGGCGGTGCCGGCGCCGCCGCCCCGGCCGGATCGCGCGCGGCGGCGGAGCGACGGGGTGGCGGAGCGTCGGAGCGACGGGACGGCGGGACGGCGGGACGGCGGGACGGCGGGACGGCGGAGCGGCGGGACGGCGGAGCGGCGGGGTGCCGCGGCGGAGGTGGCCGTCCCGTGTTCAGTCGCGCAGCCGTCCGGGGAGGTCCTCCAGCAGATAGGCGAGTGTCTCAGCACCTTGCAGCAGTGCCTGGACCTCGACCTTCTCGTCGGAGTCGTGCCAGTGGTCCTCGGGCAGGCCGGTGCCGTAGAACAGCACGGGAGCGCCGACGGCTTCGGCGAGGAGGGCGGCGGGGGTCCCGCCGCCGTTGCGGATGCGGAGCGCCGGGCGTCGCAGGGTCCGGCTCGTGGCGGCTTCGAGCGCGGACAGGGCCGGATGGTCGGCGGGGGTGAGGTAGGGGTCCTGGTTGGTGGTGGAGGTGGTCAGTTCGTGCGCGAAGCCGTCGTTGATCCGCTCGGCGACCCAGCGCCGCAGTCCTTCCATGACGTCGTCGGCGCTCTGGTCGGCGACCAGGCGCAGGGTGAGGTCGGCGGAGGCGACGGCGGGAACGACCCCGCGGGCGGGATCGTCGGGGTCGCCGCCGAGCAGGGTGACCACTTCCGCCGCGGGCCGGGTCCAGACGCGTTCCAGGACGCTGTAGCCGCGCTCGCCCCGCACACTGCGGCTGCGGGTGCGCTCCACCCAGTCGTCGGTGTCGAAGCGGATGGCGGCCATGCCGCGGCGCTCCTCGGCGGACGGCTCGGCGACCGTGTCGTAGAAGCCGGGGAGGGTGATGCGGCCCTGGTCGTCGTGGAGCAGACCGATCAGGCGGCAGATCTCCGTCAAGGGGTTGGGGGCGGCGCCGGCGACGACGCCGCTGTGGATGTCCCGCAGTGGTCCGCGCACCTGCAGGTGGGCGTTGACCGAGCCGCGCACCCCGGTGCAGACCGCGGCCTCCTCCAGTGACCAGAGCATGGTGTCGGAGACGACGACCACATCGGCGGCGAGCCGGTCGGCACGCTCGTGCACCAGGTCGGCGAGGTGCGGGGAGCCGACCTCCTCCTCCCCTTCGACCAGGTACTTGAGCGTGACCGCGGGGGCGCTGCGGCCGGTGGCGTCGAGGTGGGCGCGCAGGGCCCAGACGTGGGCGAGCAGTTGTCCCTTGGCGTCCGAGGCGCCGCGTCCGTACATCCGGCCCTGGCGGAGGGCCGGCGCGAAGGGCGGCACCTCCTGCCACTCCTGGTCCTTGGCGGCGCGCACGTCGTGGTGGCTGTAGACCAGGACGGTCGGCGCGTCCGGGTCCTCGGCCGGCCAGGCGGCGAACACCGTCTGCAGACCATCGGTGTCCCACTCCTCCACCTCGGGGAAGCCGGTCTCCAGCAGATGGGCCTGCAGCCAGCGGGCCGATCGCATCACGTCCCGCTCGTGGGCGGGGTCGGCGGAGACCGACGGGATGCGCACCCAGGCCGCCAGGTCGTCCAGCAGCTCGTCGACGCGGTCCCGCAGGTAGCCGTGGACGGCGGGGTCCGGTTCCTGCATCACCGGTCTCCTTCCCGGTCGGCGGGCCCGCCGGCCTGGGCCCGGGCGTCCTGGGCGACCGTCTTCAGGCGGTCGCCCAGGACGCCGCGAAGGCCGTCCAGGCCCTCGCCGGTACGGGCGGAGACGACGACGGCGTCGGGATGGGCGCGGCGCAGCGTGGCCAGCTGCTCGGGGTCCGCGAGGTCGGCCTTGTTCAGGAGCAGCAGTTCCGGCACGCGGTCGGCGCCGATCTCCCGCAGGACCTCGTGGACGGTGGCGATGTGCCGCGCCGCCTCGGGCGAGGAGGCGTCGACGACGTGCAGGGCCAGGTCCGCCCGCGTGACCTCCTCCAGCGTCGAGCGGAAGGCGTCGACCAACTGGTGCGGGAGGTCCCGGACGAACCCGACGGTGTCACTGAGGGTGTACGTCCGCCCGTCCGGGGTGCGGGCCTGGCGGACGAGCGGATCGAGCGTGGCGAACAGGACGTCGGCGACCTCGGCGTCCGCACCCGCCAGCCGGTTCAGCAGAGCCGACTTCCCGGCGTTGGTGTAACCGGTGATCGCCACGGACGGGACGCGGTCGCGGGACCGGCGCCGCCGGGTGACCTCCCGTCGGCGGGCGGCGCGCCGCACCTGCTCGCGCAGGGTCCGCATGCGCCGGCGCAGGTGCCGGCGCTGGATCTCGAGCCGCATCTCGCCGCGACCGCGGACGCCGGTACCGGCGCCGCCGGCCGTCCGGCCGCCGCCGATCCGTGACATCTCGTGGCCGTGGCCGCGCAGCCGCGGCAGTTCGTAGGCGAGCCGGGCCAGTTCCACCTGCGCCTTGCCCTCGGAGCTGCGGGCGTGTTCGGCGAAGATGTCGAGGATGAGCCCGGTGCGGTCCACCGCTCGCGCTCCGGTGCTCTCCTGCAGTCCCCGCACCTGTGCCGGAGTCAGGTCGCCGTCGGCGATCACCACGTCCGCGTGCCGGGTCTCGACCAGTTCCGCCAGTTCGCGCACCTTGCCCGCGCCGAGGTACGTCGCCGGGTCCGGACGGTCGCGCGCCTGCACCATCCGGTCCGCCACGTCGATCCCGTCGGTCGCGGCCAGGCGCTCCAGTTCGTCGAGGGCGTCCGGTGCGGCCGGGCCGGTGCCGTCCCGGCCGGTGACTGTCAGCAGGATGGCGCGCCACCGCCGCGACCCCGGGTCCCGCGATCGCGTCGCCGCCGCGGGACCCGCACCGGTCAGCCATGTGCCTGGCATGATCGTCTCCGTTCCTGCCGAGGCCGCGCGCTCCGGGCCGGCCGGACCCGGTCGCGCGACGGGGAACCGGGCCCCGGGTCCGCGGAACGGGTCCCGCGCGGCCTGCGGGGTGCCGGAGACCACCGGGTACCCCTCGCCGGCCCGCCTCTATCGCCGCGCCGGCCACGAACCCGTCACCGGCGCCGGCCGTGTGCGGACGGTCCCCCGAGACCCCGGTGGGGCGTCACCGGCCCGCCGGGGGTCCCGGACGTCAGGGTCCGGACGTCGAGGTCCGGACGTCGAGGTCCGGACGTCGGGGTCCCGGACGTCAGGGTCCCGGACGTCAGGATCTCGAACCGGCCGGAGCAAGAGGAAAAAATGACACATAACCACCGTTTCGGACGAGTGTGTCCCGGTACTCGAGTGACGCTTGTCGCGTGCAGGGCATGTCCGCTCCGTTTCCGCCTCCCCTGCGCGCGGGCCCGCCGGGCCGGCCACGCCTCCCGCGCCGGCCACCGGCGGCCGGGGCTCCGCCGCCACCGTGCGCCGGCAGACACGGTGAGACGGGGCGCAGCACCGAACATCGTCGAGGAACGCCATGTCAGAACCCCTCTCACCCGTCCCCGGGCTGAACGACCACAGCCTCCGTGCGTCGCACGGCGGCCGGCTGGAGACACCCGGCTACAACCGGGCACGGATCGAACCCGCCATCGTCCATTTCGGAGTCGGCGGGTTCCACCGCGCCCACCAGGAGGTCTACTTCGATCAGCTGGCGGAGCTGGGCTTCACCCGCTGGGGGGTGATCGGGGTCGGGATGAGGCGGCCCGAGATGAGGGAGGTGCTCGGCGCGCAGGACAACCTCTTCACCGTCGTGCAGCGCGGGGGCGACGACAGCCGGGCCAAGGTCATCGGGAGCATGGTCGAATACCTCCTGCTGACCGAGGACCGCAAGGCGGTGCGGGCGCGTCTGGCCGACCCGTGCACACGGCTGGTGACGCTGACGATCACCGCGGACGGCTACCTCCTGCCCGACGATCCCGCGCAGGCCGGCGACTCGGTGTTCGGTCTGATCGTCGACGCCCTGGACCGGCGCCGCCGCGCCCGCCTGGCCCCGTTCACCGTGCTGTCGTGCGACAACCTGCCCGACAGCGCCGCGGTCACGCGCGAGGCGGTCATGCTGCTGGCCGGCCGGCGTGACCCCGCCCTGGCCCGGTGGATCGAGGAGCGGGTCTCCTTCCCCGGCAGCATGGTCGACCGCATCACTCCGGCGACCTCCCCCGGCGACCGGGACGAGGTCGAGGAGGCGTTCCGGGTGGGCGACCGGTGGCCGGTGATCACCGAGCCGTTCACCCAGTGGGTGATCGAGGACGACTTCTGCAACGACCGGCCCCCGCTGGACCGCGTCGGCGCGCTGTTCGTGGACGACGTCGCGCCCTACAAGCTCATCAAGAGCCGCCTCCTCAACGGAGTGCACTGCGCGGTGGGCTATGTGGGCCGCCTGGCCGGCCACCACAGCACCGACCAGGCCATGGCGGATCCGGCCGTGGCCGCGTTCGTCGAGCGGCTGATGCGCGAGGAGATCGCTCCCCTGCTGCCCGCGGACGTGCCGGGCCTGGATCTCGGCACCTACTGCGACACCGTGCTGGAGCGCCTGCGCAACCCCCGCATCGGGGACCGGCTGGCCCGGCTGTGCCGCCGCGGCTCGACCAAGATGCCCGACTACCTCCTCCCCTCCCTGCACGCCGCGCGCGCCCAGGACCGGCCCCGCGCCCGGCTGGCTTTCGCCGTCGCCGCGTGGATGCGCTACCTGCGCGGGACGGACCTCGACGGCGACCCGATCGACGTGCAGGACGCCCGCGCCGCGGAACTGCGGGACGCGGCCCTGCGCGGCGGCGACGACCCGGGACCCCTCCTGGCCGTCTCGGACGTGTTCGGCGACCTCGCCGAGGACGCCGTCACGGTGGCCGTCGCCCGCCGGGCCCTGGCCGACGCGTTCAGCAGCACCGAGCGCCTGCGGTCCGCACTGACCTGACCGCCGCGGCCCACCGGGCCGGCCCACCGCCCACCACCTCTCAGGAGACCCATGAGCATCTCTGATCTCTCCCGTGTCACGACCCTGCTGCTCGACGCCGACGGGACCCTCTTCCCCTCGGAGGAACCCGCCTTCGCGGCGTCCGCGGTGGTCACCGAGGACTTCGCCCGCCGCTTCGGGCTGAGCGGGGACTTCTCGCCCCAACACCTGCGCCGCGCCACCACGGGCAAGAACTTCCGCACCACCGCGCGGGATCTCGCCGCGCGCCAGGGCGTCCGGGTGGACGCCGATCAGCTGGAAGCGTGGGTGGAGCGGGAGAAGACCGAGGTGACGGCCTACCTGGGGCGGGTTCTCACACCACAGCCCGACGTGGTGGCGGCCTTGCGCGCGCTGGGCCGCCGCTACCGGCTGGCGGTGGTGAGTTCGAGTGCCCTGACGCGGCTCGCCGCGTGCTTCACCGCAAGCGGCCTGGACCGGCTGCTGCCGGCGGAACGCCGGTTCAGCGCGGAGGACAGCCTGCCGGTGCCGACCAGCAAGCCGGACCCGGCCGTCTACCGCTTCGCCCTGGCCGCGCTCGGTGCCGCCCCGCACCAGGCGCTCGCCCTGGAGGACTCCGCCACCGGCGCGGCGTCCGCGGTGGCGGCCGGCATCGCCACCGTCGGCATGGTGCGGTTCGTCCCCGCCGGTGAACGGGCCGACCGGACCGAGCGGCTGGAGCAGGCCGGGGTCCTGCGGGTGCGGGCGAGCTGGGAGGAGTTCGCCTCGGACCTCGTCGACGACGCGACGCGGGTGGCCACATGACCGGCGGGGAGCGGCCCCGCGGTGTCACGGTGCCCTCGTTCGAGGGCACTTCCGTGCCGGTCGGCCGACGGGAGCCCGTGCGCGACCAGGTGGACGGGTACGGGCCCGCGGCCGCGCCCCGGTCCGCGGCCCCCTCCGGTTCCCGTTCCCGGCCTCGTTCGATGCTCGGTTACCTGCTGGTGCCGCGCCCCAAGGACGCCGTCAAAGGGCTGCTCATGCCCTTCTGCTTCGTCCTCGCCGTGGTCGCGGGCGCGGACGCGACAGGGCGGACGTGGGCCGGGGCCCTGGTCGTGTGGGGCGCCCTGGAACTGCTCGTCTACCCCGCCCGCTACCAGTGGAACGACGTCCGCGGATTCGTCGCCGATCAGTGCCACCCCGCCGAGCGGGACCGCGGCCGGCTGCCGGGTCCGGTCGAACGCGCCCGGCCGCACGTCACCGCGAGTTGCGTGGTCGCGCTGGCGCGTCTGGCGGCCGTGGCGGTCCTGGCGCTGTCGAACCCGCGCCTCATGGGTGTGCTCGCGGCGGTGACCCTGGCGGTGTTCGGTGCGGCCGTCCTCTACGAGGCCCTGCGCGCGCGGGGCACGGGCCGCACCGGCGCCTTTCCGCCGCCCGCCCGGCCGGCCGTGGTCGCCCTGTGGGTCGTCGTCGGCGCCGGTTACGCCATCCGCGGCATGACCGGCCTGGCACTCGCCGTCGACCTGGGCCGGCGCCCGGCCCTGGCGGTGTCGGCCGCCGTGGCGCTGTGGGCGTTCGGGATCGCGTTCGTCACCAGCAGGTGGGTCCTGGAGAGCCTCGCGTTCGCCGCCTTCGACCACGGCCGGCCGACCTGGACCGCGCGCGCCGGCCAGGCCCGCGAGCACCTGCTGGCACTGGTGCGCTGGCTGCCGCCGCGCCTCACCCCGGCCTCGTCCCCGGCCGACTGGACGCCGCTCGCCCGGCGCACCTCGCCGATCGCCCCGTGGAACGTGGCGCTGCTGGTCGCGGGCACGGCGGCGGCCGTGACCGGGTCCTTGCTCACCTCGCCCGGCTCGGCGGGCCCGGCCCTCGTCGCGGCCGCCCTGGGCGCGGCCGTCACCGAGGCGGTGGTCCTGCTGGCGAGGTGGCGTGCCGCGGTCGTCCTCGCCGGCACCGCCCTCGGTCTGTCGGCCCTGGTCCTCACCGGGCAGCCGCGCCCGCCGGCGGCCCTGCTGCCCTGGCTGTCCGTGATGGCCGCCCACCTCACCTACAGCAGCCGGTCCCTCAACACGATCGGCCTGCTGCCCGGACGGCTGCGCCGGCTGGCGGCGGTCCCGCTCGCCGCCGCCGCCCGCGCGGTGGTCGGGCAGGCCACCTGGAACGCCGTTCGGGGCGGCGATGAACCCCGATGACCTGCTGGCCCTGGCCCACGACGCCGCCGCGGCGGGGGCCCGTACCGCCCTGTCCTGGCGCGATCGCGGCGACCGGCTGCTCGTCGAGGAGAAGGCCGGCCCGGACGACCTGGTCAGCCAGGCCGACCGGGACACCGAGCGCGCCGTCCGCGCCGTGCTCGCCGAACACCGGCCGCACGACGCCGTCCTCGGCGAGGAGGAGGGGATCACCGCGGGCCGCGGCGGCGTGCGATGGATCATCGACCCGATCGACGGAACCACCAACTACCTCTACGGACGGCCCGACTGGGCGGTCAGCGTGGCCGCGGCCGACACCGCCGGGGACCGGCTGCTGGCCGGTGTGGTGATCGAGCCGGCGCTCGGGCTGCTGACCGAGGCCGGCGCGGGCCGGCGCACCACGGCGAACGGCACACCGGTCGCCCCGCTGCGCCGGCCCGCGCTCCGCCGGGCCTTGGTGGAGCTCAACCTCGGACGGCCCGGTCAGCGGCCCCTCGCGGGCCCCATGGTGAGCGCTCTCCTGCCGCACGTCCGCGACCTGCGCCGCGGGGGCAGCGCGGCGGCCGCCCTCGCACAGGTCGCCACCGGCCGCGCGGACGCCCTGTGGGCGCCCGGGCTGCGGCCGTGGGACTGCGCCGCGGGGGTCCTGCTGGTCCAGCAGGCCGGCGGGACGGTCGGCGACCTGAGCGGTCCGACACCGGGGACCTGGCCTCCCGGCGGTGACGTGCTGGCGGGCCCGCCGCGGCTGTGGCAGTCCCTGCGGGCGCTGCTCGCCCCGGTCTACGGGGGCGCCGGTACCGGGGCGGGCGGACGGGACACCGGCGCGGGGCCCCCCGCCCCAGTGAACGGGCCCGTGTCCCGCGGGCCGCTCCCCCCGGACCGGGGGTGACGTCCGGCATGCGCTCTCCCGCGGTCACCGGTTCCGCCGCGAAGACGGGTCCGGTCACCCGTTTGCGGGCTCAGCGCCGCCTGATCCGCAGGAAGGTGACGGAGTTCGCCGGGAAGGTGTACGTGAACTCTGCCGCGACCCCCGAGAAGGTCGACGTCACCGGCGTGACCGGGGTGTCCGTCTCGGTGTTCACCGCGTCCTGGCCGGCGGCCAGGGTGGTGACCCGGGCCCGGGAGGCGACCTTCGCGCCGCCGAGGTCGACCGCCGTGCGGGCCGCCGCGTCCTGGGCGTTGACGACCTTGACGATCAGGTCGCCGGTCCGCTCGTCCTCGGTGACGATCTGCCGGAACGGCTCGGCGGGCTTGTCGTCGGTGAAGGAGCCCCACTCCTGGCCGTCGAGGTGGAGGGTGACCTGGCGGCCCCGGACCTCGATGTCGATGTCGTAGGCGCGGCCCGTCTCGACCGACCCCGCCTTGGACAGCAGCGTGGACTTGCCGCCGTCGACGGCCTGCTCGACGGCGGACCGGGTGTTGTTCCAGCCGCCCAGGTTCCACCAGTAGTAGTTGCCGGTGTCCTTGACGCCGAAGGCGACGAGGAAGCCCTCCTTGCCGGACTTCTTGGTGGCCTTCACGTGCAGGTCGTAGTTCTGCCAGGCCGGGTCGCCCGCCGTGACCAGGGTGTTCTCGGCGGTCTCGTCGCTCTGCACGTACTGCCCGTCCTGGACGCTCCAGTTGCCGGCGCCGCCCTGGGTCCACCGCGACGCGTCACCCGAGAAGTCGTCGCTCAGCAGCTCCGTCCCGTCGGCCGACGTCACCCGCACGTCGTCGTAGGCGGCGCTGGTCGCCCACGTCGACAGGCCGACGGCGCCGGTGATCGGGCCGCTGACGTCCGGGGTCGTGGTGGCCGTCGAGGGGACGACCCGGTCGCCGGTGTTGTTCATGAACAGCTTCTGGACCTCGTAGTTCGCCGAGTTCCAGGAGGCCCGGTTGTTGAACCAGATCATGTCCGGGCTCCACTGCACGTAGTCCTCGTTGGCGAGCAGCGGGGCGTAGGAGGCGAGTTTCACGATGTCCGCGTTGCGCTCCAGGCCGGTCATGTAGGCCGCCTCGGCCAGGGCGTTCTTCCAGGCGTTGCCCTGGGAGGCGTACTCGCCGAGGAAGACGGCGGGGCCGTTCCTGTCGTAGCCGTCGTAGCGGTCGTTGTTCTGGAGGAACCAGCGCGGGCTGTTGTAGTAGTGCTCGTCGACCATGTCGACGCCGGCCTCGCGGTTGAGCTTCCAGGCAGTGTCGAAGGTGGTGCCGGAGTCGTCCGGACCGGAGTTGGAGATGACGGTGACGTCCGGGTACTCCGCCTCGACGGCGGCGCGGAACCGCTGGAAGTTGGCGAAGAACCGCTCGGGCAGGTTCTCCTCGTTGCCGACCGCGAGGTGGGTGAGGCCGAAGGGCCTGGGGTGGCCCATCTCGGCGCGCACCTTGCCCCATCGCGAGGTCGCCGGGCCGTTGGCGAACTCGATGAGGTCCAGGGTGTCCTGGACGTGCCGCCTCAGCAGCGCCTCGTCGTCGGTGGCCTGGTTCTGGCCGCAGCCGGTCACCAGCGCGGGGACGACGGGCAGCGGCATGGCGCCGATGTCCTCGGCGAAGCGGAAGTACTCGTAGTAGCCGAGGCCGTAACTCTGGTTGTAGCCCCAGAAGTTGGCGTTGGTGGCGCGCTCCTCGACCGGGCCGACGGTGTCCTTCCACTGGTAGGCGCGCTTGCGCTGGTAGCCGCTCGCCTCGCTGTAGTCCTCCATCGAGCCGGTGTTGACCAGGCAGCCGCCGGGGAAGCGCAGGAAGCCGGGGTGCAGGGCCTCGATCTTCTCGGCGAGGTCCTCGCGCAGGCCGTTGGGCTGGTGCCGGTAGGTGTCGCGGGGGAAGAGGGACACCATGTCGAGGGCGGCGGCGGAGGTGGTCGCGACGGTCAGCCGGCCCCGGTCGCTGGTGCGGGTGGCGGTGAAGGTGGCGGTGTACTTGCGCCAGCCGCCCTCCGCGGCGACCTGGCGGGCGCGGGCGAGGGTGCCCGCCGCGTCCTCGAGGCCGACGGTGAGGGTGGTGCCGGACTCGGCGCGGGCCCACACCGAGAAGTCGTACTTCTCGCCCCGCTCGACGCGGATGCCGGTGTTGTAACCGGCGTTGCTGACGGACGAACCGGCGCCCAGCCTCAGGTAGTTCCGGTTGCGCTCGTTGAGCCGCCCGGCGTCGTCCACGACCTCGGCGGTGCCGTCGGCCGTCCAGGAGGTGAGCGGGGTGTACGCGGTGTTGTCGGCGGTGGAGTACTCGAAGGACCGGTTCTGCACCAGTTCGGCGTAGAGGCCGCCGTCGGCCGCGCGGTTGATGTCCTCGAAGAAGACGCCGTACATCGTGGAGTCGATGGCCGCGCCCGCGGCGGCCGGGTCGACGGTGATGGCGTAGTCGGTGACCGCCTCGGCGTGCGCGGGGACGGGGATCAGGACGGTGGCGGTCAGGAGGGCCGTCGTGGTCAGACCGAGTCTGAGACGGCCGCGGTGCCTGCGTGACATGGATACTCCGCGGCTCCGACTGGACCGGGTCCAGTCTTTTTCGAAATATCGGACATTGGTCAGCACTTCGAACGGCAAGATAGGGAGGTGACCGGGCAGCGTCAATGGGCCGCGCAACGACGGGCGGGGTGGAGGAGGATTTCGGTGGACGAGTTCTGGCCGGTGCCCGATGTACTGGCCCATCTGGCCGGGAGCTGGCGGGTGGAGCGGTCGGTGCGGGATCTCGCGGGCGGCGAGGAGGGGCACTTCGAGGGCGTGACGGTGTTCCGCCCGCCGGCAGACGGCGCTGGCCTGCTGCACCTGGAGTCGGGGGCGTTCACCTGGCGGGGGGTGACCCGGCCGGCCGAGCGGACGCTGCGGTTCCTGCCGGGCTCCGCGCCCGGCACCGCAAACGTGCGCTTCGCCGACGGCCGCCCCTTCCACGACCTGGACCTGACCACGGGCCGGTACGTGGCCGACCACCCCTGCGCGGCCGACCTGTACCGCGGCGAGTTCACCGTCCAAGACCGGGACCGCTGGCGGACGGTGTGGCGGGTGGCCGGCCCGGCGAAGGACCTGCTGCTGACGACGGAGTACGTACGCGAAGCCCGCCAGGGTCCGTCCGACGGGGAACTCTAGGGACCGGCCCCGAACCGCACCACCCACCGCCCCGCGCCCCCGGTGAGCGTGGCCGTCGCCAGGGGGTGGACGGCGATGTTCCAGTACGTCGCGGGCGGTGCGCCCAGGGCGTACACCAGGGCGGCGCGGATCACGGAGGGCTCGGCCACGGCGACGACGCGGTCGCCGTCCCGGGCGGGCCGGGTGTCGAGCCAGCCGCCGACGCGGCCGATGAAGCCGAGCAGCGACTCCCCGCCGTGCGGGGTGGCCCGGGCGTCGCTGAGCCAGGCGTCCACCGCCTGCGGTTCCCGGGCCATCGCCTCGCCCGGGGTCAGCCCGCGCCAGCGACCCATGTCGCAGTCGCGCAGGGCGGGTTGGACGAGCGGGGTGTAGCCGAGCCCGTCGCCGGTGGCCCGGCTGCGGGGCGTCGGGGAGCAGTAGCGCAGGTCGGCCGCCGCGAGCGGCAGCAGACCGGGGGCGGCGCGCTGGACCTGCTCCCAGCCCTCCCGGTCCAGCGGCCGGTCGTCCTCGAACCGTTCCGCGCGCGGGGGTGAGCCGCGGGCGGCCGCGACGAACGTGACGCGAAGCGACATGCGCCGATCGTCGGCCCGCGCCGTACCCGGGTCAAGGGGTGTCACCCGGGGTCGACGAAGGTGACCGGGGCTCACTGACCGAAGGCGAGCAGCATCCACTCCTCGGGCTTGTCCAGCGGCGTGAAGCCGAGCCGCGCGTACACACCGTGCGCGTCCCGGGTGGCGAGGACGATCCGCCGCAGCCCGTACGGCCGCAGGTGCTCGCGCACGGCCGCCGCCATCGCGGTGCCGATCCCCTTGCCGCGCACCGACGGGTCGACGTACACGTCGCACAGGTACGCGAAGGTCGCCCGGTCGGTGACCACCCGGGCGTACGCCACCTGCTTCCCGGACATCGCGTCGTAGACACCGAAGTTGAGCGATCCGGCGATCGCCCGGTCGTGCTTGTCGCGGGGGCGTCCGGGCGCCCAGTACGAGTCGGTGGACAGCCAGTGGTGCACGCGGTCGGCGTCGAGGCGGGCGGGGTCGGTGGAGATCTCGTAGCCCTCGGGCAGGGGCGGGGTACTGGTCATGCCGGGAGGTTCGCAGGACGGGGCGCCGGACGTCGAGCGGTTATCCGCCGGGCACCTCGTCCAGGGCGGCCCGCAGCCGCCGCACCCCCTCGGTGATCTCCGCCGCGCCCGCCACCGCGGCGAAGCTCAGCCGCAGGTGGCCGGCGGGCGGTTCGGCGCTGAAGTAGGGGCGGCCGGGGGCGAGCGCGACGCCCGCGCGCAGGGCGGCGGCGGTCAGCGCGGCCTCCCCCGTGCCGTCGGGCAGCCGCAGCCAGAGGTGGTAGCCGCCGGACGGGACGTGCGGGAGGGCGAGTTCGGGCAGGCGCAGCCGCAGCGCGGCGGTCATCGTGTCCCGGCGGGTGCGCAACTGGGCCGAGACCGCCCGCAGATGGCGTGGCCAGGCGGGTGAGCCGACGAGTTCGAGGGCGGCCTCCTGGAGCGGGCGCGGCACGAAGAAGCTGTCGACGACCTGGATGGCCAGCAGCCGCTGGAGCACCGGGCCGCGGGCGGCCAGCGCGCTCACCCGGAAGCTGGGCGAGGCGGCCTTGGTCAGCGAGCAGACGTGGACCACCACGCCGTCCGGGTCGTCGGCGGCCAGCGGCGGCGGCAGCGGCCCGGCGTCCTCGTGCACCAGCCGCCGTACGAAGTCGTCCTCGATCACGAACGCGCCCGCCTCGCGGGCGATGCGCAGCACCTCGCCGCGCCGGGCGGCGGAGAGCACCGCGCCGGTCGGGTTCTGGAACAGGGGCTGGCAGACGAGGACGCGGGCGCCGCTGGCCCGGAAGGCGTCGGCGAGATGGGCCGGGCGGACCCCGTCGGCGTCCACCGGGACCGGGACCGGGCGCAGTCCGGAGGAGCGCGCGACGGCCAGCAGGCCGGGGTAGGTCGGCGACTCGACGAGGACCGGCGCGCCCGGCGGAGCGAGCGCGCGCAGCGCCGTGGTCAGCGCGGCCTGGCCGCCGGCGGTGACCAGCACCTCGGCGGCCGTGACGGGCCCGCCGGGTCCGCCGATGGCGCGCGCGAACCACTCGCGCAGCTCCCACAGCCCCTCCACCGGTGGCCGGCCCCACGCGCCGGGCCGCCGGCCGGCCCGGGACAGGGCGGCGGCCAGCGCCCGTTCCGGCTGGAGCGAGGGGTGCAGGTAACCGCCGTTGAACTCGATGACGCCCGGTGGCGGCGCGGCCAGCGACGCGAGGACCCCCGAGGCGTCCACCGAGCGCGGTACGAGGTCGGTGGCGCCGTCCGCGCTGAGCGCGACCTCCTGCCAGGAGGTGTCCCCGGCGGACGGGGCCGGGGCGTGCCGCTCGGCGCGGAAGGCGCCGGCGCCGGGCCGGGTGACCACCAGCCCCTCGGCGGCCAGCCGCGCCAGGGCCCGCGAGACGGTCACCGGGCTCACCCGGAACCGTTCGACGAGGGCCCGGCTCGACGGCAGCTTTCCACCAGGCGAGTAGCGGTTCAGCTCCTGCCGCAGCAGATTCGCCAGCTCGTCCACACTGCTACGCTCTTGCATGAGAGCACAGAGTAGCGCTACCGGTACGGCGGCGATAGCGGTCGGGGGCCCGGCCAAGGCATCCACGGCGGCGGGCACCCTCCAGGCCGCGCTCGGCGTCGTCGCCTTCTCCCTCACCTTCCCCGCCACCGCCTGGGGCCTGGAGGGGTTCGGCACCTGGACCCTGGTCGCCGTGCGCAGCGTCCTCGCGGCCGCGATCGCGGCCAGCTGTCTGCTGGGGCTGCGCGTACCGCTGCCGGACCGCCGGCACTGGGCGGGGCTCGCGGTCGTCGGCGCGGGCGTGGTCCTCGGCTTCCCCCTCCTGACCACGCTCGCGCTGCGGACCTCGACCACCGCGCACGCCGCCGTCGTGGTCGGCCTGCTGCCGCTGACCACCGCCCTGCTGTCCGCCCTGCGCACGGGGACCCGCCCCTCGCGCACGTTCTGGGGCGCGGCGCTGGTGGGCGCGGCGGCCGTGGTCGCCTTCACCGTGCAGCAGAGCGGCGGGGCGCTGACGGCGGCCGACGCGTATCTGTTCGCGGCCCTGCTGGTGTGCGCGGCCGGGTACACCGAGGGCGGCCGGCTGGCCCGGGTCATGCCGGGCTGGCAGGTGATCGGCTGGGCGCTGGTGCTGTGCCTGCCGCTGACGGTGCCCGCGACGGCGGTGGCGCTGTCCCTGGAGCCCGTCGAGCTGACCGCGCGCGCTGTGACCGGGCTGCTGTGGGTCGCGGTGGGCTCGCAGTTCCTCGGTCTGGTCGTCTGGTACCGGGGCATGGCCGCCATCGGCATCCCCAAGGCCAGCCAGTTGCAGCTGGCGCAGCCGCTGCTGACCCTGGTGTGGTCGGTGCTGCTGCTGGGCGAGCACCTGCCGGTGGCCGCGCCGGTCACGGCCGTGGCGGTGCTGGTGTGCATCGCCGTCACCCAGCGGGCGCGGGGCTGACCGGGTCTCCACCTGGGGCGCATCGCCGTAGACTCGACAGCACGGACCGCTGCCCCGCGACGGTGAGGAGGCCGCGCCCATGCGTGCGAACATCGGTGACCAGCTTGTCCAGCACGGCAGGGTGGTCGGACAGCAGGACAAGAAGGCCGAGATCGTCGAGGTGCTGGGCCGGGCGGGCACTCCCCCGTACCGCGTCCGTTTCGAGGACGGGCACGAGGCCGTGTGCTCACCCGGCCCGGACACCGAGATCCGGCACCGGCAGACCCAGCTGTAGGAGCGGTCAGCGGGTGGTGCGCGCCGGCTGCCCGTAGTGGTCGGCGGCCACCCGCGACATCGCCCCGACGGGATCGGCGGCCACGTCCCGCGCGCCGAAGAAGACGTGCCCGCGCACCTGCGGGTGGTCCCCGGCCAGCGTCAGGTGACGGGAGAGTTCGTCCGTCTCCTGCCAGGCCGCGGGCTGCGCCTTGTCGCCGGCCTTGTAGAGCGCCTCGCCGATGTACAGCTCGGTGCGGCTGCCCGCGGCGGTCGCGGACCACCAGGACAGCAGCTCGGCGTAGTCGGCGACGGCCATGCCGATGTGCCAGTACAGCTGCGGGACGATGTAGTCGATCCAGCCCTCCCGCACCCATGTGCGGGTGTCCGCGTACAGGTCGTCGTAGGTCTGGACACCGCCCTGGGTGCGCGAGCCGCGGGGATCGGTGGTGGCGTTGCGCCACACGCCGAAGGGGCTGATGCCGAACCGCGCGGCGGGGCGGACCTTCTTCACCCGGGCCGCCGTCTCCCGCACCAGCCGGTCGATGTTGTCCCGCCGCCACGCGGCCTTCGACTCGAACCCCCCGCCGAAGGCGGCGTAGGTCTTCTCGTCGCCGAAGCTCTCCCCGGCCACCGGGTACGGGTAGAAGTAGTCGTCGAAGTGGACGCCGTCCACGTCGTACGCGCCCACCGCGTCGAACATCGCGTCCTGCACGAAGGCGCGGACCTCGGGCAGCCCCGGGTCGTAGTACAGCTTCCCGCCGTACGGCACCACCCAGCCGGGGTGTCTGCGGGCGGGGTGGGAGGCGGCCAGCCTGGACCGGTCGGTGTGGTTGGCGACCCGGTAGGGGTTGAACCAGGCGTGCAGTTCCAGGCCGCGCGCGTGCGCCTCGGCCACGGCCGTGCCCAGCGGGTCCCAGCCGGGGTCGCGGCCCTGGACGCCGGTCAGGCACTCCGACCACGGCTCGTACGCGGAGGGCCACAGGGCGTCGGCGGCGGGCCGCACCTGGAAGAAGACCGTGTTCAGGCCGTACCTCACCGCCGTGTCGAGGTACTCGACCAGGTCCTCGCGCTGCTCGGCGCCGGACAGTCCCGGCCGGGACGGCCAGTCCCGATTGGCCACGGTGGCCAGCCACATGCCCCGCATCCCGGTCGTGCCGGCGGCCCCGCCGCCCCCGGCGGCCCCCTCCGCCGCGCCCGCGCCCCGGCTGCCCGGTGCCGACGAGGCACGCGGCGCCATCGTGAGGGCGGACACCGCCGCCATCGCGAACGCCCGGCGTGACAGCCGGCGCACGGGAAGACTCATGAAAGACCCCAAAGCGCTCCGGATCCGCTCGGTCACGGATCGTTCCAGGGGCACAGCATGCCCGACCCGGAGGACCGATCGACGTCACGGCGAGGGTAACGTGCACGATCGGAGCAGACGCCGGGACCCCCGGCACGCTGCCGGTGCCGTAGGACAGCGAAAGGGACGATGTGACCGTCTTCTCGGGAGATATCGCGCGCGTCGGCGTGGTCGGCTGCGGTCAGATGGGTGCGGGCATCGCCGAGGTGTGCGCCCGCGCCGGTCTGGAGGTGATGGTCGCCGAGACCACCGGGGAGGCCCTGGAGATAGGCCGTACCCGGCTGTTCAACTCGCTGGCCAAGGCCGCCGAGCGCGGGAAGATCACCGAGGAGGAGCGGGAGGCCGCGCAGGCCCGGCTCGGCTTCACCACCGACCTCGGCGAGTTCGCCGACCGTGATCTGGTGATCGAGGCCGTCGTCGAGAACGAGCAGGTCAAGACGGAGATCTTCCAGGTCCTCGACCAGGTCGTCACCCGCCCGGACGCGATCCTCGCCTCCAACACCTCCTCGATCCCGCTGGTCCGCCTCGCGGTCGCCACCTCGCGGCCCGACCACGTGATCGGCATCCACTTCTTCAACCCGGCCCCGGTGCAGCGGCTGGTCGAGCTGATCCCGGCGCTGACCACCTCCGAGGGCACGCTCGGCCGGGCCCAGCTGTTCACCGAGAAGGTGCTCGGCAAGCACTCCATCCGGGCCCAGGACCGCTCCGGCTTCGTGGTCAACGCGCTGCTGATCCCGTACCTGCTCTCCGCGATCCGGATGTTCGAGTCGGGCATCGCCAGCCGCGAGGACATCGACAACGGCATGGAGCTGGGCTGCGCCCATCCGATGGGCCCGCTGAGGCTGTCCGACCTGATCGGCCTGGACACCGTCGCCTCGGTGGCCTCGTCGATGTACGAGGAGTACAAGGAGCCGCTGTACGCCGCTCCCCCGCTGCTGCAGCGGATGGTCGACGCGGGGCGGCTGGGCCGCAAGAGCGGCTCCGGCTTCTACTCGTACGGCTGAGCGGGCACTGGCTCCGAGTGGGCCCGGCGCTCGGCCGGGGCGCCGGGCCCACCGCTTTCACACACCGTGTGCGCGCCGGGCTCGCATATGCCCCGCGCACACTCTCCCCGCGCGCCCCCGCGGACGGTTGACTCGGTACGCGCACGCGAGGAACGCGTGCGCGCTCGACCGATCACGGAAAGGAGCGGTTTCGTGACCGCCGATCCCGAGCAGCCCGTCGTGAACGGAGAACTGGCCGACCTGCGGCGCCGGCTCGACGTCGCCTACGCCCGCGTCGAGGGCGGACTGACGCTGCTCAGCCACCGTACCGAGGAGACCGCCAAGACGGTGGACGAACTGAGCACCCGCCTCACCGTCCTGGAACACGCCCGCTGGCCGCTGCCCTCGATCGCGGCGATCACGGCCGTGGGCGCGCTCGTCGTGGCCGTCTGGCAGGCCTTCGGCCGCTGACGGCCCGAGGAGCGGCGCCGCGGGGTCAGGGCGTGCCGTCCTGCCCG
Source organism: Streptomyces sp. SYSU D01066-1 (assembly GCF_054956795.1). Classification (NCBI taxonomy): domain Bacteria; kingdom Bacillati; phylum Actinomycetota; class Actinomycetes; order Kitasatosporales; family Streptomycetaceae; genus Streptomyces; species Streptomyces sp. SYSU D01066-1. The sequence goes on along the minus strand of NZ_JBUDHV010000003.1, from coordinate 191,720 downwards.
AGCCTGAGGTGGTGCAGGAGCAGCAGGGCGGCCGCCATGCCGGCGGCCGGCACCTCCCCGCGCGCGACCATGTCGGGCACGAGCTTGAGGGGCACCCACTCCCGGCGGTCGGACTCGAAGTCGTCCACCGGGTGCCCGACGTACTCGCCCTCCTCGGCCCAGTAGATGTGGTGCCGGGCGTCGGTGAGGCCGTTGGACGGCTCCACGCTCATCAGGTGCCGCAGGGGGCCCGGCCGCCACCCCGTCTCCTCCTCCAGTTCCCGGGCCGCCGCCTGCGCGACGTCCTCGCCGTCCTCGACGACACCGGCCGCCAGCTCCCAGCCCCAGCTGTCGGTGATGAAGCGGTGCCGCCACAGCAGCAGCACCTCGTTGGCCTCGTTGACCACCGTGGCCACGGCGACCGGGCGCATCCGTATGAGGAAGTGGTCCAGATGCCTGCCGTCCGGCAGTTCGACGTCCGCGAGATTGACGCTGAACCAGCGGTTTGAGTACACAGTCCGCTCATACCGTTTCGTCCACTGCACGGTTATGCCACCTTTCGTTGAGTGGGTGGCAATATGGCAGCCGACTCAAGGGGGCAGGAGGCGCACGGCCGCCGTGCGCGGGGCGATGACGGGCACTGCGTGCCGTTTGGGGGTGCACTCGGGGCACCGGGGTCACAGCGGTACGCGCAGTGCCCCGTCGATGAGTTCGGCGGCCTCGGCGGTGCCCGCGCAGCCGCTGCGCACCAGGTGCTCGCGCACCGCGCGGAGTCTGTCGCGCAGCCGCTGGGACTCCATGCCCCGGGCCTGTTCGGTCATCCGCACGGCCGTCGCCACGGCCTTGTCGGCGTTTCCCTGCCGCAGCTCGATCGTGCTGAGCATCGCCAGCCGGTGCACCCGTCCCCGGTCGTGCGCCGGGGTGTCGACGGCCGCCGCGGCGTGCTCGGCGGCCGCGGCGACCTCACCGAGGCTGAGGAGCGCCTCGGCCACCTGCACGTTGACCAGCCCCGGCTGCACATAGCCGGTCTCGTCGGGCTCGCGCCCGCGCCGGATGCGGTCGGCGGCCTGCTCGGCCCGCCGGATGCAGGACAGGGCGCTGGTGCCGTCACCGAGGTGGGCGTACGCCTTGGCCTGCATCGCGTACAGGTCGGAGGCGAGCGCCGGGGTGATGTGCCGCCCCGCGGTGCGCAGCGCGGCCTCGGCGAAGGCGACCGCCTGGCGGTACTCGCGCAGATGGAGCGCCTGGTTGACGAGGAGGGCGATGATGTACGCGCCCAGGCCCCGGTCGCCGCTGGCCTTGGCGAGCCTGAGGGCCTGGTGGAAGTAGCGCTGGGCCAGGCCGTGCGCGTCGGAGTCGTAGGCGCAGATGCCGGCCACCGCGACCAGGCCGCCGGTGGCCCGGTGCAACTGGCGGCCGGTGGCGTCGGTGTAGCTGCCGCGCAGCAGCGGGGCCGCCTCGGCGTTGAGGAAGCCGACGATCCGCGCGCGCGTCGCCACGCCGCCGGCCTTGCGGTACATCTGCTCGTAGTGGGCCCGGGCCGAGCGCAGCATGTCCAGGTCGGCCGGGGTGACCGGGTGCCGGCCGCCACGGGAGACGTCCACGTCCTCGGGCGGGTTCTCCCACTCCCACACCGGCATCACGGCGGGGGTTCCGGTGAGCGCCGGCGCGCCGAGGACGTGCGGACGCTGCTGCTGGTCGGAGCGCCACAGCGCGGTGGCGCGCTCGACGAACCCGGACAGCGAGCCGGTGTGCGGGGCGGCCGGCTCGCCGGGCACGCCGAGGCCGATGTCGTCGAGGGTGACCGGGCGCCGCAGCCGGGCCGCGAGCACCTCGCAGATCAGGTCGGGCACCTGGCCGCGCGGGCGCTGCCCCTTCAGCCACCGCGCCACGGCGGTGTGTTCGTACCGCAGGGCGAGCCCGCGGCCCCGTCCCGCCTGGTTGACGTGTGCGGCCAGACCGGCGTGCGAGATGCCCGCCTCGTCCAGGATCGCGTCGAGCAGAGTGTTGGGCTGCATGTCGGGCCCCCGGTGGCTCGGTGTTGTAGAGAGTAGTGGGTCTGTCTTCACACGGGGTGTGAACCGAGTACGCGAATCCGTACCGTGTGCGCGCTGTCGCGGAGCGTTCCCGCCCGCTTGACTGGAACACCTCTTCACAGAGGCCGGTCGGGCCGCCGGCTCCCCCTCGTACAGTGCGGTGGCCCGTTGCCGCGCCGCCCGCCCGGCCGTCTGCCCGACATTCCGTGGCGGGGCGGGCGGCGGGCGCCGGCTCAGGAGAGCGAGTCGGCGCCATGCCGGGTCAGGAGAGCGAGTCGGCGCCATGCCGGGTCAGGGACACGTCGTCGAGGGGGCGGGTGCCGTCGCGGTGCAGCATCAGCAGGGCGACGTCGTCGGGCGGGCTGCCGTGGGTGTGGCGCACGAGCGCGGCCAGGACCCGGCGCAGTACGGCCCGGGGGCACAGCGGCCGGTCGCGCACCGCGTCGGCCAGGGTCTCCCGCAGGGGGAAGAACCGGCCACGGCCGTCCCGGGCGTCCTCCGCGCCGTCCGTGTGGAGCAGCAGGGCCTGGCCCGGCAGCAGCCGCCCGTGCCGCTGGGCCGTCAGGTCGTCGGGGAGCGGGAAGAGACCGAGCGGCGGCAGGGGGTCGGTCCGGGCCAGCGGCGCGGTCCCGGCGTCGGTGATCAGGCAGGGCCAGGGATGCCCGCAGTTCAGCGTCCGCACCTCGCCGTCGGGCCCGATCTCCAGCAGCAGCACGGTGACGAACTCCTCGCCCACCGTGCCGTCGCGGGCCCGCTCGCCCACGTGCCGGGCGAGGGCGCGGTCCAGGCGGCGCAGGATGTCGCCGAGCTCCTCCCCCTCGTGCACCGCCTCGCGGAAGCAGCCGAGGACGGCGGCGGCCGTGCCGACGGCGGCGAGGCCGTGCCCCCGGGCGTCGCCCATCACCACCCGCACCCCGTGCTCGGTGCCGACCACGTCGTACAGGTCGCCGCCGATCGCGGCGCCGCGGTCGGCGGAGAGCTGGGCGGCGGCGACGTTCAGCCCGCCGATCCTCGGAGGCAGCGGGCGCAGCAGCGCGCTCTGCGCGACGCCCGCGATCCGGCGGGCCTGCCGCAGCTCCCGCAGCAGGGTCTGCCGGATGTGCAGGACGAGCCCGGTGCCGACGGCGAAGAAGACGGCGCTGGAGACGAGCCGGGCACCGAGCCCGCCCTGTTGGGCGAGCGGACAGGCCAGCTTGTACGTGAGGGCGGTGGCGCCCCACGCGGCGGGCAGCCCGAGCGCGAGCACCCGGTGTAACGGGCTTCGGCGCGGGCGGGTGGACGGACCGGTGAAGGTCCGGATGCAGATCATGCCGTGGGTCCCCCAGTCAGGCCCAGACAGCTCGGACCGGCCCCGAAGGACCGGTCCGATTCTGTCGACGACATGGCCGAGAAGGGCCATACCATCCGGGTTCATCACCCATATGAGTGATCGGGCTGAAATTGCCCGATCAGGGCGGGGAAGGCGGGTGCCTAACCCCGCAGCACCGCCCCGGTCCGCTCCCCGGCGAGGGCGACCGCCGCGTCCCTGGCCGCCGACGCCTCGTCGACCGTCAGCGTCCGGTCCGCCGCCCGGAACCGCAGCGCGTACGCCAGCGACCGGCGTCCCTCGCCGAGCTGCTCCGCGTTGTCGTACACGTCGAACAGCCGGATGGACTCCAGCAGTTCGCCCGCGCCCTCGCGCAGCGCCGCCTCGACCTCGGCCGCCGGGACCGCCGCGTCGACGACGAGGGCGACGTCCTGCGTGGCCACCGGGAACGTGGAGATGCCGGGCGCCTGCGGCGTGTCGTTTCCGGCCCGCAGCAGGAGGTCGAGGTCCAGCTCCGTCGCGCAGGTGCGCGCGGGCAGCCCGAGCGTCTTCAGCACGCGCGGGTGCAGCTCGCCGGCGTGGCCGATGACCTGCTCGGTGCCGTCGACGGCGACCGCCAGCTCGGCGCACCGCCCCGGGTGCCACGGCCCGTACTGCCCCTTGCGGACGACCAGCTCGGCGCCCGCCTCCCGGGCGACGGTCCGGGCGGCCTCCACCGCGTCGGCCCACCCGGCCGGGCGGCCCGCGCCCCACCAGCCGGCCTGCTCGCGGGCGCCGGCGAGCACCACGGCGACGTGCCGCGGCTGGTCGGGCAGCGCGGCGTCCAGCGCGGCGAGGTCCTCGTCGCCGGGCCGCCGGTCGACGGGCAGGGCCGCGGCGGTCCGCTGCTCCTGGCGCGGCCGGAAGACCAGGCCGGTCTCGTACAGCGCGAGGTCGTGGGTGCCCCGGCCGTCGTTGCGGCGCAGCGCGCCGAGCAGGCCCGGCAGCAGCGTGGTCCGCAGCGCGGGCTCCTCGTCGCTGAGCGGGTTGACCAGCTTCACCACCCGGCGGGCCGGGTCGTCGGCGGCCAGGCCGAGCTGGTCGAAGACCTTCTCGCTGACGAACGGGTAGCTGAGCGCCTCGACGTAGCCGGCGCCGGCCAGCGCCCGGCCGACGCGGCGGTGCAGCCGCTGCCGGGGGGTCAGACCGCGCCCGGCGGGCGGCTTGGGCAGCGTGGCGGGCAGGTTCTCGTAGCCCTCCAGGCGGATGACCTCTTCGGCCAGGTCGTTGGGGTCGGTGAGGTCGGGCCGCCAGGACGGCACGGTGACGAGCAGTTCGTCCTGCCCGCCCGCCGCCCGGCCACCACTCCCCGACGACGCGTCCCACGCGGCGGAATTGCCGTACACGTCGCAGCCGACCTCCTGGAGGCGGCGTACGACGGTCTCGCGGCCGTAGGTGACGCCCGCGACCTTGTCGGGGTGGTCGGCCGGGAGGGTGATGGTGCGCGGCGCGTGCGGGGCGCTGATCTCGGTGACGCCGGCCTCGGCGGTGCCGCCCGCGAGCAGCACCAGCAGGTCGACGGTGCGCTGCGCGGCGGCGGCGGCGGCCTGCGGGTCGACGCCGCGCTCGAAGCGGCGGGACGCCTCGGAGGAGAGCTTGTGGCGGCGGGCGGTGCGCGCGATGGAGACGGCGTCGAAGTGAGCCGCCTCGATGACCACGTCGCTGGTGGCGTTCCGGGGGTCGTCGTGGTCGGCCACCTCGGTGTCGGCGCCGCCCATGACACCGGCCAGCCCGATCGGGCCGCGGTCGTCGGTGATGACCAGGTCCTCGGCGTGCAGGACGCGCTCGGTGCCGTCGAGGGTGACGATCCTCTCGCCCTCCGCGGCCCGGCGCACGCCGATGGTGCCCTGGACCAGGGAGCGGTCGTAGGCGTGCAGCGGCTGGCCCAGCTCCATCATCACGTAGTTGGTGACGTCGACGGCGAGCGAGATCGGGCGCATGCCGACCTTCTGGAGCCGGCGCTGGAGCCAGATCGGGGAGCGCGCCTCGGGGCTGAGTCCGGTCACCGTGCGGGCGGTGAAGCGGTCGCAGCCGGTGGGGTCGGCGATCTTCACCGGGTAGCCGTAGGCGTTCGGCCCGGGTACGTCGAGCAGGGCCGGGTCGCGCAGCGGCAGGCCGTAGGCGATGGCGGCCTCGCGGGCGACGCCGCGGATGGACAGGCAGTCGCCGCGGTTGGCGGTGACGGCGATGTCGAGGACCTCGTCGACCAGTTCCAGCAGCTCGATCGCGTCCCGGCCGACCTCGGTCTCGGGCGGCAGCACGATGATGCCGTGGCTGCCTCCCCCGGACTCCGTCCGGGGGGACCCCCAGTCGCCCATGCCCAGCTCGTCGCTGGAGCAGATCATGCCGTGCGAGACCTTGCCGTAGGTCTTGCGGGCGGCGATCGAGAAGCCGCCGGGCAGGGTGGCGCCGGGGAGGACCACGACGACCTTGTCGCCGACGGTGAAGTTCCGGGCGCCGCAGACGATCTCCTGGGGCTCACCGGTGCCGTTGGCCCGGCCGACGTCGACGGTGCAGAAGCGGATCGGCTTCTTGAAGCCCTCCAGCTCCTCGATGGTCAGCACCTGGCCGACCACCAGCGGGCCCTTGAGGTCGGCGCCGAGGTGCTCGACGGTCTCGACCTCCAGGCCGACCGAAATCAGCTTGGCCTGCACGTCGCGGCCGGTCTCGGTGGCCGGCAGGTCGACGTACTCCCGCAGCCAGGAAAGCGGGACCCGCATCAGATCTCCATCCCGAACGGCCGGGTGAACCGGACGTCACCCTCGACCATGTCTCGCATGTCTTCGACGTTGTGGCGGAACATCGCCAGGCGCTCGATACCGAACCCGAAGGCGAAGCCGCTGTACTTCTCCGGGTCCACGCCGCAGGCGGTCAGCACCCGGGGGTTGACCATGCCGCAGCCGCCCAGCTCGATCCAGCCCTCGCTGGAGCAGGTGCGGCAGGGGCGGTCGGGGTTGCCGACGGAGGCGCCCTTGCAGACGTAGCAGACCATGTCCATCTCGGCGGACGGCTCGGTGAAGGGGAAGAAGTTGGGCCGCAGCCGGGTCTTCATCTCCGCGCCGAACAGCGACTGCACCATGTGGTCGAGGGTGCCCTTGAGGTCCGCCATGGTCAGCCCCTCGTCCACGGCGAGCAGCTCGACCTGGTGGAAGACCGGGGTGTGGGTGGCGTCCAGCTCGTCGGTGCGGTACACGCGGCCGGGGCAGATCACGTAGACCGGGGTGCCGCGGCCGAGCAGGGAGCGGACCTGCACGGGCGAGGTGTGGGTGCGCAGCACGACGCCGGACCCGGCGCCGCCCTGGGGGCCGGCCACGAAGAAGGTGTCGGCCTCGCCGCGGGCCGGGTGGTCCGGGCCGATGTTGAGGGCGTCGAAGTTGAACCACTCGGCCTCCGCCTCGGGGCCCTCGGCGACCTCGTAGCCCATGGCCACGAAGATGTCCTCGATGCGCTCGCAGAGCGTGGTGAGCGGGTGGCGGGCGCCGGCCGGTACCCGGTCGTAGGGCAGCGTGACGTCGACCGCCTCCTCGACCAGCACCCGGGCGTCGCGCTCGGCCTCCAGTTCCGCCTGACGGGCGGCGAGGCCCTTGCTGACGGCACCGCGGGCCTGGCCGACGCGCTTGCCGGCCTCGGCCTTGGCGTGCGGGGGCAGGGCGCCGATCTCACGGTTGGCCAGCGCCAGCGGCGAGGCGCCGCCGGTGTGGGCGACCTTGGCCTCCTGGAGCGCGTCGAGGGAGTCCGCGGCTGCGAAGGCGGCGAGCGCCTCGTCCCGCATGCGCTCGATCTCTTCCGGTTTCAACGCCTCGACCTCGACAGGGTCGTACGACTTATTCGGTGCCGACATCTCTTCCCGTGCTTCCGATTGTCCCCCAGCTGACGCTGGGAGGTGCCCCCTGGCGGATGGTCCCCGTCCCGACTCGGGGACGTGTCGTCCCTGGTACGGGGACGCGAAGGTGCCAAAGGCCGAGTCTAACGGGGTGGCGGAACGCGAAGGCGCCCGCGGGCCGCTCAGCCGAGATAGGCCGGAGCGCCCACGGGCAGCGTAAATCGGAACTCGGCGCCGCCCCGCGGGCCCCGGCCGACGGTGACGGTGCCGCCGTGGGCCTCCACGATGCCCTTGACGATGTAGAGCCCGAGGCCGGTGCCGCCGCGCTTGCTGCCCCGCCAGAAGCGGGTGAAGACACGGTTCATGGACTCCTCCGGGATGCCGGGCCCCTCGTCGCTCACCGTGACCGACGTGCCGGTCTCCTCCCCTTCGCGGGGGGACGGCGCGGGCGTGATGTCAATGGTGACGGTTCCCTCGCCGTGGCGCACGGCGTTTTCGATGAGGTTGCTGAGCACCTGGTCGACCTTGTCGGGGTCGGCCCACAGGTCGGGCAGCGGCTGGGCGAGGCGGAGCAGGAACCGGTCGGCGCTCTGGCCCGCGGCGACGTACGCCTGGATGTGCCGGCCGACGGCGGCGCCGATGTCGACGGGCTGGCGGCGCAGTTCCAGCCGGCCGGAGTCGATGCGGGAGATGTCGAGCAGTTCGGCGATGAGGCGGGTGACGCGGTCGGCGTCGGCGTCGACGGTCTCCAGCATCAGCCGTTTCTGGTCGTCGGTGAAGCGCTCCCACTTGGCGAGCAGCGTGGCCGTGAAGCCCTTCACCGAGGTGAGGGGGGAGCGCAGTTCGTGGGCGACGGTGGCGATCAGTTCGGCGTGGCTGCGCTCGGTGCGGCGGCGGGCCTCGGTGTCGCGCAGGGTGACGACGACGCGGCGGACGGGGCCGGTGGGGCGGGCGCGCACGTACCGGGCGGAGACCAGGACCTCCCGGCCGCCGGGCAGCAGCAGGTTGCGCTCGGGCTGGCGGTTGCGGATGGCGAGGCCGCCGTAGGGGTCGGTCAGCTGCCACCAGCGGCGGCCTTCGAGGTCCTCCAGCGGGAGGGCCTTCTCCAGGCTCTCGCCGAGCGCCTCGGCGGCGCGGCGGGCGGTGACGCGCTCGGCGGCGGCGTTGAAGCGGATCACCCGTCCGTGCTCGTCGGCGACGACGAGGCCGTCGGGCAGTTCGTCGGGGTCGATGCCGGTGTCCTGTCCGCCGCCCTCGGGTTCACCGGGCCGGGGCGCGGGCGGGCGCCCGGTCCGGCGTGCTCCCGGTGCGCTGCTCGTGCCGACCATCCCCGTACCCCACCTCTCCGCCACACCGGGGTCCCGAGTGGGTCACCCTACTAGCCCCCGGTGACGGAACGGCACCCTCCGGCGGCGCGCTGTGCTCGCGCCGACGCGTAGAGACATACGGCGGCGGCGGTGGCGAGGTTCAGGCTCTCGGCCTTTCCGTGGATGGGGACGCGCACGACGGCGTCCGTGAGGGCGCGGGTCTGTGCCGGGAGCCCCCACGCCTCGTTGCCGAACACCCAGGCGGTGGGCCCGCCCATGGTGCCGGCGTCCAGCTCGGCGTCGAGGTCCGCCTGGCCCGCCCCGTCGGCGGCGAGCACCCGCACGCCGGTCTCGCGCAGCCCGGCGACGGCGCGCTCGACGGGGACGCCGACGGCGACCGGCAGGTGGAACAGGGAGCCGACGGAGGCCCGTACGGCCTTGGGGTTGTACAGGTCGACGGAGGCGTCGGTGAGGACGACGGCCTCGGCGCCGGCGGCGTCGGCGCACCGCAGCACGGTGCCGGCGTTGCCGGGGTCGCGGACGTGGGCGAGGACGGCGACCAGTCTGGGGCGGGCGGCGAGCACGTCGTCGAAGGGGGTGTCCACGAACCGGCAGATCCCGACCAGTCCCTGCGGGGTGACGGTGGTGGAGATGTCGGCGATCACCCGCTCGTCGGCGAGGTGGACGCGGGCCCCGGCGGCGCGGGCCTCCCCGACGATGTCGGCGTACCGCTCGGCGGCCTCCACGGTCGCGAACAGCTCGGTGAGCGTCTCCCCGTACCCCGCCGCCTCCCGCACGGCCTGCGGCCCCTCGGCGAGGAACAGCCGCTCCTTGCTCCGGACGTTCCGCTTGGCCAGCCGCCGGGCGGCCGAGACGCGGGGAGAGCGAGGAGAGATCAGCTCGGGAGCAGCAACCATGTCGACTTACCTTCGGCGAGATGCCCTGGGGCGCGGGGAACGGTGCGGTCAACCGCGACCGGTCCGCACACGCGATTCGGCGGAAAGGGGCGGACGCAAGCGGACCCGCAGGTAACCCCGCGGGTCCGTACAGTCACGTCGGCCTAGAGCCGGCGCGGCGTCACGCGGCCTTCGGCGCGTTGACGTCGCTCGGCAGCGCCTTCTGCGCGACCTCGACGAGCGCGGCGAACGCCCCCGCGTCGTTGACGGCCAGCTCGGCGAGGATCTTGCGGTCCACCTCGACGTTGGCGGCCTTCAGACCCTGGATGAAGCGGTTGTACGTGATGCCGTTGGCGCGGGCAGCGGCGTTGATGCGCTGGATCCACAGCTGACGGAAGTCGCCCTTGCGCTTCTTGCGGTCGTTGTAGTTGTAGACCAGCGAGTGGGTGACCTGCTCCTTGGCCTTGCGGTACAGGCGCGAGCGCTGACCGCGGTAGCCGGAGGCCTGCTCGAGGATCGCCCGGCGCTTCTTGTGGGCGTTGACTGCCCGCTTGACGCGTGCCACTTTTCTAACTCCTTGTAGCGGGGCCGCGGTGATCCGCACACGGCCCGGTGTCGATGGGGTCCCGGTCCTGCCGTAGGGCGCTCAGTGGCGCCCGTACGTCACTTGCCGAGAAGCTTCTTGATCTTCGCGGCGTCGCCCGGGGCCATCTCGGCGTTGCCGGTGAGGCGACGCGTCACGCGGGACGACTTGTGCTCGAGCAGGTGGCGCTTGCCGGCGCGCTCACGGAGCACCTTGCCGGAGCCGGTGACCTTGAAGCGCTTGCTGGCACCGCTGTGCGACTTGTTCTTCGGCATAGCGCCGTTCTCTCCTCGTGGGTGGCGCTCCGATGCCCGGTCGTGGAAACCGGGCACGGTGGAGCGTCGCTCTTGTATCGGTTACGTCCTGGGACTCGCGTCCCGGGAGGTCACGCCTCGGCGGATGCCTCGGCCTGGGCCTCGGCGTTGGCGGCGTCGGGGTCCGCGGCGTTCATCGAACGGCCGGGGTTGGCCTTCGCTTCGGCCTTGCGGGCTTCCTGCGCCTGGCGGGCCTCGGCCATCGCCTCGGTCTTCTTCTTGTGCGGACCGAGGACCATGATCATGTTGCGGCCGTCCTGCTTCGGGTTCGACTCCACGAACCCGAGGTCGGCCACGTCCTCCGCGAGGCGCTGCAGCAGCCGGTAGCCCAGCTCGGGCCGGGACTGCTCGCGACCGCGGAACATGATCGTGATCTTGACCTTGTCGCCCTGCTTGAGGAACCGGACGACGTGACCCTTCTTGGTGTCATAGTCGTGCGGGTCGATCTTCGGCCGGAGCTTCATCTCCTTGATGACCGTGTGCGCCTGGTTCTTGCGCGCCTCACGGGCCTTCATGGCCGACTCGTACTTGAACTTCCCGTAGTCCATGAGCTTGCACACGGGCGGACGGGCGTTCGCCGCGACCTCGACGAGGTCGAGGTCGTACTCCTGCGCAAGCTCCAGGGCCTTGGCAAGCGGGACAATCCCGACCTGCTCGCCGCTGGGACCGACAAGTCGCACCTCGGGAACGCGAATCCGGTCGTTGATGCGGGGCTCGGCGCTGATGGATCCTCCTCGGTAGCACCACGCGACCGTCTGGCGGACAGCCGCGTTACGTCTGTTTCGATGGACCTGACCGCGCCGACGCATGAAAAATGCCCCGGACGATCACAGGCGGGGCTCCTCGAACTGCTACCGGAGCACCGTCGCGATGATCGCGGGGCGCGCTTTCGGGCTGGTCGCCGCCGTGGACGGGACCGCCTGACCGGTGACCCGCCGCCCCGAAGGACGGTCAGGTGGGAGTTCGATGGCCTCCACTTGAGGCCGGGCGCGTCGCCGTGAGGCATACGTGTCCGACCGGTCGTTACACAAGGTTAGCAGCTCCCGCGCGGAACGTGCCAACCGAGACCGGGTGGGGGCCCCTCCCGGTCTGCGCCTATCGTGTGCGGCATGAGTGACACGCCTGCCGGTTCTTCCGCGAATCCCGACTTCGACGCCATGGCCCGCGACATCGCCGAGGTGCCGGCGGTCGAGGTGATCGTCACGGTCGCCGTCAACCTGATGAGCGCCGCGGCCGTGAAGCTCGGGCTGACGGAGGACGGGGAGGCGCACAAGGACCTGGACGAGGCCCGCAAGCTGGTGCACGCGCTGGCCGGTCTGCTGGACGCGAGCGCGACGGAGATCAGCTCCTTCCACGCCGCGCCGCTGCGGGACGGCCTGAAGTCGCTCCAGCTGGCGTTCCGCGAGGCGTCCCTGGTCCCGGACGACCCGGGGCAGGGGCCGGGCGAGAAGTACACGGGGGCGGTCTACGGCTGACCCGCCGCCGTACGGACGTACAAGGGCTCGCCCGGCGGCGTCGCCCCGGCCGGCAGCAGTGCCAGGTCGAGGCCGCGCACCAGGCGGGCCCGCAGCGTCTCGTCGGCGGCCAGCCGCTCGGCGACGGTCCGGGCGGCGGCGGCCGGCGCGGCGGCCGGGTCCAGGACCAGGGCGAGGGTGCCGTCCGCCGGTCCCGGCCCGAGGTGGGCGCTGAGGACGGCGGGCTCGGCGGCCACGGCACCGCGTACGGCGTCCAGGACGGCCGGGTCGGTGAGCGGGTCGGTGCTGGTGCGGCCCTCGGCGAGGGCCAGCAGAGCGGGGCCGGTCAGCTCGAACGGCACCGGTCCGGCCAGGTCCAGCACCACGGTGTCCGCCTTCTCGTGCGCGGCGGCCCGCAGCGCCTGGTGCAGGGGGACGGCGACGGGGCGGGCCGCCGGGTCCCAGCGGGCGAGCGAGTCGGTGGAGGTGAACGCGGGCAGCGCGGTCCGGCCGCCGGCCTTCAGCGTCGGTACGGCCATGTCGCTGGTCTTCTCGCGGCGCAGCCCGCCCTTCCGTCGCCCACCGCCCTGCCAAGGGGCTTCGCCCCCTGCGTGGCCGTCCTCTTCGGCCTCCCCGAGGACGGCCACGACGGGAACGAGCAGCCGGGCGCCCCTGAGCGCCGCCAGGACCGGCGCGAGGGCGGTGCGGTCCTCGGCCCAGGCGGCGAGCGCCGCGCTCAGCCGGGGGTCGGCGGAGCCGTCGTCGTCGGAGTAGCCGGAGTCGGGAATGTTCTTGTTCGCCACGGTCCCCGACCCTATCGGGGGCCGTGAAACGCGCTCGTCACCCCCCTCACGGACTTCTCAGGAATCCCTGACCGGTATTTAACGCGCGTCATACGGGCCGCTCAGGCGCCGCCGCGACCATCGCGGGCATGGCCTCCTTCAGATCCCGGCTGCTGTACGCGGCCCTCGCCTGTGCCGTCGTCGGCGGCGGTACGACGGCGGGGACGGTGTACCTGCGGGCGCACACGAGCACGGCCGCCGTATCGTCGCCCGCGTCGGGGGCGGCGTCGTCCCCGGCACCGGCGGACGGGGACGGGGACGGGGAGGCATCGGTGGAACCCTCGGCACAACCCGCCGTGGACCGGGACGCGCTGCTGGCGCGGGCCATGACTGCGGTCTCCGTGGCGGACGGCACGCGGTTGTCGGTGGCGGTGCTGGACCCGGAGAACGGCGAGAGCGCCGTGTACGGCGACGGCGCCTTCGACACCGCGAGCATCGTCAAGGTCGACATCCTGGCGGCGCTGCTGCTCCGGGCGCAGGACGCGGGGCGTTCGCTGACCACGGCGGAGCGCACGTACGCCACCGCCATGATCGAGAACAGCGACAACGCCTCCGCGACGGCGCTGTGGCGGACGATCGGCGGGGCCGGCGGGCTGGACGCCGCCAACGAGCGGTTCGGGCTCACGGGGACCGAGGGCGGGGACGGCGACCTGTGGGGGCTGACCACGACCACGGCGGCGGACCAGCTGGTCCTGCTCCAGCAGGTGTTCGGGGACGACTCGGCGCTGACGCCGGCGTCCCGGACGTACCTGCGGGGGCTGATGGAGCGGATAGCGGACGGCCAGGACTGGGGGGTGTCGGCGGCGGGCTCGTCGTGGGCGCTGAAGAACGGCTGGCTGCCGCGCAGCGCGACGGGACTGTGGGTGATCAACAGCATCGGGCGGGTCACGGTCGACGGCCGTGACCTGCTGGTGGCCGCGCTGTCGCAGGGCAATACCACCAAGGCGGCGGGGATCTCGCTGGTCGAGGCGGCGGCGAGGGCGGCGGTGTCGGTGTGCGGTACGGACGGCGCGACCGCCCCGGCCGCTCCGGTGCTCGCTCAGAAGTCGTCGTAGCGGGCGGGGCGGCCCCGCCACAGCACCACCGCCGCGACCAGCAGCACGCCGCCGGCGCCGCCCGCGAGCGGGGCCACCCAGGCGGAGGCGGAACCGGCCGGGGTCTCCTCGTCGGGGCCGTCACCGAAGTACTCCTCGCCGTACGCCGCCGGTTCCAGGCTCTGCGGCTTCATCGACCCGGCCGCCTCGATCGCGGCGGCCGGGTCGATGAAGCCGTAGCCCCGGGAGTCGTCGCGGCCGTCGGCGGGGGCGTTGTCGGCGGTGTCCTCCAGGAGGCTCTTGACCTGTGCCGGGGTCAGGCCGGGGTGGGCCGCCCGGATCAGGGCGACGGAGCCGGAGACGAAGGCGGCGGCGGCGCTGGTGCCCCAGCCCTCGTAGTACTGGTGGTCGGGGTCGGCGATGATCACGTCGACGCCGGGGGCGGCGACCGTGGCGTACCAGCGGCGGGTGGAGAAGGAGGCGCGGGTGCCGTAGCGGTCGACGGCGGTCGCGGCGATCACGCCGGGGTAGGCGGCCGGGTAGGAGATGTGGTCGCCCTTCTCACCGCCGTTGCCGGCCGAGGCGACGACGACGACGTTCTTGTCCAGGGCGTACTGGATGGCCTCGTCCTCGGCGGGCTCCGGGTGGGCGGAGGAGGAGTCGTCGCCGAGGGAGAGGTTGATGACGTCGGCGCCGTGGTCGGCGGCCCAGCGGATGCCCTCGGCGAGGGCGCCGCCGCGGGAGGTGCGGGCCTTGGCGCGGGCCGGGTCGCCGTCCTCCAGGATGACGCGGACGGGCAGCACCTCGGCCTCGGGGGCGACGCCCATGACGCCGTCCCCGCCGCCGGTGCCGTGTCCGTGGCCGGCGATGATCCCGGCCATGGCGGTGCCGTGCCGGGCCCAGGCCCGGTCGCCGTCCTCGGCCCCGAAGCCGACGAGGTCCTTGCCGGTCAGGACGTTGCCGACGAGGTCGGGGTGGTCGGCCTCGACTCCGGTGTCCAGGACGGCGACGGTGACGCCGGCGCCCTTGGTGGTGCGCCACGCCTCGTCGAGGTGGAGGGCGTCCAGGGCCCACTGCTTGGCCCGTATGCCGTCGGCGTGGGCGGCGGTGGAGGGCACCAGCGCCAGGGAGGCGGCGAGGAGGAGGCCGAGGGCGGCGGTGCGGCGGCGGGAGTTCGTCACGGCGTGTGTCACGAGGGCTGCTCCGTGGCCGGTCCGGCGTTCTTGCGCAGGCGGCGTTCGACGCGGTCGGCCAGGCCCCGCGCCTCGTGGCCGAGCCCCGCCTGCGCCGGGGCGCTGGTGGCGCCGGCCTCCATGGCCGCCTCGGCGGGCTGCGGGTCGTCGACCTCGCGGCCGTCGGCCCAGCCGGAGACGGCGTAGACGACGACCGGGGCGTCGGTGAGGACGGAGACCGTCCAGGAGGCCCGCTGGGCCGCGCCGAAGCCGGCGGCGACGGTGTTCCGCGCGGCGTACGGCAGCGGCATCAGGTCGGTGCGGCGGTCCAGGCCCTCCTGCTCGAACCGGGCGGCCAGCGAGGTCATCGCCACGGCGTCGCCCCTGGTGAAGAGGAGCCCGACGGTGGTGACGTGGCTGCGGGTGGCGTCGGTGTAGGTGGCACGCAGCAGACGGGCGCAGCCGACCGGGGCGAGGGCCTTGCGCAGGAGGGGGTCGAAGGCGTGCCCGCAGCCGCTGTCGGGGGCGACGGCGACGCGGGTCCAGGTGCGGTCGGCACCGCCGGGACCGGCCCCCTGGCCCCGCACGGTGGGCGGGAAGAGCTGGTCGACCGGCGCGTTGTGCCACAGGTCGCCGGCGGCGTCGTAGGCGTCCTGGCGGCTGCCGTCCCCGGAGTCGTCCGTGAGCCAGCTGCCGGTGACGGCGCCGGTGAGCAGGCCCGCGCCGAGCACCAGGCAGGCGGCCGCGGCGACGGCCTGGGAGCGCGGTCGCCGTCCGAGCGGTCGGGGCCGGGCGCGCTCGTCGTCGTAGCCCTCGGGTTCCCCGAGGGTCACGAAGGGCCGCGGGTCGCCGCCGGGGGCGGCGCTCCAGGCCGGGGCGGGGGTGAAGGGGCCGGGGGGCGGGGAGGCGGGGGCGGCCGGCGGTACGGGGCGCAGGCGGCGCGTCGTCTCCGCGGGGCCCTCGGCGGGGGCACCGGGGCGGGGAGCCGGGGCGGCGGGGGGCGGGGGTGCCTCGGCGGGGAGGGGCCGGGCCGTACGCGGGGGTGTCCCGGCCGGAGGCGGCGCGGCCCCCTGCGCGCGGGACCCCTCGGACGGCGGCTGGGCGGGACGGCCGTCCGGGGACCGGGTCGTGCCGTCGGCGTCACGCGGGCCGCGGGCCACCGTCGGCGGCGTGTCCGGGAAGCGGGCCGAGGGCCGCGGCGGGGGCGGTGCGCAGGGGCCGGGCCGGGAGGGGGCGGGCTGTGCGCCCGGGTCGCCGGACGGACGGGGCGTCCCGTCGGCACGCCGGTCCCCGGGGCCCGCCGCGCGGCCGTCCCGCGGTACGCCCCCGGCGCGGCCGAGAGCGCCCGGGGCCCCGGTGTCCGCGGGGGTACCCGGCTGTCCCGCCGGCCGGGACCGCGGCACGGCTCCGGGACCGGCGGGGTGCGCCGGGGAGCCGGAGTGCGGTGGGGTGGGGGGATGGGGCGGCACGGTTCCGGTACTGGTCGGGGTGTCGGTGGGCGGGAGGGGACCGGGCTGTCGCGTCGTGCGCGGGTCCGGCTGTCGCGTCGTGCGCGGGTCCGGCTGTCGCGTCGTGCGGGGGTCCGGCGGCACGGGGGGCCGCGGCGGGACGGGCGGATGGGGCGGGAGCGGGGGGACGGGCGGGCGCGGCGGGGTCGGGGGGACGGAGGCACGTCGCGCTTCCGTGCTCATGCGCCCCCCGTTTCCTCGTGCCCGTGCCGTCCTCGTCGGCGGGCCGTGTCCTGCTGTCCGGCCCGGCGCGGCCGTCTCCGCCCCGGGCGCCTACCCGCACGGCCGGAACACCATCCCGGCATCGGCGCCGGACCCGTGCCCGGACGCCTCCGGCGTGCGTGCGCGTCACTCTACGGCGTGCCCCCCTACCGCGGGGAACCAGTCCACGCGCCCGCGGCATTGGCCCGGAACGTCCCCCTACCCTGCGGTAATCCGGTCTGGCAGGCTGCCCCCCATGACCGCTCGCCCCACCGACCGGGCCCGTTACGACCGGGCCACCGCCCAGCTCGACGCCCCGCTGGCGATCGTGGACCTGGCGGCGTTCGACGCCAACGCGGACGACCTGCTGCGCCGGGCCGGCGGCAAACCGGTCCGGGTCGCCAGCAAGTCCGTGCGCTGCCGCGCGCTGCTCGGACGCGTCCTGGCCCGGGACGGTTTCGCGGGCCTGATGTCCTTCACGCTGGCCGAGTCGCTGTGGCTGGCGCGCTCCGGTTTCCAGGACGTGCTGCTCGCCTATCCGTCGGCGGACCGCGCCGGATACGCCGAGCTGACCGCCGATCCGAAGCTCGCCGCCGCGGTGACCGTGATGGCCGACGACCCCGCGCAGCTGGACCTCATCGACGCGGCTCGCGACGGCGGCCGTGAGGTCGTGCGGGTCTGCCTGGAGCTGGACACGTCGCTGCGGCTGTTCGGCGGACGGGTGCGGGTGGGGGCCCGGCGCTCCCCGCTGCACTCCCCCGCCCGGCTCGCCGGCCTGGCGCGGGCGGTGGCCCGGCGTCCCGGGTTCCGGGTCGTGGGGATCATGGCGTACGAGGGTCATGTGGCCGGCGTCGGGGACGCCGTCGCCGGGCGTCCGCTGCGCTCGCGGGCGGTGCGGCTGATGCAGGCCGCCGCCCGCCGCGAACTCGCCGAGCGGCGGGCCGAGGCGGTGCGCGCGGTGCGGGCCGTCGTCGGGGACCTGGAGTTCGTCAACGGCGGCGGTACGGGCAGTGTGCAGCACACGGCGGCGGAGGAGGCGGTCACCGAGGTGGCCGCCGGGTCGGGGCTGTACGCACCGCGCCTGTTCGACAACTACACGTCGTTCCGGGGCCGTCCGGCGGCGCTGTTCGCCCTGCCCGTGGTGCGGCGCCCGGGAGTGGGTGTGGTGACGGTGCTCGGCGGCGGTTATCCGGCCTCGGGCGCGGCCGGCGCCGACCGGCTGCCGGTGCCGTACCTGCCCGAGGGGCTGCGCTACGACGGTCAGGAGGGCGCCGGTGAGGTGCAGACGCCGCTGCTCGGCTCCCCCGCCGACGACCTCCTCGTCGGTGACAAGGTGTGGTTCCGGCACGCCAAGGCCGGGGAGCTGTGCGAGCGGTTCGACGCGCTGCACCTCGTCGAGGGGGACGTGGTGACGGCGACCGTGCCGACGTACCGGGGCGAGGGGCGGACGTTCCTGTGATGTCCTACAGGGGCGTGACGTACGCCCCCGAGATCCCGCCGTCCACCAGGAAGTCGGTGGCGTTGACGAAGGAGGAGTCGTCGCTGGCCAGGAAGGCCACGGCGGCGGCGATCTCCTCGGCCTCGGCGAACCGGCCGGCGGGGATGTGCACCAGGCGGCGGGCGGCGCGCTCCGGGTCCTTGGCGAACAGCTCCTGGAGGAGCGGCGTGTTGACCGGGCCGGGGCACAGCGCGTTGACCCTGATGCCCTCCCGCGCGAACTGCACGCCCAGTTCCCGGGACATGGCCAGCACCCCGCCCTTGGAGGCGGTGTAGGAGATCTGCGAGGTGGCCGCGCCCATCCGGGCCACGAAGGACGCCGTGTTGATGACGGAGCCCCTGCCCTGGCGCCGCATGTAGGGGATGACGGCCTTGCAGCACAGGTAGACCGAGGTGAGGTTGACCTCCTGGACGCGCTTCCACGCCTCCAGCCCGGTCTCCAGGATGGAGTCGTCGTCGGGCGGTGAGATCCCGGCGTTGTTGAAGGCGACGTCGACGCTGCCGTAGGTGTCGTACGCCGTCCGGAACAGCGCCTCGACCTGCTCGGGGTCGGTGACGTCGGCCTGGACGAAGAGGCCGCCGGTCGCCTCGGCCGCCGCCCTGCCGCGGGTCTCGTCGACGTCGGCGCAGACGACGTGGGCGCCCTCGGAGGCGAGCCGGCGGGCGGCGGCCAGGCCTATGCCGCTGCCGGCTCCGGTGACGACGGCGGTGCGGCCGGCCAGGCGGCGGCAGACAGGGGTGTCGGTCACTGCGGGGAACCCTCCGTGCTGAGGAAGACGTTCTTGGTCTCGGTGAAGGCGGCCAGCGCGTCCGGGCCCAGTTCGCGGCCGATGCCGGACTGCTTGAAGCCGCCGAACGGGGTCCAGTAGCGGACGCTGGAGTGCGAGTTGACGGACAGGTTCCCGGCCCGGACGGCGGACGCCACGCGCAGGGCGCGGCCGACGTCGCGGGTCCAGACGGAGCCGGACAGGCCGTGGTCGGTGTCGTTGGCGAGCGCCACGGCCTCGGCCTCGTCCTCGAAGGGCAGGACCACGGCGACGGGGCCGAAGACCTCCTCGACGGCCACCCGCGCGTGCGGGTCGACGCCGGTGAGGACGGTGGGCGGGTACCAGTAGCCGGGGCCGTCGGGGGCCTTGCCGCGGATGCCGTCGGCGTCCTCGGGGACGTAGGAGCGGACGCGGTCCCGGTGGGCGGCGGAGATCAGCGGGCCCATGTCGGTGCGCTCGTCGGCCGGGTCGCCGACGACGACCGACTCGACGGCGGGGGCCAGGAGGTCCAGGAAGCGGTCGTACGCGCGGCGCTGGACGAGGATGCGGGTGCGGGCGCAGCAGTCCTGGCCGGCGTTGTCGAGGAAGGACATCGGGGCGGCGGCCGCGGCCGCTTCGATGTCGGCGTCGGCGAAGACGATGTTGGGGCTCTTGCCGCCGAGTTCGAGGGTGACGCGCTTGAGGCGGACGGCGCCGCGGGCCAGTACCGCCTTGCCCACGGCCGTCGACCCGGTGAAGACGATCTTGGCCACGTCCGGGTGTTCGACCAGGGCGTGTCCGGCGACCGGGCCGCGGCCGGGCAGGACCTGGAAGAGGTGCTCGGGCAGACCGGCCTCCAGGGCCAGTTCGGCCAGCCGCAGGGCGGTCAGCGGGGTGGTCTCGGCGGGCTTGAGGAGGACCGCGTTGCCGGCGGCGAGCGCGGGGGCGGTGCCCCAGGCGGCGATCGGCATCGGGAAGTTCCAGGGGGCGATGACGCCGACCACGCCGAGCGGTTCGAGGATCGTGACGTCGAGGCCGCCCGCCACCGGGATCTGCCGTCCCGTCAGCCGCTCCACTCCCCCGGCCGCGTAGTCGAGCAGGTCACGGACGTTGCCCGCCTCCCAACGGGCGCCCGCGAGGGTGTGCCCGGCCTCGCGGACCTCCAGGCGGGCCAGTTCCTCCAGGTGCCCGTCGACCGTGACGGCGAACCGGCGCAGCAGCCGGGCGCGGTCGCCGGGGGCGAGGGCGGCCCAGCGTTCCTGGGCCCGCAGGGCGCGTACGACGGCGGCGTCGACGTCGGTGGCGCAGGCGGCGGGGACGGTGGCGACGGTCTCCTCGGTCGCCGGGTTGAGCACGCGCAGTTCGTCGGACAGCTCGGACAACGGGGGCCTCACATGCGTTCGAAGGAGCGGCGCAGCTCCCAGTCGGTGACCGCGGCGTCGAAGGCGTCCAGTTCGACGCGCGCCATGGTGCGGTAGTGGTCGACGACCTCGTCGCCGAAGGCGGCGCGGGCGAGGGGGCTGTCCGCCCAGAGGGCGGCGGCCTCGCGCAGGGTGGTCGGGACGTGGGCGAGGTCCGCGGTGTAGGCGTTGCCGGGGCAGGGGTCGGGCAGCTCCAGTTCCCGTTCCACGCCGTGCAGGCCGGCGGCGACCATGCCGGCGACGGCGAGGTAGGGGTTGACGTCGCCGCCGGGGAGGCGGTTCTCGAAGCGCAGGGAGCGGCCGTGGCCGACCACGCGCAGCGCGCAGGTGCGGTTGTCGCGGCCCCAGGCGACGGCGGTCGGGGCGAAGGAGCCGGGCCGGAACCGCTTGTAGCTGTTGATGTGGGGGGCGTAGAGGAGGGAGAAGTCGCGCAGGGCGGCCAGTTGTCCGGCGAGGAAGCGCCGCATGAGCGGGGACATGCCGCCGTCGGGTCCCGGCATGGCGCTGGCGCCGTCCTCGCCGGTGAGCGAGAGGTGGATGTGGCAGGAGTTGCCCTCGCGCTCGTCGTACTTGGCCATGAAGGTGAGGGAGACGCCCTCCTGGGCGGCGATCTCCTTGGCGCCGGTCTTGTAGAGGGCGTGCTGGTCGCAGGTGACCAGGGCCTCGTCGTAGCGGAAGGCGATCTCGTGCTGGCCGGGGCTGCACTCGCCCTTGGCGGACTCGACGGTGAGGCCGGCGCCGGCCATCTCGTTGCGGATGCGGCGCAGCAGGGGCTCGACGCGGCCGGTGCCGAGGACGGAGTAGTCGACGTTGTACTGGTTGACCGGGGTCAGGCCGCGGTAGTTGGCGTCCCAGGCCGCCTCGTAGGTGTCCTTGAAGACGATGAACTCCAGCTCGGTGCCGACCTGGGCGGTCAGGCCGTGCTCGGCGAGGCGGGCCAGCTGGCGGCGCAGGATCTGGCGCGGGGCGGCCACCACCGGGGAGCCGTCCTCCCAGGTGAGGTCGGCGGTGACGAACGCGGTGCCGGGGTGCCAGGGGAGGCGGCGCAGGGTGGCCGGGTCCGGGCGCAGGGCGAAGTCGCCGTAGCCGCGGTCCCAGGAGGACATGGCGTAGCCGTCGACGGTGTTCATCTCGGCGTCGACGGCGAGGAGGTAGTCGCAGCCCTCGGTGCCGTGGCGCAGTACCTCGTCGAGGAAGAAGCGGGCGGCGAACCGCTTGCCCTGGAGCCGCCCCTGCATGTCCGGGAAGGCCAGGACGACGGTGTCGATCTCGCCGCCCGCGACGAGGGCGTGCAGTTCCTCGACGCCGAGCGGGGGTGTGCGGTCTGCCACGGAGGGCTCCTCGGGCTTCCTCGTCGGACCGGGAGCCATAAGGTATGGCGCGGGACCATTGGCTGGGAAGGGGGCGCGGCCGTATGCCGCAGGGGAGCGGAGCCGGCGCCCGGGGTCCGGTGGCGGACCGGCTGGCCGCGGTGCTCCGGCCGGTGCGCGCGGGCAACGGCTTCGAGGAGGCGCTGGAGCAGATCCTCCAGGTCGTCCGGCTGGGGCTGGTGCCGGCGGGCGGACGGCTGCCGGCCGAGCGGGAGCTGGCGGAGCGGCTCGGGATCAGCCGGGTGACGCTGCGCGAGGTGCTGAAGGTGCTTCAGGACGAGGGGCTGGTGACGGCCCGGCGCGGGCGGTACGGGGGGACGTTCGTGCTGCCCCGCGCGGACACCGGCGGCGAGGGCGAGCTGCGGCGCCGGGTCGCCGAGGTCGACCTGGAGGACGTGCTGCGCTTCCGGGAGGTGCTGGAGGTGGGCGCGGCGGAGCTGTGCGCGGCGCACGGGCCGGCCGGGGAGCGGGCGGGGCGGCTGCGGGAGGCGCTGGCCCGCACGCGCGACGCGCCGCTGGCGGAGTACCGGCGCCTGGACACGCTGCTGCACCTGACGCTCGCGGAGCTGTCGGGGTCACCGTCGCTGGCCGGGCAGTACGCGGCGGTGCGGGCGAGCGTGAACGGGCTGCTGGACTGCATCCCGCTGCTGGTGCGCAACCTGGAGCACTCCCAGCGGCAGCACACCGCGCTGGTGGCGGCGGTGCTGGACGGGGACGCGGAGGGGGCGCGGGCGGCGATGCGGGAGCACTGCGCGGGGACGGCGGCGCTGCTGCGGGGCTTCCTGACCTGAGGGGCGTTCAAAGGTTCGATGCGGATCCATTGACGGGAGGCCGGATGCCGGACAGGCGACCGCTGATCGGCGTCAGCACGTACCTGGAGCAGCGGGTGCGCTGGGGGGTGTGGGAGACGGCGGCGGCGCTGCTGCCGACCGGGTACCCCCGCCTGGTGCAGCGGGCGGGCGGACTGGTGGCGCTGCTGGCGCCGGACGCGCCGGAGCACGCCGCGGCGGCCGTGGCCCGGCTGGACGGCCTGGTGATCGCGGGCGGCCCGGACGTCGAGCCCGTCCGCTACGGCGCCCGGCGCCATCCCCGCACCGGTCCGCCCGCCCGGGCCCGGGACGCCTGGGAGCTGGCGCTGATCGAGGCGGCCCTCGCCGTCGGCCTGCCGCTGCTGGGCATCTGCCGCGGCATGCAGCTGCTGAACGTGGCCCTCGGCGGCACGCTGGTCCAGCACCTCGACGGGCACGCCGAGGTGGTGGGCGTGTTCGGCGCCCACCCGGTGGAGCCGGTGCCGGGCACGCGGTACGCGGGGATCGTCCCGGAGACGATGCCCGTGCCGACGTACCACCACCAGGCGGTGGACCGGCTCGGCACGGGCCTGGTCCCGTCGGCGCACGCGGCGGACGGCACGGTGGAGGCGGTGGAGCTGCCGGCCGCCGATGGCTGGGTGCTGGGGGTGCAGTGGCACCCGGAGATGGGTGAGGACGAGCGGGTGATGCGGAGCCTGGTGGACGCCGCCCGGCAGCGGGGGGCAGCCGGGCGGCCGTGACACGGCGGCACCCGGCGTCCCCGGCGCGCGCCGCCCAGCAGCGGAAAACCGCCAGGAAACCCTGCCACGGCCACATCCGGCATCCCCGGCACACACCACCCCGCAGCGGAAAACCGCCAGAAAGCCCTGCCACGGCCACATCCGGCATCCCCGGCACACACCACCCCGCAGCAGAGGCCAGCCAGGAAACCCTGACACGGCGGCACCCGGCACCCCCGGCGCACGGCCCCGCGCCGGTCGCGGAGTCCCGGTCGGCGCCTAGGCGTTGGCCGGCACCCTCCCCGGCTGCGCGGTCGTGGTCGCAGCGCGGGCACAGCGGCCGGCGCCCGCCGCGCGGCCGGCGCCGGCCTCCGGGACCGGAGAGGCGCCTACGGGGCGCCCTCGGCCGGGCGGCCGGCGACGGCGTGGCGGACGGTCACGCCGGCGCACCCGCCGGCCCGCGGGGACATCGCGATCACTCCCGCGTACGCGGCCGAGCCCCCGCGCTCACCCCCGCGTCAACGCCAGCAACTGCCGCGCCGGCCCCGTCGGCCGGTGCCCCGTCGGCCACACCGCCCTCAGGTCCCGGGCGAGGGAGACGTCCTCGACGGGCACCCGGACCAGGCGCCGCATCGCCAGTTCCTCGCCCAGGGCCAGTTCGCTGAGGACCGCCGGGCCGGCGCCGCCGACCGCGGCGGCCTTCACCGCGGTGGTCGACGACAGCTCGATCAGCGGAGGGGCCAGCCCGCCCAGCGCGGCGTCCAGCACCTGCCGGGTACCGGACCCCTTCTCCCGCAGGATCAGCGGCGTCGCGGCCAGCTCGCGGGCGGCCAGTGGACGGCGGCGGCGTGCCCAGGGGTGCCCGGGTGCGGTGACCACGATCAGCCGGTCGCGGGCGATGACCGCCGAGTCCAGCCCGGCCGGGACGCTGACCCCCTCCACGAACCCCAGATCGACCTCGCCGGCCAGCAGCCGCCGCGCCACCACCGAGGAGTTCCCGGCGAGCAGCGACACCGCCGTGTCCGGGCGCTGCGCGCGCAGCGCGACCAGCCAGCCGGGCAGCAGGTACTCCGCGATGGTCATGCTCGCCGCCACCCGCAGCCGGGAGTCCCGCCGGTCCCGCAGCGCCTGCGCCCCCGCGTCGAACGCCTCCGCCGCCTCCACGATCCGCCGCGCCCAGTCGGTGACCAGCGCGCCGGCGTCGGTGAGCCGGGAACCGCGCGGTGACCGGTCCACCAGGGCGACGCCCAGCTGGCGCTCCATCGACCGGACGCGGCTGCTGGCCGCCGGCTGGCTGATGCCCAGTTCCCGCGCCGCCCCGCCGAGGCTGCCCAGCCGGGCCACCGCCAGCAGCAGCTCCAGGGCGCCCAGGTCCGGCACCCGGTGCGCCAGCGGCGCCGCGCGCGTCGGCCCGGACGTGTCGCCGGCCCCCTGCCTCTCCGTACCGCTCATAACTCCAGCTTATGCCCTCATAGGAACATGCTCCCTGGTCAGCGCGGTTCCCCGGCGCGACCGTGGGGGCATGCTCACCGCAGTCCGCCCGCGCCCCCGGTCCGCTTCGCCCGCTTCTCCCACTTCACCGACTTCTCCCACTTCTCCCACTTCTCCCGCTTCCCCCACCCCCCGCCACCCGGCCCTGCGCCATCTCGGCCCCAACTGGTACGCCTGCGTCATGGGCACCGCCGTCGTCGCCTCCGCCGGGGCCGGCCTCCCCTGGCGCCCGCCGGGGCTGCGCGTCGCCTGCGCCGGCGTCTGGGCGGTCTCCCTCCTCCTGCTGGTGACCCTGCTCACCGCCCGGGCGCTGCACTGGCGCCACCACCGCGACCAGGCCCGCGCCCACCTCCTCGACCCGGCAACGGCCCCGTTCCACGGCTGTTCGGCGATGGCGCTGCTGTCGGTCGGCGGCGGCGCGCTCACCGTCGGCCGGGACTGGATCGGCGTACCGGCGGCGGTGGCCCTGGACGCCGTGCTGTTCACCGCCGGGACGGCTGTGGGGCTGGCGGCGGCCGTCGTCGTCCCGTACCTCATGGCCGTACACCACCGGATCACCCCGGGGCAGGCCGCCCCCGCGTGGCTGCTGCCGCTCGTCGCGCCGATGGTGTCGGCCGCGCTGGGGCCGGCGCTGGTGCCGTACCTGCCGGCCGGGCAGGTGCGCGAGACCTTCCTGCTGGGCTGTCTGGCGCTGTTCGGGGCGAGCCTGCTCGCCACCTTGCTGATGCTGCCGCTGGTCTTCGCCCGGCTGCTCACCGGCGACCCGCTGCCGCCCGCCCTGACCCCGACCCTGTTCCTGGTCCTCGGCCCGCTGGGGCAGTCCACCACGGCCGTCGGGAACTTCGCGGACGTCGCGCCCGGCGTCGTCACCGCCTCCTACGCCGGGGGCTTCACCGCGTCGGCCGTCCTCTACGGCGTCCCGGTCATGGGCTTCGCCCTGCTGTGGCTGGTGTGGGCCGCGGCGCACGTGGTCCGGGCCCGGCGGCACGGCCTGCGGTTCTCGATGGCGTGGTGGTCGTTCACCTTCCCGGTGGGCACCTGTGTCACCGGCGCCACGGCGCTCGCCCGGCACACCGGACTCGCCGTCCACGAAGGTCTCGCCCTGCTCCTGTACGGGCTCCTGGTCACCGCATGGTGCGTGGCGGCCGTGGGGACGGCGCGCGGGGTGGCCGACGGCCGGCTGCTCGCGGCGCCACGGTGAGCACGCCGCGATGAGCACGCCACGGCGCCGGACCACGACGAGCACGCCACGGCGAGCACGCCACGGCGAGCGCGCCGCGATGAGCACGCCCCGGCGCCGGACCGCGGCGTCGGACCGCTCACCGGCGCGACCGGCCCCGTACCGCCTCGATGTGCTCCGCGACCGCCACGACGAGCAGCCGGGTGTCGGGGACCGTGGCCCGCCAGCGGTGCCGGACCCCGCCGGTGAGGTACAGCGTGTCGCCGCGGCCCAGCCGGTAGGCGCGGCCCTCCGCCTCGATCTCGACGGCGCCCTCGGCGACGTACATCAACTGGTCGTTGCGGTACCGCAGTTCCCGGCCGGCGTCGTGGTCGCCGGTGAACTCCGAGGCGTGCATCTGGTGGTGTCCGCGCACCAGCGAGCGCACCCGGGGCCCGGACTCCGGCCCCCCGTCCCCGGCCCGGACCACGTCCACGCTGCACGCCGGGTCGGCGGCGGCGAGCAGTTCCACGGCGGTGGTGCGCAGCGCGTCGGCGACCTTCTCCAGGGAGGCGGTGCTGGGCCGGGCCCGGTCGTTCTCGATCTGGCTGAGGAAGGGCACCGACAGGCCGCTGCGCTCGGCCACGACGGCGAGGGTGAGGTCCAGCGCGCGGCGCCGCCGCCGGACGGCCGCGCCCACCCGAAGGGGCTGCTCTTTGTGGTCGCCCATCGCTCCGGCTCCCTCCTTCACCCGTCGCTTCCATCGTGCCGCCCCGGTGCCGTTTCCCGGGCACGGTCCCTTTGATGAGTTCTCTGCACCCTACGCATGTTCGGCAAACCGTTTCACGCGGCCGTCACATCGGTGTCACGCCCGGGCGGCGGGGACCCATCGGTTCGCGCCAGGAATCACGCCCCCGGTACGCGCCCGCCCCGGTCCCCCCGGCGGGTTCCCGCCCCGTCCTCCTCGCCCCGGGCCCGGCCGGGGGCGCCGCCCGGACCCGGCCATGGCGCTCCGTGGTTGTCCGAATCCTTACCGTGTCACCGCTCCCGGAGGCCGGGACGGCCCGAGGGGCGGGCCGCCCGCGCCGGTCAGCGCGTGGGCGGCCCGCCCCTCCGGTGGCGGTCGCCGCGGCGGTCACGCGGCGGTCATCCGCTCCGCGACCTCCGGGTTCTCCTCCAGCCAGGCGGCCACCGCCTCCTCCTCGTGGCCCTTGCCCCGGTCCTTGATCTCGCTCTCCAGGCTGCCCAGCTCGTCCTCGCTCATCGTGAAGTTCCTGATCCACTCAGTGAGCCGGGGGTACTGCTCGGGGAACTCCTCGCCGGCGATCGTGTGGATCGTGTTGTTGTCGCCCCAGAGCTTCTTCGGGTCCTTGAGCTTGGTCAGCTCGTAGTCGCTGTACGCCCAGTGCGGCGACCACAGGACGACCGCGACGGGCTCCTCCTTGGCGATGGCCCGCTTCAGCTCGGCCAGCATCGCCGGGGTGGAGCCGTCGACGACCTCGTACTCGTCGTCCAGGCCGTAGCCGGGCAGGACGTCCTTCTTGAGCAGGTTCATCTCGCCGGTGCCCGGCTCGATGCCGATGATCTTCCCGTCGAAGAGGTCGGCCTTGCCCTTGAGGTCCGCCATGGACTCGACGCCCTTGACGTAACCGGGCACCGCGACCTCCAGCGAGGTCGGTTCGTACCAGGTGCCCAGGTCCGTGAGGTTGTCCTTGCTCTTCTCCCAGAAGCCGGCCTGGGCGTGCGGCAGCCACGCGTCGAAGTTGAGGTCGAGGTCGCCGGAGGCCAGGCCGGTGTAGACCGGGCCGACGTCCATCTGCTTGGTGTTGACCTGGTAGCCGCGCTTCTCCAGGACGTTCTTCCAGAGGTACGTGATGGCCACGTCCTCCTCCCACGGGAACCAGGCCACGTCCAGCGCCCGCTCGGCCTCCGCCGGGGTGGAGCCGGTGCCGGAGCCGACCGGGGCCAGCTCGTCGACCAGGCCGGGGTTGTCCTTCAGCCAGGTCTTGACGGCGTCCTGCTGGTTGCCCTTGCCGGACTTGTTGATCTCGGCTTCGAGGCTGGTGAGCTGGTCCTCGGTCATCTCGAAGTCCTTCAGCCACTCGGCGACCGTCGGGTCGTCGCCGGCGAAGCCCTCGCGGGAGAGCGTGTGCACCCCGTCGCCCGAGCCCCAGGCGCCCTTGGGGTCCTTCAGCTTCTTGAGGTCGTAGTCGTTGTACGCCCAGTGCGGCGACCACAGCGGAACGACGATCGGCTCCTTCTTGCTGATGGCCCGCTTCAGCTCGGCCAGCATCGCCGGGGTGGAGCTGTCGACGACCTCGTACTCCTTGTCCAGGCCGTACGCCTTGAGGACCGTGCTCTTCAGCATGGCCGTCTCACCGGCGCCGGCCTCGATGCCGGTGATCTCGCCGCCGAAGAGGCCGCCCCTGCCCTTGAGGTCGGCCAGGGTGTCGATGTCCTCCAGGTACGTCGGGACGGTCAGCTCCAGCGACGTCTTGTCGTACCAGGCGCCGAGGTCGTCGAGCTTGCTGCCGTACTTCTTCCAGTACTGCGCGTGGGTGGTCGGCAGCCAGGCGTTGGTGACGATGTCGATGTCGCCCTGGGCGAGGGAGGTGTAGAGCGGCCCGGCGTCGAACTGCTGGGCCTGCACCTGGTAGCCGCGCTCCTCCAGGATCTCCTTCCAGAGGAAGGTGGAGGCGACGCCCTCGTCCCAGGGGACGTAGCCGAGGGTGATCTTCTTGCCCTGGCCGACGTTCTCGCCGTCCGTGCCGGCCTCGGAGTCGCCGGAGCCGCCGAACACGCCCATGCCGCCGGCCACCAGGGCCAGGATCACGACGCCGACGACGGCGACCTGCGGGCGGGGCCGGTAGGACCAGATCCTCAGGCCGTGCGCCGCGCGGGCGCGGGCTGCGGCACGCCGGCCGAGCGGGGAGACCTGGGCGCCCAGGGCGCTGGTCATCCGGTCGAGGTAGATCGCCAGGATCACGATGGCGACACCGGCCTCGGAGCCGAGGCCCACGTCGAGCTGACCGATGGCCTCGTTGACGTCGCCGCCGAGGCCGCCGGTGCCGACCATGCCGGCGATCGCGGCCATCGACAGGCCGAGCATGATGACCTGGTTGACGCCGGCCATCACGGTGGGCAGCGCGAGCGGGAGCTGGACGCGCAGCAGGGTGTTGCGGGGGGTGGTGCCGAACGCCTCGGCCGCCTCGACCAGTTCCTTGTCGACCTGCCGGATGCCCAGCTCGGTCATGCGCACGCCGGGGGCGAGCGCGAAGATCAGGGTGGCGACGATGCCCGCGGAGGCGCCGGTGCCGAAGAACAGGATCGCCGGGATGAGGTAGATCATCGCGGGCAGCGTCTGCATGAAGTCCAGTACCGGCCGCACCAGCGCGCTGACCCGGTCGGAGCGGGCCGCCCAGATGCCCACGGGCACGGCGACGACCAGCGCGATGATGGTGGCGACGAGCACCAGCGACAGGGTGGTCATCGCGTTCTCCCACAGTTCGAGGGAGTCGATGAACGCGAACCCGACGAACGTGAGGACACCGGCCAGCGTGCCGCGCAGCCAGAAGGCAATCACCGCGAAGATGCCGGCGAGCAGCAGCGGTTCGGGCGCCTGGAGGACGGCGTCGATGCCGTCGTAGGTGCCGGTGAAGACGGTCTTGAAGAAGTCGAAGAGCCAGGCCACGTGGTCGAGCAGCCAGTCGACCGCGTCGTTGACCCAGGTGCCGAGCGGGATCCTAGGCACGGGCCATCACCTTCTCGCCGCCCTTGTCCCGGGGGGAGTCGCAGACGCCCGGGGCGGCCTCCTCGTCACCGAGGAAACCGATGAGACGCTGCCGCGGCACGACGCCGACGAGCTCCCCGTCGCCGTTCAGCACGGCCACGGGGTGCGGCACGCGCGCGCTGATCGCGCACAGGTCGGTGAAGGGCGTGTCGGGCGTGGCGGTCTCGCAGCCGCAGTCGGCCTCGTCGCCGTGCACCTCGGTCTCCATGACCGCGCCGGCGGTGAGCACCCGCGAGCGGTCGACGTCCTGGGTGAAGGAGGCGACGTAGTCGTCGGCGGGGCGGATGAGGATGTCCTGCGCGGTGCCGATCTGCACGATGCGGCCGTCGCGCATCACGGCGACGCGGTCGCCCAGGCGCATGGCCTCGTTGAGGTCGTGGGTGATGAAGACGATGGTCTTCTTCAGCGTCTTCTGCAGTTCCAGGAGCTGGTCCTGCATGTCACGCCGGATCAGCGGGTCGAGGGCGCTGAAGGACTCGTCCATCAGCAGCAGGTCGGCGTCGGTGGCGAGCGCGCGGGCCAGGCCCACGCGCTGCTGCATGCCGCCGGACAGCTCGTCGGGCCAGGACTTCTCCCAGCCGGCCAGACCGCACAGGGCGAGCGCCTCGTCGGCGCGGCGTTCGCGCTCGGCGCGGGGCACGCCCTGCACTTCCAGACCGTAGGCGGCGTTGTCGCGGACACTGCGGTGCGGGAAGAGCGCGAAGTGCTGGAAGACCATGCTGATCTTCTTGGAGCGGACCTCGCGCAGCCTCTTGTCGCCGAGCTCCGTCAGGTCGTCGCCGCCGAAGCGGACGTGTCCGTCGGTCGGCTCCAACAGGCCGTTGAGCATGCGCAGCAGCGTGGACTTGCCGGACCCGGACAGGCCCATGACGACGAAGATCTCGCCGGGTTCCACGGTGAAGGACGCGTCGATGACGGCGGCCGTGGCGCCGTCGGCCCGCAGTTCCTCCCGTTCCGCTCCCTGGCGCAGTCGTTCGACTGCCTGGTCGGGTTTCCCGCCGAACACTTTGTACAGGTGCTCGGCCTCAAGCCTGGCTGACACGCTTACCTCTTGCCTCGGGAACAGGGACCGGAACCCGAAGACTGGCTAACAGTTGAATTTGTCAACAAGCTCGGTTCCGGGGGCGCACCTGCCCTGCTCCTTATCGGCCAAACACTTATGTGATCTGCTTCACTTCCCAGGTGCGCGTCCCTAACGGTGCGTACGCGTCCCGCCCGTCCGGGGCGACCCGCGCCCGCCCCCGCCCGGCCTTGCGGCATGATGCGGTGCGTGACCGGACGACTCATGCTTCTTGACACCGCCTCCCTCTACTTCCGGGCCTACTTCGGCGTCCCGGACTCCGTCAAGGCCCCCGACGGCTCGCCGGTGAACGCCGTGCGCGGACTGCTCGACTTCATCGACCGGCTGGTGAGGGACCACCGGCCGGACCACCTGGTGGCCTGCATGGACGCCGACTGGCGCCCGGCGTGGCGGGTGGAGCTGATCCCCTCCTACAAGGCCCACCGGGTCGCCACCGAGCGCCCGGCGGGACCGGACGTGGAGGAGGTGCCCGACACGCTCTCCCCGCAGGTCCCGGTGATCGAGGCGGTCCTCGACGCCCTCGGCGTCGCCCGCGTCGGCGTCCCGGAGTACGAGGCGGACGACGTGATCGGCACCTACACCGCGCGGGCGGACGGCCCGGTCGACATCGTCACCGGCGACCGCGACCTCTACCAGCTCGTCGACGACGCCCGCGGCGTGCGCGTGCTGTATCCGCTCAAGGGCGTCGGCACCCTCCAGCACACCGACGAGGCGCTGCTGCGCGAGAAGTACGGCGTCGACGGCCGCGGTTACGCCGATCTGGCCCTGCTGCGCGGCGACCCGAGCGACGGCCTGCCCGGGGTGCCCGGCGTGGGCGAGAAGACGGCGGCCAAGCTGCTCGCCCAGTTCGGCGACCTGGCCGGCATCCTCGCCGCGGTCGACGACCCCGGCGCCAGGCTCACCCCCGCCCAGCGCAGGCGGCTGGAGGAGGCCCGGCCGTATCTGGCGGTGGCCCCGAAGGTGGTCCGGGTCGCGGACGACGTCCCGCTGCCCGACGTCCCCACCGCGCTGCCGCGCGGCCCCCGCGATCCGCGGGCCCTGGACGAACTGGCGGCCCGCTGGGGACTGGGCGGATCGCTGCAACGTCTCCTGACCACTCTCGGCGCCTGAAACCACGGGGTTCCGGAGGGGCCGCGAGGGACACCCGGTGACTCACGGACCTCTCCTCCCCGAGGTACCGAACGAGGGAGGGATGATAACTTAGGCTAACCTAACCACGCTTTGGGAGGCCGTCATGGCAGACCGACCGGCACGCAAGCCGCGGAAGCCGCACTCGGCACGGGTCGTCCGCACGGAACGGCTGACCCCGCGCATGCAGCGGGTCGTCCTCGGTGGCGAGGGGCTCGCCGACTTCTCCGCGGACGCCTGCACCGACCACTACGTCAAACTGCTCTTCCCGTCCGGCGGCGCGACCTACCCCGAGCCGTTCGACATGGACCGGATCCGCGCGGAGTTCCCCCGCGAGCAGTGGCCGGTCATCCGGACCTACACGGTGCGGCACTGGGACGCCGCCCTGCGGGAGCTGACCGTGGACTTCGTCATCCACGGCGACGAGGGACTGGCCGGGCCCTGGGCGCGCGACGCCCAGCCCGGCGAGACCCTCCTCCTCATGGGTCCCGGCGGCGCCTACGCCCCCGACCCGACCGCCGACTGGCACCTGCTGGCCGGTGACGAGAGCGCGCTGCCCGCGATCGCCCGCTCGCTGGAGGCGCTGCCGGACGGTGCCCGCGCCTTCGCCTTCGTGGAGGTCGCCGGTCCGGAGGAGGAGCAGAAGATCGACTCCGACGTGGAGGTGGTCTGGCTGCACCGCGGGGACCGGCCCGTCGGTGAGGCGCTCGTCGAGGCCGTCCGTGGCCTGCGGTTCCCCGAGGGCCGGGTGCACGCGTTCGTGCACGGCGAGGCGGGCTGCGTGAAGGAGCTGCGCAAACTGCTGCGGGTCGAGCACCGGGTCCCCCGCGAGGACCTGTCCATCTCCGGTTACTGGCGGCTCGGCCACAACGAGGACGGCTGGCAGTCCTCCAAGCGGGAGTGGAACGCGCGGATCGAGGCGGAGCAGGAGAGCGGCTCCCCGGCGTCGGCCGCGTAACGCCCACGGCGGCTCGGGGCGCCTGCCGGCGCCGGCCGGGTCCCCGGGTACGGGTCGATGCCCGTGGACACCTGCCCGTCACCGTCACCGTCACGGGTCCCGTCCAGGGCCCTTGTCGACACCCGTCGACATCCCCGGGCACGGGTCGATGCCCTGGGCTCCTGCCCGCGTCCGTCACCGTCACCGGGCACGGGCCCCCGTCCAGGACCCTTGTCGACACCCGTCGACATCCCTGGGCACGGGTCGATGCCCCTGGGCTCCTGCCCGCGTCCGTCACCGTCACCGGGCACGGGTCGATGCCCTGGGCCCCTGCCCGCGTCCGTCACCGGGCACGGGCTCCCGTCCAGGACCCTTGTCGACACCCGTCGGCATCCCTGGGTGCCGCCCCATGTCCGCGGGCGCCTGCCGGTGCCCGTCGGCGTCACCGGGTACGGACCTGCGCTCATGAGCGCTCGCCCGCGCCACCGGGTACGGGTCCGTGTCCGTGAGCGCTTGCCCGCGGTTGCCGGCGCCGTCGGCAGTCGTCGGCCTTCGCCGGCGTCCGCCCGCGCCCACCCCGCGCCCCGCTCCCGTCGGCTCAGTCACCACCCAGCCGCCGCCCAGCCGTCCGGTCACCGCCGAGCCGCCCGGTCACCGCTCAGTCACCGCTGAGCCGGGCGTGCAGGTGCATGTCGTGCCAGCCGTCCGCGTGCCGCAGCGCACCGCGCTTGACCCCCTCCAGCACGAACCCGGCCCGTTCCGCGACCCGGCAGGACGCCGTGTTGGCGACGGCGTGGCTCAGCTCAAGGCGGTGCAGACCGACCTCGTCGAAAGCCCAGCGGGCGAGCGCCGTCGTGGCCCGCGCGGCGACTTTGCGCCCACGGGCCGCCGCCACCGTCCAGTACGCCACCTCGGCCACACCGTCGCCGAGCAGCACATCGCGCAGGGCCACCCGGCCGAGCAGCCCGTCGTCGGCCGCGTCGGCGACCGCCCACTGCGCGTTCCGCTCGCCGGCCCAGGCCGCCCGCCACGCGGCTATCCAGCCGCGCACCTCGGCCACGGAGTCGGCGGCCCGGATGTGCCACTGGTGCATCAACGGGTCCTGGAACGCCTCGAAGACCGCCGGCGCGTCCTCCTCCCGCCACGGGCGCAACACCAGTCCGTCGCCGGTGGCGATCGTGGGCTGGGCGGTACGGGACAGGGTGCCGGCCGGGAGGACCGGGGGTGTCAGGTAAGGCATGCCGCACATCCTCCCAAGCAGCACCCGCCGCGGAACAGTGCTTTTCCCCTGCCGCTGTCCGCCCTCCGCCCGCCGCCTCCTACCCTTGCTGACGATGAGACGCCGCACCCCTCCCCCGCCCTCCCCGCTCCCCCAGCGTGACGGGGTCGACCCCGTGCGGCTGCGGCTGCCCGCCGAGGGGCCGTGGGCCACGGTCCGCGACCACCTCGTCGCACGCCTCTCCGGCGCGGCTCCCGGCCTCGTCGCCGAAATGTTCGACGCGGGTCTGGTGGTCGGCGCCGACGGAGGGCCGGTGGCGGCCGACACCCCGTACCGGCCGGGCATGTACGTGTGGTTCCACCGCCGGTTCTCCCCCGAGGCACCGGTCCCCTTCCCTGTCTTCGTCCACTACCGCGACGAGCACATCGTGGTCGCCGACAAGCCGCACTTCCTGGCCACCACACCACGCGGCAGCCACGTCACCGAGACCGCTCTGGCCCGCCTGCGCCGGGAACTGGGCCTCCCGACGCTCACCGCCGCCCACCGCCTCGACCGCCTCACCGCCGGGCTGGTGCTGTTCACCGTGCGCCCCGAGGAACGCGGCGCCTACCAGACCCTCTTCCGGGACCGGCGGGTCCGTAAGACGTACGAGGCCGTCGCCCCGTACGCCCCGGCACTCGCCCTCCCCCGGACCGTACGGAGCCGGATCGTGAAGGAGCGCGGGGTGCTGACCGCCCGGGAGACCGGGGGCGAGCCGAACGCGGTCAGCCACATCGAGCTGATCGCCCGGCGCCCCGGGACCGGAACGGAGCCGGAAAGGGAGACAGAGACGGCAACGGAGACGGGAACAGGGACGGCAGCGGGGGCGGAGACAGGGACGGGGACGGCGGCCGTCACAGGCCTGGCCCGCTACCGCCTCACCCCCACCACCGGCCAGACCCACCAGCTACGCGTCCACATGGCCGCGCTCGGCGTCCCGATCCTCGGTGATCCGCTCTATCCCGAGGTGACCGCTCCCGTTCCCGCGAACGACTTCCGGCGTCCGCTGCAACTGCTCGCCCGCGAGCTGGCCTTCACCGATCCGCTCACCGGGCGGGAGCACCGCTTCCGCAGCTCCCGCACCCTCACCGCCTGGGCCTGCTACGAGGACTGGGCCGCGGGTCAGTAACCACGCCACCAGCTCGTGAAGCGCTGCCACGCACCGAGCGGACGCGCCCGTTCCGCCGCCGACGCGTCCGGCTCGGGCTGGCCGGCGGACGGCGGTGCCGGCCGGGTCACCACGGGCGAGGCGGGAGCCTCGCCCACCTGCCGGGGCAGCGGCGCGCCCACGTGCCAGGGGGCCCGCTGCGCCGGGACCGGGGCGTGGCTGGGCGCCTGTGTCACGTCCTGCGGCGGCTTCGGCTCGAACCGCACCGGCAGCTCCATCAGGTGCCGTGACGCGATCGAGGACCGCCAGCGCAGTTCGCTCTCGTCGCAGTCGAGCTGGACGTCCGGCAGCCGCATCAGGAGGGCGTCGACGCCGGAGTCGGCGATGGCACGGCCGATGTCCTGGCCGGGGCACTCGTGCGGGCCGCCGCCGAAGGCGAGGTGGGAGCGGTTGCCCTGCATGTGGGCGGCCAGGTCGGGCCGGACGCGCGGGTCCACGTTGCCCGGCGCGATGCCCAGCAGCAGGCCGTCGCCGGCCCGGATCCGCTGGCCGCCCAGCTCCGTCTCCTGCTTGGCGAAGTAGGCGAAGATCGTGCTGAACGGCGGCTCGTCCCACAGGGACTGCTCGACCGCCTCGGGCACCGTCATCTGGCCGCCGCTGAGCTGGGCGCGAAAGCCCGGGTCGGTGAGGACCACGCGCAGCACGTTGGAGATCAGGTTCGCCGTGTTCTCGTAGGCGGCGAACAGGACCAGTCGCAGGTGTTCCCTGACCTCTTCGTCGGTGAGGTTCGCCGGATGGCTGATGAGGTGGGTGGCGAAGTCCTCGGCGGGCTCGGCGCGGCGGCGCTCGGCGAGGCGCCTGAGGACCTCCACGACGTGGTCGTGGTTCGCGATCGCCGTCTCGGTGCCCTTGAGGGCGTCCCGGGCGGCCTCCACCAGCCGGTCGTCGTACTCGTCCGCCATGCCGAGGATCTCGCACATCACCGCCATCGGCAGGTGTTCGGCGAACTGGCTGACCAGGTCGGCCCGGCCCTCCTCGCAGAAGCGGTTGACCAGCCGCTGGGTGTGCCGCTTGATGTGGCGGCGCAGGCTGCGGTGGTCGATCGTGGACATGGCCCCGGAGACGGCGCCGCGCAACCGCTTGTGCTCGTCGCCCTCGACGTGCGAGGCGATGGGCTGCCAGGCGATGTGCGGCATGAGGGGGTGGTCGGGCTTGATCATCCCCTCCTTCAGCGGTGTCCAGATGCGGCTGTCCCGGCAGAACTGCGCGGGCGTGCTCACCATGTGCAGGTTCTCGGAGTGCCCGAGGACCACCCACACGGGCACGTCGTCGTGGATCAGCGCGGGTGCCACCGGCCCGTGCTGCTCCCGCAGCTGTTCGTACAGCTCGTTCAGGTCCTCGGCCTCGTGCAGCCGGTGCAGCCCGCCGGGTCCCACGCCGTGCGCGGGGCAGCCGGGGGGCGGTCCGGGCGTGGGGCCGCCCGTTCCGGTCAGGGAGTGGGTTTCGAACGTCACAGTGGTCGCTCCGGAGCTGATGGTCAGTCGGGTGTCTGGGGTGGCCGGCGGACGGCGGTCAGGTGAGCGTCCCCGTCATGGCGAGGGAGTGCAGGAAGCGCATCAGGGTCATCAGGACGTCCCGGCTGGAGGCCCTGCGGCGCACGTCGCACTCCATGATCGGGATCTCCTCGGACAGGTCGAGGGCCGTGCGCAGCTCGGTCAGCGGGTAACGGGGCGCGTCCGGGAAGGAGTTGACGGCGACCACGAACGGCACACCGCGCTCCTCCAGCCGTCCCATGACGTCGAAGCTGACCTCCAGCCGACGGGTGTCCACCAGCACGACCGCGCCGAGCGCGCCCTCGAACAGCCCGTTCCACAGGAACCAGAACCGCTCCTGGCCGGGTGTGCCGAAGAGGTAGAGCACCAGCTGGTCGGTGATGCTGATGCGGCCGAAGTCCATCGCGACGGTGGTCGCCGTCTTCGAGGGGGACCCGTAGTTGTCGTCGACCCCGATGCCGGCCTGGGTCATGGTCTCTTCGGTGGTCAGCGGTTTGATCTCGCTGACCGATCCGACCATGGTGGTCTTGCCGACACCGAAGCCTCCCGCGATGACGATCTTCACGGCGGCCTCGGCCGTGTGCGGCAGCCGGTCCTCCGTCCGCGGGCCGGGGATGGTGTCAGAGTTTTTGAAGTCCATGCATCACCGCTTCGAGGAGGGACCGGTCGGCGACCTTCTGCCGGACGATCGGGGCGCGGGCCTGTACCAGTTCCGCTGCCAGCATCTCGGTGAGCAGTACGGTCACCACGCTGAACGGCAGGCTCAGGTAGGCCGAGAGTTCCGCCACGGACAGGGGCGCGACGCACAACCGGAGCAGGGCGGCCTGCTCGGGCGTCGCCGACGCCGGCGGGTCGGTGCGCGCCACGATCAGTGTCACCAGGTCTATGTCCGCGCGCTCCCCGCCCGCGTCACCGCCGATGACGAACAGGCGCTCGGGGTTGCCCGTGGTGTTCCCCGTGGCGGAGGCGCCCTCGGCGGGGGGCCGGGCGGACGGCACGTGCGCGGGGAATCGCCTCTGGCGCTGGGGAGGAGTCATACGGTCTGCCCAGTGCGCCGGGCGGGACTGGTCAGATGGGGGCCGATGCGGGCGACCAGGTCCTGCATGCGGTTGCTCATCCGGCCGGGCTCGCAGGTGACGTCGGAGAGCACCGCCAGGTAGGCATTGGGTCCGGCGGCCATCAGGTAGAAGTAGCCGCCGTTGATCTCGATGACGACCAGCTTCATCCGCCCGTCGCTGTCCGGGATCTCGTGGGCCACCGCGCCGGCCAGGCTCTGCAGTCCGGCGCAGGCGGCGGCCACCCGGTCGGCGGCGTCCGGGTCACCGGAGTAGCGGGCGATGCGCAGTCCGTCGGCGGAGAGCACCACGATCATCTCGATGCCCGGGACACCGTCGTAGAGATCCCTGAGCATCCAGTCGAACTTGCCTTGCTGCTCGATCACTTGAGGTCTCCCTCGTCGTCGGCCGGGGTGTGGGCCGGCTCATGGGGCGGCTGGGTGAAGGCGTCGGGGTCCGGGGCGCTTTTGAGGCCCTCCCAGAAGGCCTCGACCCACTGCCCCGGCAGTGGCTCCTCGTCCGGCTTCTGCTCCGGCTCGGGGGTGGTCCAGCGGGCGTTGCGGGCGCGCTCGGCGGCCTTGCGGGCCTCGCACTCGGCCTCGGCCCGCTCGAACGCGGCCTGCTCGGCGAGGCGCTGGCTGAGCGGCATCTTCACCCGGCTGCGGCGCTGCGGCAGGCCGCCCGCCGTCCACTCGGTGACCTCGGGAACGTCGTCCTCCAGGGAGACCGTGGCCGGGATCCGCGGACTGGTGGGCCGGCGCTTCTTGGGCTTGCGGTCGGGGCCTGGGAGCGCGTCCGGGCCGGGCAGCGGGATCGAGGTCGCGCCGATGCCGTGGGCGAGTCCGACGCCCGGCTCGGTGGTCATCATGTTGCTCGGCACGACCAGGATGGCGCGGACGCCGCCGTAGGCGGAGGCGCGCAGCGACACCTGCATGTCGTACGTCGTGCACAGACGGCCGACGACGGACAGGCCGAGGCGGGGGTTGCCTCCGAGGTCCTGGAGGTCGGTGCCGCGCTTGGCGGCCTCCAGCATGCCCTCGATGCGCAGCCGGGACTCCTCGCTGAGGTTGACGCCGGCGTCCTCGATCTCGATGCAGACGCCGGTCTGCACCTCGGTCGCGGTGACGTTGACCTTGGTGTTCGGGGGCGAGTAGCGGGTGGCGTTGTCGAGCAGTTCCGCCGCGGCGTGGATGACCGGCTCGACCGCGGTGCCCTTGATATTGACCTTGGCGATGGAGGCCAGGTGGATCCGGCGGTATTCCAGGATCCGGGACATGGCACCGCGCAGCACGCTGTACAGCGCCACCGGCTGGGGCCACTGGCGTCCGGGCCGGCCGCCGCCGAGAACGGAGATGGAGTCGGCGAGACGCCCGATCATCGCCGTGCCGTGGTCGATGCGCAGGAGGTCGTCGAAGACCTCGGGGTTGCGGCCGTGGTCCTCCTCCATCTCCCGCAGTTCCTTGTTCTGCTGGTGGACGATGGCCTGGACGCGCCGGGCGACGTCGACGAAGGAGCGCGCGGCGGAGTCCCGCAGGGCCTCCTCGTGGTCGATGATCTCGACCACCGTGCGGATCAGCTTCCGCTGCGGCTCGTGCAGATCGGCGTAGGACGGATCGAGGTCGCCGAGGTGGAGCATCACCTCGCGCGGGGTGTTCCCGCGCCGCATGTAATGGATCGCGGCCGGGAGGATCTCGTCGACGAGGCGGGCCATCTCCTCGTCGTGGCCGGCGATCCGCCGTTCCAGATACGCGGCGTGACGGGTGTGCTCGGCGCGCAGGGCCCGCAGGGCGCGGCCTCGGCGGACCGCTTCGGTGCCCGCCACGATCACCAGGAGGGTGGCCAGGCCACCGCACAGGCCGACCGCGGTCCGGGCCGGCTCCGCCACCATGGCGACGGCGGCCCCGGTCACCGCCGCCATCAGTATGGCGGGCAGCAGCAGGACGCGTGCGTAGGGAAGTTCGCGGTGAACGGGAGGGGATTCAACACTCACCATGTAGGCCCTTTGAGAAGGAGTCGGCGGGGATGGGGGAGCGTGCGGGTGGGTATGTCATGGAATTGTCGGCTGATTCTGCACTTCGGGAACAAACGCGCCAATACGCCTCAACTCGGCGCGCTGCGGGCGAGCCTAGTCCGAGCGGATCAACGCCGTGTCACATTCGGCAAGCACCTGAAACGGGCACCGGGGCGGGAGTAGCCTCGATTCCATTTGCACGCTGCGGAGCCATTCGAATACGTAAAGTATCGACGGACAGGCGTGCGAATGTCACTCACCGTAACGAGTGAAACGGCGTGCCCGGATATGACGAGGGCGCC
The DNA here is from genome assembly GCF_054956795.1 of Streptomyces sp. SYSU D01066-1. Lineage (NCBI taxonomy): Bacteria > Bacillati > Actinomycetota > Actinomycetes > Kitasatosporales > Streptomycetaceae > Streptomyces > Streptomyces sp. SYSU D01066-1. The sequence goes on along the minus strand of NZ_JBUDHV010000003.1, from coordinate 151,791 downwards.
CGAGCGGCAACGCTCGGGCGCCCAATGGCCGGTACCGCCGGGGTCTATCCCACCGACGAGTAGGCGACCACTCCGCGCAGCAGCCCCTCGACCGCTCGGCGTGCGGTCTTCGGCACGGTGGAACCCGCGGCGGGAGCGGCGGCCGCGATCTGGCCGAGGACGTCGATGACCTGCTTGCACCAGCGCACGAAGTCGCCGGCCGGCATCTCCGCCTCGCGCAGCACCTCGTCCAGGCCCTTGCCGGACGCCCACATGTACGCCGCCCAGGCGAAGCCGAGATCCGGCTCCCGCTGGCCGACCCCCTCGGTCTGGCTGATCCGGAACTCCTCTTCCAGCGCGTCGAGCCGGCCCCAGATGCGGACCGTCTCGCCGAGCGCGGCCTTCGCCTTGCCCGAGGGCACCTTGGGCGCCATCGCGTCGTCGGCGGCCCGGGACTCGAACACCAGGGCCGAGACGCAGGCGGCCAGCTCGGCCGGACCGAGCCCTTCCCAGACGCCCTCCCGCAGGCACTCACTGGCCAGCAGGTCCAGCTCCCCGTAGAGCCGGGCCAGCCGCTTGCCGTGTTCGGTGACCTCGTCGCCGCGCAGGTAGTCCAGCTCGGTCAGCAGCGCGACGATCCGGTCGAAGGTGCGGGCGATGGTGTTGGTGCGGCCCTCGATCCGGTGCTCCAGCTGCGCGGTGTCGCGCCGCAGCCGGTGGTAGCGCTCGGCCCAGCGGGCGTGGTCCTCGCGGTCGTCGCAGCCGTGGCAGGGGTGGGCGCGGATCGCCTTGCGCAGCCGGGCGATCTCCCGGTCGTCGGCCGCCTGGGACCGCTTCCTGCGGGTCCGCTCCGGCGGGATGTGCCCCGCCTTGGTGCGCAGGGCGGAGGCGAGGTCCCGGCGGGACTGGGGTGAGCGCGGGTTGAACGACTTGGGGATCCGCATCCGCTCCAGCGCCTCCACGGGCACCGGGAAGTCGATCGACGCCAGCCGCTTGACCTGCCGCTCGGCGGTCAGCACCAGCGGCCGGGGCCCGTCGTGGTGATCGAAGCCGCGGTGCCCGTTGGACCGCCCGGCGGGCAGACCGGGGTCCAGCACCAGGGCCAGGCCGGCGTACTTGCCGGTGGGCACGTGGATGACGTCGCCGGGCTTGAGCTTCTCCAGCGCGACGGCGGCCTCGGCACGCCGCTGTGCCACGCCCTGCCGGGCCAGCTCGGTTTCCCGGTCCTTCAGCTCGCGGCGCAGTCGCGCGTACTCCTCGAAGTCGCCGAGGTGGCAGGTCATGGAGGCCTTGTAGCCCTCCAGCCCCTCCTCGTTGCGCTGCACCTGCCGGGAGATCCCGACGACCGACTTGTCGGCCTGGAACTGGGCGAAGGACGTCTCCAGCAGCTCCCGCGAGCGGTGCCGGCCGAACTGCTCGACCAGGTTGACCGCCATGTTGTACGACGGCTTGAAGCTGGAGCGCAGCGGGTACGTGCGCGTGCCCGCCAGCCCCGCGAGGTGCTCGGGGTTCATGCCACGCTGCCACAGCACCACGGCGTGGCCCTCCACGTCGATGCCGCGGCGGCCTGCCCGGCCGGTGAGCTGGGTGAACTCGCCGGGGGTGATGTCGGCGTGCTGCTCGCCGTTCCACTTGACGAGCTTCTCCAGCACCACCGAGCGGGCGGGCATGTTGATGCCCAGGGCGAGGGTCTCGGTGGCGAAGACGGCCTTGACCAGACCCTGGACGAACAGCTCCTCCACGACCTCCTTGAAGGTCGGCAGCATGCCCGCGTGGTGGGCGGCGATACCGCGCTCCAGGCCCTCCAGCCACTCGTAGTAGCCCAGGACGTGCAGGTCCTCGGCGGGGATGGAGGACGTGCGCTCCTCGACCAGGGCGCGTACGCGTTCCCGCGCGTCCTCGTCGTTGAGCCGCAGTCCGGCGTACAGGCACTGCTGGACGGCGGACTCGCAGCCGGCGCGGCTGAAGATGAAGGTGATCGCGGGCAGCAGACCCTCGCTGTCCAGCCGCTCGATGACCTCCGGCCGGCCGGGCGTCCAGATCCGGGAACGCTGCCGGCGCTCCCGCTCCCGGTCGGCCTCACGCATGTGCCGGCCGCGCCTGCGGTCCTGGTAGGACGGCCGGCTGGCCTCCAGGCGGGCCATCCGCGTCAGGTCCGGGTTGACGGCCCGCTTGTGGCCCTCGGCCTCCTCGAACAGGTCGTACATCCGGCGCCCGGCCAGCACGTGCTGGAACAGCGGCACGGGCCGGTGCTCGGAGACGATCACCTCGGTCGAGCCGCGGACGGTGTCGAGCCAGTCGCCGAACTCCTCGGCGTTGGACACCGTCGCGGACAGTGAGACGAGCGTCACCGACTCGGGGAGGTGGATGATCACTTCCTCCCAGACGGCGCCGCGGAAGCGGTCGGAGAGGTAGTGCACCTCGTCCATGACCACGTAGCCGAGGCCGGTGAGGGTCTGGGAGCCGGCGTACAGCATGTTCCGCAGCACCTCGGTGGTCATCACGACCACCGGGGCGCCCGGGTTCACGCTGTTGTCGCCGGTGAGCAGGCCCACCCGGTCCGTGCCGTAGCGACGGCACAGATCGGCGTACTTCTGGTTCGACAGCGCCTTGATGGGTGTCGTGTAGAAGCACTTCCTGCCCTGCTCCAGGGCGAGGTGGACGGCGAACTCGCCGACGATCGTCTTGCCCGAGCCGGTGGGCGCGGCCACCAGCACGCCTTTGCCCGCCTCCAGCGCCTGGCACGCCTCGGTCTGGAAGGGGTCGAGGCCGAATTCGTACATCTGGCGGAAGGAGGCGAGCGCCGTGGCCTGCTCGACGGCGCGCCTGCGGGCCGCCGCGTACCGCTCGGCCGGTGAGAGGTCCTCTGTCATCGTGCTTTCGAGCGTACCGGGCCGCACCGACAACAGGACGATCATTATCCGGATCGGAGTCCGGCGGACCGGGCCCCACCGGGCCACACGCGCGCTGCGAAAGGCCGCGCCCGGCCGCTCCGGGCGCGGCGCGGACTTCGGCTCACGTCACGTCGTCGTACCCGTTGACCCGGTCCGTGCGGGACTGCTCGGGCAGGGCGGAACTGGTGGTCACGGGCTCGATCTCGCCGATGTCCTCGGGGGTGAGGTCGAGGTCGGATGCCTCGTCGTCGGCGGGGCCCAGTGCGTCGCTCCTGCGGCGACGGCGGTCGTTCAGCAGCGAGAAGGCGACCGCCGCGAAGTACAGCACCCAGATCGGACCGGCCAGCATGAGCATGGTCAGCGGATCGGTGCTGGGCGTGGCGAGGGCCGCGAAGAGGGTGATGCCCATGATCATCGCGCGCCACCAGCCGAGCATGCGCTTGCCGGTGAGCGCGCCCGTGAGGTTGAGGAAGACCAGGAGCAGCGGAAGCTCGAAGGAGAGGCCGAAGACGAGCACCATGCGCAGGACGAGGTCGAGCAGGTCGTCCAGCGGCAGCAGGTTGGTCGTGCTGCTCGGGGTGAAGTCGAGCAGCACCTCCGCCGTGGTGGGGAGGACGTTGTACGCGAAGTAGGCGCCGCCGATGAAGAGCGGGGCGCCGGTGCCGACGAAGGCGTAGGCGTACTTCTTCTCGTGCCGGTGCAGACCGGGCGCGACGAAGGCCCACAGCTGGTAGAGCCAGACCGGGGAGGCCAGCACGACACCGGCCATCAGCGACACCTTCAGGGCCAGGGTGAAGGGGGTGAGCAGACCGTTGATGGTGATCTGCGCGCACGGCTCGTCCGACGTCGACTCCGCCAGCTGCTCGAACGTCTGGTCGCAGCCGACCGAGTCGAGGATCGGCCGGGTGAGGAGGTTGATGATGTCGTTGTAGAAGAAGGCGGCGACGACGGTGACGGCGACGATCGCCAGCAGTGCCTTCGCGAGCCGGTTGCGGAGCTCACGCAGGTGCTCCGCGAGGGGCATCCGCCCCTCGGGATCCCTCTCCTTTTTGCGGGCAGGCTTCAGCAACCCACGTTCCCATCTCGTGCGGGCGGGCCGGGGATCACCGGCCCCGCGTCAGCGCTTGGTCGTGTCCGTCGGCTCGGCGACCGGGCGGGAACTGGTCACGTCACCCGGGGCGGCCTGGATGGTGCGCTGCGACGCGGACTGCTCACCGGTGGTGGGCGGGTCGGCCGGGGCGGCGGACTTGTTGTCGTCCTTCATCGCCTTGGCCTCGCTCTTGAGGATGCGCGCGGACTTGCCGAGCGAACGCGCCATGTCGGGAAGCTTCTTCGCGCCGAACAGCAGAATGATGACGACGAGGATGAGAATGATCTCGGGGGCGCCGAGCCTTCCGAACATAAGTCTTTACCTTCTCACCGAGGCGGCTGGGTGGGGGTGCTGTCCGACCGGTCGGACACGCGTCTGAACGGCCGTCTTGTGCAGCGATCGTAACGCTCAGGGGTAAACGTGAGGCAATCCCCGTGCGTACTCCCGTCCGCGGCCGGGCCTCGTTTTCCGGACCGCGACCAGCAGCGTACCTGTCCCGATGAGCCGGATGACAGGGCGAAGCGGCCCGGAACGCAAGTCACAGGAGACCGCTGCGCCACCCACAGGCGTTTCACAGCGCCCGGCGGACGGCGTCCGCGTCCTTCACAGCGCCCGGGCGGAACGGCCCGCACGGGCCGCGGCCTGCTCCAGGTCCTCCGCCGCCGCGCCGATCCGGCCGGCCGACTCGGCCACCTGCCGGCCCAGCCGCTGCGCCTCCACGAACACCCGCACGGCGAGCACCCCGAGGACGGCGAGACCCAGGAACCCCATGGCAACCGCGAACATCGGCCAGAACATGCCATCGAGCCTAGTCCGTCCCGCCGCCTGTCTCCTAAACGACGGAGCGCGGGCTAAGCGGTGGAGTGCAGGCGCAGGGTCCGCACCCCGCCGCCGGTGAGCAGCTCCACGATCCGCTCCCCCGCCGGCTTGCGGACGGTGACCCCGCACTCCGGGCAGGTGAAGGAGTAGAAGGTGGTGCGGCTGCTGGCGCCGATGGCCAGCAGCAGGGCGCCCGCGGTCAGCTCGAAGCGGCCCCGGCAGTCCGGACAGCCCGCCCGGAACACCACCGGCGCCACGCTCCTCATCCCGGCGAACGCGGACGCCACCGTCATGCCCACCGCACCAGACCCCGCCGACTCGCTCAACGTCCTCGCTCCTGCCCGTCGTGCACCGCGTCCGCCGCCCGCGCGGCCGACGGCCCGTACGCCTCGGCCGTCCCGGTCCCCTCGTCGTACGCCGCCAGCGCCTCGCGCGCCGCCTGCCGGGCGCTGTCGGCCAGCTCGCCCGGCGCGACGATCCGGCCGTCCCGTCCGAGGCGCAGCGCCAGGCGTCTGAGCGACGCCGGGTCGGGGGTGCGCAGCGTGATGCGCAGCCCGCCGTCCGGGAGCTCCTCGGCGCTGTCGTGCGGGTAGTACTCGGCGACCCAGCGTCCGCCCGGGCCGACCTCCACCACGACCTCGGGGTCCTCGGCGGCCGGCTGCACCAGCGCCTGGGACAGGTCCCGCGGTTCGATCTCGGGCGGCGCGGACGGCTCGTCCAGGATCTTGATCTCGGCGACCCGGTCGAGCCGGAAGGTGCGCCGCGCCTCGGAGCGGCGGCACCACGCCTCCACGTAGGTGTGTCCGACGCTGACCAGGCGGATGGGATCGATCTCGCGCTCGGTGACCTCGTCGCGGGCCGGTGAGTAGTAGCGGATCCACAGGCGGCGGCGCTCGGAGATGGCCCGGTCGACGTCGGCGAAGACGCCGCCCTCGGACTCGAAGGTGACCGACAGCCGGGAGCTGGCGCCGGCCGCCTCGCCGGCCGCGGCCTCCACCTTGGCGGTGGCCCGCAGCAGCGCCTGCCGGTCGCCCTCGCGCAGGCCGGGCAGGGTCGCCACCGCGCGGGCGGCGACCAGCAGCGCGGTGGCCTCGTCGGCGGCCAGCCGCAGCGGCTCGGCGGCGTCCGCGCCGAGCGCTGCCGGGTTGTGCCACCAGATGCGCTCGCCGTCGGTGTCGATGTCGAGCAGGTCCCCGCCGCGGAAGCTGGTGCCGCACATCGGGAGCACGTCGAGGTCGGATACCAGCTCGTCCTCGGTGATGCCGAAGGCGCGGGCCACGTCCTCGATCCGGGCGCCGGGGCGCTCGCGCAGATACGTCACCAACGACAGCATCCGCCGGGTCTGGTCGATGGCGTTGACGGGCCTGACCGGTTTGCCTGCCACTGTGTTGTCCGCTCCCCCTCAGCCCTTGGCGACGGCGCGCAGCCGGTCCACCACGTCGGCCCGCAGCTCGGCCGGCTCCAGCACCACCACGTCCGGTCCGAACTCCACCAGCCAGGCGTCCAGGCCGTGCCCGTACGGAATCTCCAACTCGTCCCAGCCGTCGCCGAGTTCCCGGACCGCCGTGGCCTTCGCCCGGAGGGGGTATCCGGCGCCCGAGCGCAGCCGGATGAGCGCGGAGCGGTCGGCGGTCTCCCCCGCCCAGCTCGCCACGGTCTCGCGGACGGTGACGACGTCCGGTACGGGAGCGGTGAAACGCGCCCCCCGCGAGCGGACCCTGCCGGTGATCCGCGACAGCCGGAAGACCCGCTCGGCACCGCGGTCCCGGTCGAAGCCCGCCAGGTACCAGTGGCCGCGCCAGCACTCCAGCGCCCACGGTTCGACATGCCGGGTCTCGGGGCGGGCGGCGGTGGCCTTGCGGTAGTCGAAGACGACCGGACGGCGGTCCCGGCAGGCCAGCATCAGCGGCTCGAACGCGGCCTCGTGCACGGGGATGCGCGGCTCCAGCGCGCTGTGCGCCTCATAGGGGTCGACGTCCTCCGGCAGCCCGGCGGCGCGCAGCTTCTGCAGGGCGCCGCTGGCCGCGCCGGCCAGCCGGGCCTGCTGCCAGACCTTGGCGGCCAGCCCCAGGGCGGCGGCCTCCTCGGCGTCCAGGGTGATGGCCGGCAGACGGTTGCTGTCGCGGCGGGCGAGGTAGCCGATCTCGCCGTCCAGGCTCTCGACGGTCTCGATGACCAGCCCCAGCTCGCGCAGGTCGTCCTTGTCCCGCTCGAACATGCGGTTGAAGGCGTCGTCGGAGCCCGGCGTGGTGTGCTCGGGTCCGAACGCCTCGACGTAGGCCTCGATGGACTCGCGCAGCTCGCGCTTGCTGAGCGGCCGGCGGGTGCCGAGCAGACACAGCGCCAGGTTCATCAGCCGCTCGGCCTTGGCAATGGCCATCGACGCCCTTCGCCTCCTTGTGATGCCTACGCCGATGACCGTACCGCCCCGCGGTGGCCTGGCAAAAGCCGAGGGCCCACGCCCACACGGGCGTGGGCCCCGAAGCGGTCGCGTCCGGTCGGATCCGTGCCGGCCCGGCCTCGACGAGGTCGGATCAGACGCCGAGCAGGTCGACGACGAAGATCAGCGTCTCGCCGGGCTTGATCGCCGGGGTCGGGCTCTGGTTGCCGTAGGCGAGGTGGGCCGGGATGGTCAGCTGGCGGCGGCCGCCGACCTTCATGCCCTGCACGCCCTGGTCCCAGCCCTTGATGACCCGGCCGCCGCCCAGCGGGAAGCGGAACGGGGCGCCGCGGTTCCAGCTGGCGTCGAACTCCTCGCCGGTGGAGAAGGCGACACCCACGTAGTGCACGGTGACGGTCTGGCCCGCCTGCGCAACGGGTCCGTCGCCCTCCCAGATGTCCTTGATCTCGAGGTCCGCCGGGGGCTCGCCGCCGGGGAAGTCGATCTCGGGCTTGTCGATGCTCACGTCTCTAGCTCCTGCTTGTCTGCGGAAAGGCAACGGTCCCAGTGTTTCATCCCCGCCGCGTCAGAGCTTCGCGAGGATGTCGACCGAGAAGACCAGCGTCGAGTCCTTCTTGATGCCGCTGCCCTCCGGGGGGTTGTCGCCGTACCCCAGGTCCGGCGGGACGACGATGAGGACGCGGCTGCCGACCTTCTTGCCGGTCAGCCCCTGCGACCAGCCCTTGACGACCTGCTGGAGGCCGAAGGAGGTCAGCTGCCCCCGCTTGTACGTCGAGTCGAACTCCTTGCCCCCGTCCCACAGCACGCCCTTGTACTGCACCAGGACGCTGTCCTCGGCCGCCACCTCGGCGCCGTCGCCCTCGATGACGTAGTTCGCCACGAGCTTCTCCGGCGCGTCGGCGGCGGGCACCTCGATGGAAGGCGCCTTGCCGTCGGTGTTGGTGCCCACCTTCGGCAGCGCGGTGTCGCCCTGGGCGACCTCCTCGCCCCTGGCCGACGACTTGGCGTTGTAGCTGTCCTTGAGGTCGAAGACGAACACCAGGGTGTCGTCCTTCTCCACCCCGAGCTGCTCGTTGCCCTGGTCGCCGTAGGCCCAGGCCGGCGGGACGGCGAAGAGGACGCGGCTGCCGGTCTTCCTGCCCGCGAGGGCGTACCGCCAGCCGTCGATGACGCTGCCCTGGGCGAGCTGGAAGACCAGCGGGCTCTTGGTGTCGTAGGAGTTGCCGAGCACCTTGGCGGAGGACCAGATCTGGCCCAGGTAGTCCGCGACCACGAAGTCGTTCTCGGCGACCGTCTTGCCGCTGCCCGCGACGGCCGTCTTGACCGCGAGCTGTCCGGACGGGTCGCCGCTGCCCTTGGCGACCGTCGGCTTCTCGCCGAACTCCGTGCCCGCCGTGATCGCCGGCAGCGGACCGTCGACGATCTTGGGGGCCGGCGCCGACGACGTGGCCGACGCCGAGGGCGTCTCACCGGCGTCGCCCGATTCGCCCCCGTCGTCGCCGCACGCGGCGAGGGTGGTCAGTCCAACGGGTACGGCGATGAGAAGTGAGCGTCGGCGCACGGTGAGGGCCTCGTAATCGGTCGATCATGGTTGATGGCGTGCGCGCAACTCTACGGCGTGAGAAGGGCGCCGTACGGAAAACGTACGGCGCCCGTGTGGCGTTCCGGTCATGTATTCGGAGCGCTACATGCCCGCGATCAGCTTCTCCACCCGGTCGTCGACGGAACGGAACGGGTCCTTGCACAACACGGTGCGCTGCGCCTGGTCGTTGAGCTTGAGGTGGACCCAGTCGACCGTGAAATCACGGCGCTGTTCCTGGGCCCGCCGGATGAAGTCGCCGCGCAGCCGGGCCCGAGTCGTCTGCGGGGGAACGGACTTGCCCTCGAAGATCTTCAAGTCGTTGCAGACCCGGGCGGCCTGGCCCTTCTTCTCCAGCAGGTAGTACAGGCCACGACGGCGGTGGATGTCGTGGTAGGCGAGGTCTATCTGCGCGACCCGCGGATGCGACATGGTCATGTTGTGCTTGGTCCGGTACCGCTCGATGAGCTTGTACTTCATGACCCAGTCGATCTCGGTGCCGATGCGGTCGAGGTCCTCGGCCTCGATCGCGTCCAGGGTGCGGCCCCACAGCTCCAGCACCCGCTCGACGGTGCCGGTGCGGATGCCGCGCCGCTCGCAGAAGTCCACGGCCTTCTCGTAGTACTCCCGCTGCACCTCCAGCGCGGACGCCTCCCGGCCGCTGGCCAGGCGCACCTTCCGCCGTCCGGTGATGTCGTGGCTGACCTCGCGGATCGCCCGGATGGGGTTCTCCAGGGTCAGGTCGCGCATCACCGTGCCGGCCTCGATCATGCGCAGCACCAGGTCGGTGGCGCCGACCTTGAGCAGCATGGTCGTCTCCGACATGTTCGAGTCGCCCACGATGACGTGCAGCCGGCGGTAGCGCTCGGCGTCGGCGTGCGGCTCGTCGCGGGTGTTGATGATCGGCCGGGACCGGGTCGTCGCCGAGGAGACGCCCTCCCAGATGTGCTCGGCGCGCTGGCTGACGCAGTACACGGCACCGCGCGGCGTCTGCAGCACCTTGCCGGCCCCGCACAGCAGCTGCCTCGTCACCAGGAACGGGATGAGGATGTCCGCGAGCCGGGAGAACTCCCCGTGCCGGGCCACCAGGTAGTTCTCGTGACAGCCGTAGGAGTTGCCCGCCGAATCGGTGTTGTTCTTGAAGAGGTAGACGTCGCCCGCGATTCCCTCCTCGTGCAGGCGTCGTTCGGCGTCCACCAGGAGTCCTTCGAGAATGCGCTCGCCCGCCTTGTCGTGCGTGACGAGCTCGGTGACGTTGTCACATTCGGGTGTCGCGTATTCCGGGTGCGACCCGACATCGAGATAGAGGCGGGCGCCGTTGCGCAGAAACACATTGCTGCTGCGGCCCCATGACACGACACGGCGGAAGAGGTACCGCGCCACCTCGTCAGGCGACAGGCGGCGCTGTCCCCTGAACGTGCACGTGACGCCGTACTCGTTCTCCAGCCCGAAAATGCGGCGGTCCATGACTGAACATTACGCCCGATCCCCTGAACTGAAACGGGGTTCGACGGCACGGTTTGGATCATTTTCCGATGAAGCCGCGACCACCGCCTGTCCGGCGGGAACCGCGAGGACCCGCCCGGTCGCCGTCAGCACCAGCAGGGAGACCGCTCCCGCGGCGCCCGGCAGGGCGAAGCCCCACAGCGCCCCGCCGGCCTCGACGACCGGCCCGGCGAGCCCCGTTCCGACCGACGCTCCCACGGTGAACGTGGTCACGAGCCAGGAGAACGCTTCGGTCACGGTCCCCCTGGGAGCGTGCCGGTCGACGAGCACGAAAGCACAGGCGATGGCCGGCGCCAGGAAGATCCCGGCCACCACGGCGAGCAGCACCATGCCGACCGCGCCCGGCATCGACATCAGCGGCAGGTAGCACACCGCCAGGAGCGCCACCAGCACCCGTAGTCTCCGCGCCGGATCACCGGCCCACCGCCGCGCCCCGTACACCGCGCCGCCCACCAGCGCCCCGAGTCCCAGCGCGGCCATCAGCCAGCCGTACACGGCGTCGCCGCCGTGCTCGTCGGCGTACGACACGGCCGCGACCGTGATCGACCCGAGCGCCGTCCCGACGAACAGGAAGGCGGCGAGCAGCGCCAGCAGCCCGGGCGAGCGCAGCGCGCCCAGCCAGTGCGCCTCGCGCGGAGCCGACCGCCACGCGCGCGAGGGAGGCGACACGACGACCGACAGCGCCCCGAGCACCCCGAGCACGTTGAGGACGAGCAGCGCGGCCTGCGCCGACCACAGGGACGCGCACAGCGTCACCAGCAGCGGCCCGACGGTGAACATCACCTCCTGCGCCACGGCGTCCATCGCGTACGCCGTGTGCACCTGCCCCTCCTCGCCCAGCACACCGGGCCACAGGGCCCGCAGACCGCCCTCCAGCGGCGGCGTGAACAGCCCCGCGCCCGCCACCGCCACGTAGGCGACCACGGCCGCGTCCGTGCCGGCGAAGGCGAAGACGGCCATCGCCAGACCCGACAGAACGGCCGCCGGAAGCTGCACCCGCGGCTGCCCGAACAGGTCCACGAGCCGCCCCAGCACAGGCTGTCCCACGGCGTTGGCGACCCCGTAGACGGCCGCCAGCGCCCCCGCGAGGCTGTAGGAACCGCCCTCGGCCCGCACGAACAGCACGACGGCGATCGCCGCGGTGGCGTTGGGCAGCCGCCCCACGAGCGTGCCGGCCAGCAACCGCGCGGCATGCCGCGCACGAAGAATCTCCAGATACCCCGCGGCCACGGCCGGCTCCCTTCCCCGCCATCGGACGTTTTACGTATAACTTGAGCGCGCTCATACGTACCATGACCGCTGTTCGGGAGTCCAGACGAAGGAGCGGGCCCACGGTGGCACGAGGCAGCACACGTCCGACGAGCCGGGACGTCGCCCGGGCCGCCGGCGTCTCCCAGGCCGCGGTCTCCCTGGTCCTGGGCGACAAGTGGCGCGGACGCGTATCGGAGACGACGGCCGAACGCGTACGCCGGGCCGCGCACGACCTCGGCTACCGCCCCAACCTGGCGGCCCGCAACCTCCGCCTCGGCCGCACCCGCACGGTCCTCCTCGTCGTACCGGCCCTGACCACGGAGTTCTTCGCGGGCGTCTACACGGGCGCCGCCCGCGTCGCCGCCGAACACGGTTTCGGCGTGGTCCTCTACCCCTCCCCCGAGGGCATCGGCCCGGCGAGGGACCCGTTCGCCTCCGCCCAGGCGGCCCTGGACGGCGTCATCGCCTCCTCCATGGCCGCCGACGCCCTCACCGCCATCCGGGGCGACCAGCTCCCGCTCGTGATGCTGGACAGCGACCCGGAGAGCAGCACGGGCGCGGCGACGGTCAACCTGGACATCTCCGACGGCGTCCGCCAGGTCGCGGACCACCTGCTGGCCCTGGGCCACCGCCGCTTCCTGCACCTCGCCGCGGACGTGGCCTCCTGGACCTTCGAGGTACGGGCCCGGGAACTGGCGGCACGGCTGGGCGCGGTGCCCGGCACCGAACTGCGCACCGCCCACACGCCCATCTCCATCGAGGACGCCCTGACCGCCACGGAGGCGGCCCTCTCCGCCCCCGGACCGCGCCCCACCGCCCTGGTCTGCGACGACGACAAACTCGCCGCCGGCGCCTACAAGGCGCTGCGCCGCCTGGGCCTGCGCGTCCCCGAGGACCTCTCCGTCACCGGCCTGGACGACCTCGCCCTCGCCACGGCGATCGACCCCGAGCTCACGACGGTCCGCCTCGACGCGGAGCTCTTCGGCGAACGGGGCATGCGGGCGCTGCTGGACGTCCTGGAGGACCGGGCGCCCCAGGGCGGCGACATCCCCGTACAGCTGATCGTCCGAGGCTCGACGGCACCGCCCCGCTGAGGCGAGCCGAGGAGGGCTGGGTGGCGCGACCCGGCGCTGATCCGTTGGCCGCGCCCACCATCCCCCACTCTCGGCTTCGCTCGAGCGGGGGACCCCCATCGCCCCTGGGGGTATCTCCCAGGCCGTTCAGGCACTGGGGGAGGCACGCCTGCCCGCGGTTGCGCGGCCTGGGCCGCCTGCGCGGCCCGCGGCGTCCGCGGTTGGACGGGATACGGACCCGCACCCGCGTACGGCGGGAAGGGGACGGGGCGGGGGTGTCCGCCCGCAGCGGTTGGCGCGTCAACCCGGGTAAGCCCCGTAGGAGACCGATTCCGCGCCGTTCCGAGGACGGACACCCCCCCACCCCGGCCCCGGCCATGAACCGCACCGTGGGCGCTGCGCGCACCCCCAGCGAACCCGCACAGGCGCCGCAGGCACCCCCCACTCAGCCGCTGCTGCTACTCCTCCTCGGCGCCCCCCGCACCACCGGACGCCGAGGACGCGTCCAGCAGCCTCGACAGCTGGCCCCCCGCGATGCGCCGGAACTTCCGCTTCTGCGGCCGCGTACGGTCCAGCACCGCCACCTCCAGCCGCTCCGCCGGAATCTCCCGCTCGCTGCCGTTGGTGTCCCGCGACAGCGCCTGCACCGCCAGCCGCAGCGCCTCCGCCAGCGTCATCCCGTCCCGGTGCCGCTGGTCCAGGTACGAGCTGATCTGCTCCGCGTTGCCGCCGACCGCCACCGAGCCGTGCTCGTCCACGATCGACCCGTCGTGCGGCAGCCGGTAGATCTGGTCGCCCTCGGGCGTCTCCCCGACCTCCGCGACGACCAGCTCCACCTCGTACGGCTTCTCCGCCGCGCTCGAGAAGATCGTGCCGAGCGTCTGGGCGTAGACGTTGGCCAGGCCCCGGGCCGTCACATCGTCCCGGTCGTAGGTGTAACCCCGCAGGTCGGCGTAGCGCACACCACCGATCCGCAGGTTCTCGTACTCGTTGTACTTGCCGGCGGCCGCGAAACCGATCCGGTCGTAGATCTCGCTGAACTTGTGCAGCGCACGGGACGGGTTCTCACCGACGAACACGATGCCGTCGGCATACTGCAGCACGACCAGGCTGCGACCGCGGGCGATGCCCTTGCGGGCGTACTCGGCCCGGTCGGCCATGGCCTGCTGGGGGGAGACATAGAACGGCGTCGACACCGGTCAACCGTCCCTTTCTGTCGAAGTCACTGGATCACCTGACAACAAAGCAACCGTGCCCGCCGCTACAGCAGCGCCGCCCGCGGACCGTCGGGCCGCTCCAGCCGCCGCTCCAGCACCGAGCGGGCGATCTCGGACGACTCGTCCTCGGTCAGCCGGCGGAAGCCGTCCTCGGTGATCACGGTGACGATCGGGAAGATCCGCCGGGCGACGTCGGGCCCGCCGGTCGCCGAGTCGTCGTCGGCCGCGTCGTACAGCGCCTGCACCACCAGCGTGGTGGCGTCGTCCTCGCTCAGGTCATCCCGGAAGAGCTTCTTCATCGCGCCGCGCGCGAACACCGACCCCGATCCCGTGGCGGCGAAGTTGCGCTCCTCGGACCGCCCGCCCGTCACGTCGTACGAGAAGATGCGGCCCTTGCCGCGGTCGACGTCGTACCCGGCGAACAGCGGGACGACCGCCAGCCCCTGCATCGCCATGCCGAGGTTGGAACGGATCATCGTCGACAGCCGGTTGGCCTTGCCCTCCAGGGACAGCTGCGCGCCCTCGACCTTCTCGAAGTGCTCCAGTTCCAGCTGGAAGAGCTTCACCATCTCCACGGCCAGCCCCGCCGTACCGGCGATGCCCACCGCCGAGTACTCGTCGGCGGGGAACACCTTCTCGATGTCCCGCTGCGCGATGACGTTGCCCATGGTGGCCCGGCGGTCACCGGCCAGCACGACACCGCCGTCGAACGTCACGGCCACGATCGTCGTGCCGTGCGGGGCCTCGATGACACCCTGGGTCGGCGGCAGCTGCCGGTTGCCCGGAAGGATCTCCGGCTGGTGTTCCGACAGGAAGTCCATGAAGGAGGACGATCCAGGTGTCAGGAAGGCAGCCGGCAGACGCCCGGTGCTACGAGTGTTGGCTTCCACGCGATTCCTTCCACATAAGCGGCAGCCCGCCTTATGGCATCGGGCCGGTCCTTGAACTGCCCCAGCGCCGCGTTGCAGCTGAAGCACAGTACGCCACGGACCCTACCTGTCTCGTGGCAGTGATCCACATGCTCAGCGGGGGCCGCGAGACAGATGCAGCAGACGCCCTGCTGCTCGGCGATCAGCCCGTCCAGTCCAGCCGGAGTCAGGCCGTACTTGCGCCGGAAGTAACTGATCCGGTTGCGCCCCGCACGGCATTCACGGCAGTAGCTGGACCAGCCGTCCGAGGACGACTTGTTCCGCTCCCACTCCGCGTACGGCTTCACCTGCTCGCACTGCGGACAGCGCTTGTGCCCTCCTGGTACCGGCACCTTGGCCCGAACCTTCTTGCCCTTGGCCTCCTGGCGCTGCCGGTAGTACTCAGCGGAGCACTCCCGGCAGTATGCCTGGAGACCGTCCGGCGCGGACTTGTTGCTCGCGAACGCCGATCGCGGCTTGCGTTCGGCGCAACGCGAGCACCGCCGCGGAGCCGTCTCTTCCTTCACCAACCCCCGCCTTCGTTTCGAAGGTCAAGCGACCTACTGGCCACCCTTCTGAACGAACGACCTCACGAAATCCTCAGCATTCTCTTCGAGCACATCATCGATCTCGTCCAGCACCGAGTCGACGTCGTCGCTCAGCTTCTCCTGCCGTTCCTTGAGGTCCTCCGACGCCTGCGCGTCCTGCGCCTGCTCCTCGACCTCCTCGGTGGAACGCGTGGCCTTCTGCTGCCCGCCGCCGGTGTCCTTGGTCGCCATAACCCTCACCCCGCTCGGTTCGCCCGACACAGTTCGCTCGTCAAGATCCGACCCTACAAGCCGGCTCTGACATCGGCCCCGCGGAATACAGAACGCGCGGGGACCACCTCGTTGATTCCCGGGCCGGGGGTTTTCACCCCGGCCCGGCTGACTTCGGCCGGGTACCCACTGCCCCGGATCATGCCTGGATCATGCCCGGAACACGCCCGGTTCACCCCCCGGCCAACACCCTGACCAGGTCTTCCGCGGTCCGGCAGCGGTCCAGCAGCTCCTTGACGTGATTACGCGTTCCGCGAAGCGGTTCCAGGGTCGGCACGCGCTGCAGCGAATCGCGCCCCGGCAGATCGAAGATCACCGAGTCCCAGGAGGCCGCCGCCACGTCGTCCGCGTACTGCTCCAGACAGCGCCCGCGGAAGTACGCGCGGGTGTCCTCGGGCGGCTTCGTACGGGCCCGCTCGACCTCCGCGTCGTCCAGCAGCCGCTTCATGCGGCCGCGGGCCGCCAGGCGGTTGTACAGGCCCTTCTCGGGACGTACGTCCGCGTACTGGAGGTCGACCAGGTGCAGCCGGGGGGCGTCCCAGTCGACCGCGTCGCGCCGCCGGTAGCCCTCCATGAGTTCCCGTTTGGCGACCCAGTCCAGCTCGCCGGCCAGGCTCATCGGATCGTTCTCCAGGCGGTTGAGGGTGTCCTCCCAGCGGGCCAGGACGTCCTTGGTCTGGTCGTCCGCGTCGGCGCCGTACCGCTCCTCCACGTATTTGCGGGACAGCTCGAAGTACTCCATCTGGAGCTGTACCGCCGTGAGCGTCCGTCCGCTGCGGAGGGTGACGAGCTGCTTGAGCGAGGGGTCGTGCGAGACCTGGTGGAGGGTGCGTACCGGCTGGTCGACCGCCAGGTCCACGGCGATGAAGCCGTCCTCGATCATCGACAGCACCAGGGCGGTCGTGCCCAGTTTCAGGTACGTCGAGATCTCCGACAGGTTCGCGTCACCGATGATCACGTGCAGCCGGCGGTACTTCTCCGCGTCCGCGTGCGGTTCGTCGCGCGTGTTGATGATCGGGCGCTTCAGGGTCGTCTCCAGGCCGACCTCGACCTCGAAGTAGTCCGCGCGCTGGCTGAGCTGGAAGCCGTGTTCGTGGCCGTCCTGGCCGATGCCGACGCGGCCGGCGCCGGTGACGACCTGGCGGGAGACGAAGAACGGCGTCAGGTGGCGCACGATGTCCGAGAAGGCGGTCTCCCGCTTCATCAGGTAGTTCTCGTGCGTGCCGTAGGACGCGCCCTTGTTGTCGGTGTTGTTCTTGTACAGGTGGATCGGCTGGGCCCCGGGCAGCTGGGCGGCCCGCTCGGCCGCCTCGGCCATGATGCGCTCGCCCGCCTTGTCCCAGAGCACGGCGTCCCGCGGGTTGGTGACCTCGGGCGCGCTGTACTCGGGGTGCGCGTGGTCGACGTAGAGCCGGGCACCGTTGGTGAGGATCACGTTGGCCAGGCCGATGTCCTCGTCGGTGAGCTGGCTGGAGTCGGCGGCCTCCCGGGCGAGGTCGAAGCCTCGCGCGTCCCGCAGCGGGTTCTCCTCCTCGAAGTCCCAGCGGGCCCGGCGGGCCCGGTGCATCGCCGCCGCGTAGGCGTTGACGATCTGGGACGAGGTGAGCATGGCATTGGCGTTGGGGTGACCGGGGACGGAGATCCCGTACTCCGTCTCGATGCCCATTACTCGCCGTACGGTCATGCGGCCCTCCTTGCCCGGCGGTGCCCACGGTCGTGGACGCCGCTCACGTACCGCTGGCGCTCCGGTGCGTGTGCGGTGCCCGTCCCCGCACTGCGCGACTCGGCGGTATGGAAGAGCCTAGAACGCCTTTGCGCTGGTGGGGAGATCATTTGCGTCATTGCCTTGCTCCAGCCGTGGCCCTGGAAAGCAGTCGGCTGCGGGTACCCGCTGAGGGACACCCGCAGCCGTCCGGTTTCTTACAGGTACTGACCGGTGTTCGCCACCGTGTCGATGGAGCGTCCGGTGTCCGCGCCCTGCTTTCCGGTGACGAGCGTACGGATGTACACGATCCGCTCGCCCTTCTTCCCGGAGATGCGGGCCCAGTCGTCCGGGTTGGTGGTGTTGGGCAGGTCCTCGTTCTCCTTGAACTCGTCCACACACGCCTGGAGGAGGTGGGAGACGCGCAGACCCTTCTGGTTCTTCTCCAGGAAGTCCTTGATCGCCATTTTCTTGGCGCGGCCCACGATGTTCTCGATCATGGCGCCGGAATTGAAGTCCTTGAAGTAGAGGACTTCCTTGTCGCCATTGGCGTAGGTGACCTCCAGGAAGCGGTTCTCCTCGGATTCGGCGTACATCTGTTCCACCGCCGTCTGGATCATGCTCTGGACGGTGGCCGCCTTGTCCTTGTCGTGCTCCTTCAGATCGTCCTCGTGGAGCGGGAGGCGCTCGGTGAGGTACTTGCCGAAGATGTCCTTGGCCGCCTCGGCGTCCGGACGCTCGATCTTGATCTTCACATCGAGCCGGCCGGGCCGCAGGATGGCGGGGTCGATCATGTCCTCACGGTTGGAGGCGCCGATCACGACCACGTTCTGCAGGCCCTCCACGCCGTCGATCTCGGCGAGCAGCTGGGGGACGATGGTGTTCTCCACGTCCGAGCTGACACCGGAGCCGCGGGTGCGGAAGAGGGACTCCATCTCGTCGAAGAAGACGATGACGGGGGTGCCCTCGCTGGCCTTCTCCCGGGCCCGCTGGAAGACCAGGCGGATCTGCCGCTCGGTCTCGCCGACGTACTTGTTCAGCAGCTCGGGGCCCTTGATGTTCAGGAAGAAGCTCTTGCCGGCGGCCTGGCCGGTGACCTCGGCGACCTTCTTGGCCAGCGAGTTCGCGACCGCCTTGGCGATGAGCGTCTTGCCGCAGCCGGGCGGGCCGTAGAGCAGCACGCCCTTGGGCGGACGCAGCTCGTGCTCCTTGAACAGGTCGGGATAGAGATACGGGAGCTCGACCGCGTCGCGGATCATCTCGATCTGTCCGCCGAGGCCGCCGATCTGCTCGTAGCCGATGTCGGGGACCTCTTCGAGGACGAGTTCCTCGACCTCGCTCTTGGGGACGACCTCGTAGACGTAACCCGAGCGGGGTTCGAGCAGGAGGGCGTCACCGGCGCGGATGGTGATGCCGCGCAATGGCTCGGCGAGCCGGACCACGCGCTCCTCGTCGGTGTGCCCCAGCACCAGGGCGCGCTCGCCGTCCTCCAGGACCTCCTTGAGGGTGACGATGTCGCCGACGCTCTCGAACGCCATGGCCTCGACCACGTTGAGCGCCTCGTTGAGCATGACTTCCTGGCCTCGGCGCAGGTCGTCCAGCTCGACGCTGGGGCTGACGTTCACCCGGAGCTTGCGGCCCCCGGTGAAGATGTCGGCCGTGCCGTCCTCGTTCGCCTGCAGGAAGACACCGAAGCCGGCCGGCGGCTGCGCCAACCGGTCGACCTCCTCCTTGAGGGCCACGATCTGGTCGCGGGCCTCGCGGAGTGTATTGGCCAGTCGCTCGTTCTGCGCGGATACGCCGGCCAGATTGGTCTGCAGCTCGACGATCCGCTCTTCGAGGATTCTCGTGTGCCGCGGAGAGTCGGCGAGCTTGCGTCGCAGGACGGCGATCTCCTGCTCAAGATAGGCGATCTGTCCGGTCGGGTCGTCGGACCCGTGTCCCGGGCGGATGCCGCGGTTCATGTCGTCGTCGTGGGCTGCCACGGTCCTCACCTCCTCCAAGGGGAGCTGGACGCTTCCAGACCCTACCTGGGTGGGTGTCGATTGAAACCCCTAGATCACAAAGACGGTCGGGGTGTGTCCGATCTTCACCCTTGCGCTCTCCCTCACGCCAGGGGAATACCCACGGAACACGTCGGGAAAGCAGGCGGCGGTAGGCTCGAAGTGTTCAACACCCGTCAGAGCTGGCCGGATTCCCGCCGCTCGGCGCAGAAACGGCAGGAGAGACGATCGTGCAACAGGAGGCCGGGGCCACCGCTGAGGCGCTGGAGGTCTGGATCGATCAGGACCTGTGTACCGGCGACGGCATCTGCGCGCAGTACGCGCCCGAGGTGTTCGAGCTGGACATCGACGGTCTCGCCTACGTCAAGGGCGGGGACGACGAGCTGCTGCGGGCCAAGGGGGCGACCACGCCGGTGCCGTTGCCGCTCCTGACCGACGTGGTCGACTCGGCGAAGGAGTGTCCGGGCGAGTGCATCCACGTACGTCGGGTTTCGGACAGCGTCGAGGTCTACGGACCGGACGCAGAGTGACCAAATCGCAACCTATTGCGTACAGTCCGTGACCGATGTCTGATGTCTCACCTTCGGACGGCGCCGTTCCCGCTCACACCGCGTGGGCCTCGGCGGGCGTGGAGCGGACGAACGCGCCGTTGTTCCAGCGCCACTTCGCGTCTTCCTCGACGTCCGGGCAGCAACTGGGTACGTCGGCCGACGAGTAGCCGAGGTACGTGGCGAGGACGGCGCCGCCGGTGACGGAGAGGTCGGTGACGGTCCGGCGCTCCTCGGGGCCGACCAGCGTCGCGACCACCCGGGGTTCGCCGTCGCCGCCCGAGGTGAGGACGTAGACGCCGTCGGGCGGGGTGCCCATGGGGGCGTCGCAGTGCACCACGGCGACCGTCTCCGGGCGGCCGTCGCCGTCCAGGTCGCCGGACGCCTTCTTCTGGACGACGGCCTTCACCGGGCCGCAGTCCAGGGGGAACGTGACGTCCGCGGGATCGGGCGGCGCGGCCTGGCTCCGGGCCTGCTGGGCCTTGGGGCGCGCCGCCTGGGCCGCTGTCGCGGCGTCGGGCTGCAGGACCGAGGAGAGGGCCACCACGGCGGCGACGGCGGTTGCGGTGGCGACCCAGTGGATCGGGCGGGTACGCGTGTGTGCCAGTTCCGGGACGGCGGGGTGCTGCACGAGGAGCGTCTCCTGTGAGGGCTGTGCCGGTGGGGTGTCCAGCATCGTGCCACACGTCACAGTGCGGGGGAACGGCGGGGTGGGTACCCGGGCGCGTCCCGGCCCGGCCGGTTCGTGATGGTGCCCTGTCAACGCGGCGACGCCGTGGTCGAGTTCCCGGACGGATCCGGGAACTCGACCACGGCGTCGCCGCGTTGGTACGGGTGGCGGGCCGGGTCAGCGACCGGTGCCCCCGTCGGCGTTGGGGCCGGTGTAGTCCTCGCCGTAGGCGCCCTTCGCGGGCCGGCGGCGGCGCATGGGCGGTTCCACGCCGTCGGCGAGGCGGCGGGCGGTGAGCAGGAAACCGGTGTGGCCGATCATCCGGTGGTCCGGGCGGACGGCCAGGCCCTCGACGTGCCAGTTGCGGATCATGGTCTCCCAGGAGGTCGGCTCGTTGAAGCAGCCGATCTCCCGGATGGACTCGACGGTCCGGGCGAGCTGGGTGGTGGTCGCCACGTAGCAGCACAGGATGCCGCCGGGGACGAGTGCCTTGGAGACGGCCTCCAGGCACTCCCAGGGGGCGAGCATGTCGAGGATGACGCGGTCGACGTCGGTGTCGGACAGGTTGTCCTGGAGGTCGCCGACGGTGAGCTGCCAGGCGGGGTGCGGGCCGCCGAAGTACCGCTCCACGTTGCCGCGCGCGATGTCGGCGAAGTCCTCGCGGCGCTCGTAGGAGTGCAGCATGCCCTGGTCGCCGATGGCGCGCAGCAGGAAGCTGCTCAGCGAGCCGGAGCCGACCCCGGCCTCCACGACGCGCGCGCCGGGGAAGATGTCGGCGAAGGCGAGGATCTGCCCCGCGTCCTTGGGGTAGACCACGGCGGCGCCGCGGGGCATGGACAGGACGTAGTCGGGGAGCAGGGGGCGCAGCGCGAGGTAGGCGACGTTCCCGGTGGTACGGACAACGCTGCCCTCGGGAGCGCCGATCAGCTCGTCGTGGGGGAAGGAACCCTTGTGGGTGTGGAAGTTCTTCCCGGCCTCGAGCGTGAACGTGTAGTGGCGGCCCTTGGGGTCGGTCAGCTGAACCTGGTCCCCGACCTTGAAGGGCCCGCGCCTGCGGGCGGCACCGGTCGGTTCGGACATGTGACCAGCCTACCGGTTGTCTGCCGGGGGCTTTACCGGCGAAGGGGGCGGGGGCGGGAGCGCACCGGGCGGCGCGGGCCGTGCGCGGTCGCTCGCGCGGTTCCCCGTGCCGCTCCGGGACGGGTTCAGCTCGGCCGGGCCATGGCCTTGACGAAGGCCCGTTCGACGTCGGCGGCGGACAGGACGCCGTAGATCTCGCCGGTCTCCTCGGTCACCAGGTACTCGGTGGCGGGGGTGGCGCGCAGGGCGTCCAGCAGTTCCTCGCCGGCCAGCTCGGCCGAGACGCGCATGCCCTCGGTGAGGTCCTGGGCGAGGCCGCTGACCGCGACCCAGGGGCGGCGGTGTTCGGGTACGCCGACGATGGCGGCCTCGCGGACCAGGGAGAGCGGGGCGCCCTCGGCGTCGACGACGACCAGGGCGCGGGCACCGGCCGCGTTGGCGCGGCGCAGCGCCTCGGAGAGGGGGGTGTCGGTCTCGACGGGGACCGCGCGCCGGGTGAGGTTGCGGGCGCGCAGCTCGGGGAGGTGTTCGCGCAGGCGGGCCATGCGCAGGCTGTTGCCGGCGCCGGTCCAGATGATCGCGGCGAGGATGGCGGCCAGCAGGGCGTCCATGACGGTGTCCATGCCGACGTTGTCCACGGCGTCGGAGCCGAGGGCGCCGGCCTGGGTGAGCAGGGGAAGGCCGATCAGGACGGAGACGGCGAGGAAGCGGCCCACCCAGGCGGCGGCGACCGTGCCGCTCATCGGTTTGCCGGTGATCTTCCAGACGACGGCGCGGAGCATGCGGCCGCCGTCCAGGGGGAGGCCGGGGAGGAGGTTGAAGACGGCCACGATGAGGTTGGAGATCATCAGACCGGCCAGCAGGACGCCGGGCACGGTACCGGGCTCGACGGGCAGCAGGGCGAGGTAGAAGACGCCGGCGAGGACGAGGGAGAGCAGCGGGCCGACGAAGGCCAGGACGAATTCGCGGCCGGGGGTCTCGGCCTCCTTCTCGATCTCGGAGACGCCGCCGAAGAACTGGAGCTGGATGCGGCGGACCGGGAGCTTGAAGCGGAGGGCGGCGACGGTGTGGGCGAGTTCGTGAACGAGGACGGAGGCGTAGAAGGCGACCGCGAAGAAGAGGGAGACCAGGTACCGGGCGGCGCCCAGCTCGGGCAGGACGCGGTCGAGCTGGCCGCCGAACACCCAGGTGATCAGGGCGGCGACCAGGAACCAGCTGGGAGCGACGTAGACCGGGACGCCGAACGGGCGGCCCATCAGCAGGCCGCCGCCGGGTTCGCGGGGGCGGCGCGGGGGGCGGGGGCCGGCCGGGGCCGCCGGGGTCTGTGGAGCCGCGGTTCCCGGTGCGCCGCCGGGCGGGGACGGGGCGGGGCGGTCGCCGGGAGCCGTACGGCCGGACCGGCCGCCGGGGCCGTCCCGGCGCGTGCCGTCCTCCTCCGCGCCCCCGCCGGGACCGTCCGGGTCCTGTGCCGCCGGGGCCCCCTCGGCGGAGGCGGGGCCGGGAGGAGGGGCGTCGGGGCGGTCGGGGCCGCCGTCCTGGGGCCGGCCGGGGCGCGCGGAGCCGGGGGACGGGGCCGTAGACCCCGGGTGGTGCTCGGCCGGCTCGTCGCTGCCGGACCGCGGCTGCCCGCTCCCGCCGCTCACGTCCACGGTTTCCCCTCGTTCGAAGCGTCTTCCGCTCCTGCCGGGCGGAAGGGTCTCATGTCGATGGTATGCGGCCCGCTCGCCCCCTTCCGCCCCGGCACCCCTGTGCTCCGCCTGCTCTCCTCCGCTCTCCACCGCTCCCGCGCGTCACGGGCGTCACCGGCGTGGCTGGGCCGGTGTCAGTGGCGGGCCGTAGGGTCTGTCGCATGGAGACGAGCATCGAGGGCGCGGTGGGAGGTCCCGCCGGTACCGCCGGTCCCACCGGTCCCGCACCGACGGTGGACCCGCCGGTACCGGCCGGACCGGCGGCGCCGGGGGTGGCAGCGGCGCCGGAGGCGGGGGCGGGCGAGGGAGTGGTGGCAGCGGCGCCGGAGGCGGGCGAGGGAGCGGCGGTCGCGGCGGCCTCGGCAGCCGCCGTGACCTCCGTGGCCTCCGTGGTGGAGCCCGCCGCCCCCTCCCCCCGGTCCGTCGCCGCACCTCCCGTCTCGCTCTCGCCCTCGCGGGCCGGCGACTTCATGCAGTGCCCGCTGCTGTACCGGTTCCGGGTGATCGACCGGCTCCCGGAGAAGCCGAGCGAGGCGGCGACCCGGGGCACGCTGGTGCACGCGGTGCTGGAGCGGCTCTTCGACGCCCCGGCGGCCGAGCGCACCCCGCCGCGTGCGAAGGCCCTGGTGCCCGGCCAGTGGGACCGGCTGCGGGAGACCAGGCCCGAGGTGGGGGAGCTGTTCGCCGACGACCCGGACGGCGAGCGGCTGGCGCGCTGGCTGGCCGAGGCGGAGCGGCTCGTGGAGCGCTGGTTCACGCTGGAGGACCCGAGCCGGCTGGAGCCGGCCGAGCGGGAGCTGTTCGTCGAGACGGAGCTGGAGTCCGGACTGCGGCTGCGCGGCATCATCGACCGGGTCGACGTGGCGCCCACCGGCGAGGTGCGGATCGTCGACTACAAGACGGGCAGGGCGCCCCGGCCGGAGTACTCCGAGGGCGCGCTGTTCCAGATGAAGTTCTACGCGCTGGTGGTGTGGCGGCTGAAGAAGGTCGTCCCCCGCCGGCTGCAGCTGGTCTACCTGGGCAGCGGTGACGTGCTGACGTACGACCCGGTCGTCGCCGACCTGGAGCGGGTCGAGCGCAAGCTGCTGGCGCTGTGGGACGCGATCCGGCTGGCGACCGAGACGGGCGAGTGGCGGCCGCGTCCCACCAAGCTGTGCGGCTGGTGCGACCACCGGGCGCACTGTCCGGAGTTCGGCGGCACTCCCCCGCCGTATCCGCTGCCGGTGGTGGCGGCCGGGCCGGGAGGGGGCGGCCGGGCGTAGCGCCCCGGCCGGGTCCGGCGCCTCGGCCGCAGGGCAGAATGGGGCCGGACTAGCGAAGGAGACTTACGTGGCCATCCGCGTCCTACTGGTCGACGACCAGCCGCTGCTGCGTACGGGCTTCCGGATGATCCTGGAAGCGGAGCAGGACATCGCGGTCGTCGGCGAGGCCGGGGACGGCCTCCAAGCTCTGGACCAGGTGCGGGCGTTGCAGCCCGATGTGGTCCTGATGGACATCCGTATGCCGCGGATGGACGGCGTGGAGGCGACCCGGCAGATCACCGGCCCCGGTCGGGACGGCCCGGCGAAGGTGCTGGTGCTGACCACCTTCGACCTCGACGAGTACGTGGTGGAGGCGCTGCGGGCCGGGGCCAGCGGCTTCCTGTTGAAGGACGCCCCGGCCAACGAGCTGGTACAGGCGATCCGGGTGGTGGCGGCCGGTGAGGCGATGCTCGCGCCGAGCATCACCAAGCGGCTGCTCGACAAGTACGCGACCCATCTGCCCTCGGGCGAGGAGCCGGTGCCGGACACCCTGCACACGCTGACCGAGCGTGAGGTGGAGGTGCTGAAGCTGGTGGCGCGCGGCCTGTCCAACGCGGAGATCGCCGCCGATCTGTTCGTCAGCGAGACGACCGTCAAGACGCATGTCGGGCACGTCCTGACCAAGCTGGGGCTGCGCGACCGGGTGCAGGCCGCGGTGTACGCGTACGAGAGCGGACTGGTGCGCCCCGGCGCGCAGTAGCCCGTTCGCGGCGGCACGGCGACACGAAGGGCGCCCCTCCCCGGAAGAGGAGGGGCGCCCTTTCGGTGTGCGGGTGGGCCCGCTCAGTCGCTGACGCCGCGGCCCAGCTCCCAGAGCTGGAGCGAGGAGGCGGAGTTGAGCAGGTAGGCGGTGCCGGTGATGTCGTCGCGGGTGGCGACGTACTGCTTGCCCTGCCACAGCGGCAGCAGTGGTACGTCCTCGGCGACGCGGTCCTGGATCTTCGTCAGGCTGTCGGTGGCGGACAGCCGGTCGGCCTCGCGGCGGGACTCCGGGATCAGCTTGTCGATGATCTCGCTGTTGGCGTACGGCAGGTACAGGGTGTTGTTCTTGTCGAGGAACGGCGCGATGAAGCTGTCGGCGTCCGGGAAGTCGGGGAACCAGCCCATGCCGAAGACGTCGTACTCGTGCTCCTTCTGCCCCTCCCGGTACTTGTCCCAGACGGTGCCCTTGATGTCGACGTCGAAGAGACCGCTGTCGTTGAGCTGCTTCTGCAGCTCCTCGAACTCCGTCTTGGCGGCCGCGCCGTAGTGGTCGGTGGTGTAGTGCAGCGTCAGCTTCACCGGCGTGCTGATGCCGGCCTGTGCCAGCTTCGCCTTCGCCTTGTCGACGCTCGGGTCGCCGTACGTGTTGAAGAACGAGTTGGAGTGGCCGGTGATGGTCGCCGGGACCATCGAGTACAGCGGCTCGGCCTGGGAGCCGTAGACCTTGGAAACCAGTTCGCTGCGGTTGATCAGCTGGGCCATCGCCTGGCGGACGGCCTTGTTCTTGACGGTCTCGGCCTCGGTGTTGAAGGCGAGGTAGCGGATCTCCAGGCCGGACACCTCGACCAGGTCGACGGCGCCGCCGGAGGCCTTGGACAGCGTGTCGATCTGGTCGGGCGTCATCGCACGCGTCATCACGTCGATGTCGCCGTTCTCGAGGTCGGTCCCCATCGTCTCGGCGTCGGCGTACGAGACCATCTCGACCTTGTCGTTGTTCACCGTCAGACTCCCCTTGTAGTTGGGGTTCTTGGTGAACACGGCCTTGGTCAGCTCGTCGCCCTCGGTCTCCGCCTTGAAGGTGTAGGGGCCGGAGCCGGAGATCTCGAAGCCCTCGCGCAGCTCGTCCTTGGCGTAGTCGTCGGAGTCGACGATGCCGGCGACGGGGGTCGACAGCTTGTACGGGAAGGTGGCGTCGGCGGTGTTGAGGTGGAAGATCACCTCGCGGTCGCCCTGCGTCTCGACGGTGTCGACGGTGGACAGCAGCGAGGAGACACCGGTGTCGGCCTGGATGGCGATGGCCCGCTCGATGGAGTACTTCACGTCGGCGGCGGTGATGGCGTCACCGTCGGCGAACTTCAGGCCGTCCCGCAGGGTGCAGGAGTACCGCTCGTTGCCCGTGTCGGTGAAGCCGCACTGCTCGGCGGCCTCGGGCACCGGCTCGCCGTCACCACGCGGCTGGATCATGAGCGTCTGCTGGGTCTGGCGCAGGATGTTCCAGAGACCGACGTCGTACGCCCACGCCGGGTCGAGGGGCGCGGGGGCCTCCTTCGTGGCGGTGAACCGGTCCGTGGTGCCGACGACGATCGCGTCTCCGCCGCCACTGCCGCTGTCGGAGCCGCCGCACGCGGCGAGCACCGGCGCGAGCAGGCCGACCACGGCCGGCAGCACCAAAGTCTTACGGTTCATGCTCGGGATTCTCCAGGGCTGTCGATTCCGTGCATCCGGCTTGCAGGGGTGTCGCGGCCGATCACGGGGGTAAGGGCTGGGGTTCTCGCGATGAGATTAGTCCGCGTCCGCACGGCAGTTCGCAGCCGCCGGAGCTGAGCCCCCATCACGCAGCGAAACCGGGCGTGGACACACCGAAAACCCGACAGTGGAAGGATTAGTGCAGGGTTTCACCAATCAGGACACATGGTCACCACGACATCCCGGGCCGTACGGCGGACAGCACAGGCACAGCCTTCTGTCGACCCCCGGGAGCGTGGGGAACGTCACACGGACAGGAGGGTTCCCGAGGCATTGAATTCAGCCGTCCGCAGACCGGGAATTACCCTTCGAAACCCCTCCGCCACGCTTCTTCTCGACCCTCCGGCGGGTGTTCCGCCAATTACCCCTCTTTCGCCGACGCACGCTGGGTGAACGCCTGGCGCGTGTGCGTCATCGACTCGCGTAGAAATGCCAGGTCGACCTGTTCCAGCGAGGACACGACAGTGCGCCGGGGGGCCGGTGCGATGGGGGCGACGGACGGAACCGCGACGACATGGCAGCCCGCGGCCTCGGCGGCGGCGACGCCGGTCGCGGTGTCCTCGATGACGGCGCATCTGTGGGGATCCGCGCCGAGTCCGGCGGCGGCGGTCAGGTACGGATCCGGGTACGGCTTGGTGCGCGGCACCTCGTCGCCCGCGACCGTCAGGGCGAAGTGGTGGGCGCCGAGCGAGGTGAGCACCCGGTCGATGATGCGCCGGTGGGAGGCGGAGACCAGGGCGGTGGGGATCTCGTGCTCGGTCAGCTCGGACAGCAGCCGCCGGGCGCCCGGCATGAGAGGCAGCGCCCGGTCGATGCGCTTCTCGAAGCCGTCGTTGAGCAGCACGGTGAGCTCGGCCAGCGGGATGTCGGCGCCGGTGGCCTCGATCAGGAAGCCCGCGCTGCGGGTCATGGGGCCGCCGACCACGACATGGCGCCAGGAGTCGTCCAGGGCGTACCCGAGCCCGGCGAAGACCTCCCGCTCCACGTCCCACCAGAAGCCCTCGGTGTCCACCAGGGTTCCGTCCATGTCCAGGAGCACGGCCTGGAGCGCGGGTCCTCCGGCCGTCGGGG
Source organism: Streptomyces sp. SYSU D01066-1 (assembly GCF_054956795.1). NCBI lineage: Bacteria > Bacillati > Actinomycetota > Actinomycetes > Kitasatosporales > Streptomycetaceae > Streptomyces > Streptomyces sp. SYSU D01066-1. Next base: position 123,745 of record NZ_JBUDHV010000003.1, on the reverse strand, counting down.
TGTCCCCCGGCCGGACGGAGCCGAGAACGTGCGGAGGGGTACCCAGCGAGCGGGCCGTACTGGTCATCCACTTACCTCCTTGAGGGGCGATCAGGCCGGTTCCCGGGAGGGAACCGGCCTGCGGTGGACCGACCAGTGTACGTCGCCCGGGAGCCAAGCGCCCGACGGTGCCTCAGCGGGCGTTGAAGTACTTGGCCTCGGGGTGGTGGATCACGATGGCGTCGGTGGACTGTTCGGGGTGGAGCTGGAACTCCTCCGACAGGTGGACGCCGATCCGCTCCGGCTCCAGCAGGGCGGCGATCTTCGCCCGGTCCTCCAGGTCCGGGCAGGCGCCGTAGCCCAGGGAGAAGCGGGCGCCCCGGTACTTCAGCTCGAACATGCCCTGCATCTCGTCGGGGTCCTCGCCGGCGAAGCCCAGTTCGGAGCGGACGCGGGCGTGCCAGTACTCGGCGAGGGCCTCGGCGAGCTGGACCGACAGGCCGTGCAGTTCGAGGTAGTCGCGGTAGGCGTTGGCCTCGAACATGCGGGCGGTCTCCTCGCCGATGCGGGAGCCGACGGTGACGACCTGGAAGCCGACGACGTCCTTCTCGCCGGACTCCTCCGGGCGGAAGAAGTCGGCCAGGCACAGGCGCCGGCCGCGCCGCTGGCGGGGGAAGGTGAAGCGGGTGCGCTCGTTGCCGTCGTCGTCGAGGACGATGAGGTCGTCGTCCTTGGAGACGCACGGGAAGTAGCCGTAGACCACGGCCGCTTCCAGCAGGTTCTCCGTCTGGAGCCGGTCCAGCAGGCCGCGCAGCCGGGGCCGTCCCTCGCTCTCGACCAGTTCCTCGTACGACGGTCCGTCCCCGGTGCGGGCCTGCTTCAGCCCCCACTGGCCCTTGAACAGGGCGCCTTCGTCCAGCCAGGAGGCGTACTCCTTGAGCTGGATGCCCTTGATGACGCGGGTGCCCCAGAAGGGGGGCTCGGGGACCGGGTTGTCGACGGCGACGTCGGAGCGGACGTGTCCGGCCTCCGGGCGCTCCTCGACCTCCGCGGTCGCGGCCCGCACCCGGCGCCGGCGCAGCTCGGGGAGCTTGGCGCCGGGCACGCCGCGCTTGATGCCGATGAGCGCGTCCATCAGCCGCAGCCCCTCGAACGCGTCCCGCGCGTAGCGGACTTCGCCCTCGTAGATCTCGTGGAGGTCCTGCTCGACGTAGGCGCGGGTGAGGGCGGCGCCGCCGAGGATGACGGGGAAGTCGGCGGCCATGCCCCGCTGGTTGAGCTCCTCCAGGTTCTCCTTCATGATCACCGTGGACTTCACCAGCAGCCCGGACATGCCGATCACATCGGCCTTGTGCTCCTCGGCCGCCTCCAGGATCGCCGACACCGGCTGCTTGATCCCGAGGTTGACGACGTTGTAGCCGTTGTTGGACAGGATGATGTCGACCAGGTTCTTGCCGATGTCGTGCACGTCGCCGCGCACCGTGGCCAGCACGATCGTGCCCTTGCCCGCCTCGTCGGTCTTCTCCATGTGCGGTTCCAGGTACGCGACCGCGGTCTTCATCACCTCCGCGGACTGGAGGACGAACGGCAGCTGCATCTGGCCGGAGCCGAACAGCTCACCGACCACCTTCATGCCCTCCAGCAGCACCTCGTTGACGATCTCCAGCGCCGGGCGGGCCGCCAGCGCCGCGTCCAGGTCCGCCTCCAGACCGTTGCGCTCGCCGTCGATGATCCGCCGCTGGAGGCGCTCCTCCAGCGGCAGCGCGGCCAGTTCCTCGGCCTTGGACGCCTTCAGCGACTTGGCCGTGGCGCCCTCGAACAGCTGCATGAGCTTCTGCAGCGGGTCGTAGCCCTCGCGGCGCCGGTCGTAGATCAGGTCCAGGGCGGTGGTGACCTGCTCCTCGTCGAACCGCGCGATCGGCAGGATCTTCGAGGCGTGCACGATCGCGGAGTCCAGACCCGCCTTCACGCACTCGTCCAGGAAGACCGAGTTCAGCAGGATCCGGGCGGCCGGGTTGAGACCGAAGGAGATGTTCGACAGGCCGAGGGTGGTCTGCACCCGCGGGTGACGGCGCTTCAGCTCGCGGATGCCCTCGATGGTGGCCACCCCGTCCCGGCGGGACTCCTCCTGACCGGTGCAGATGGTGAAGGTCAGGCAGTCCACCAGGATGTCCTCCTCGCGGATGCCCCAGTTCCCGGTCAGGTCCGCGATCAGCCGTTCGGCGATCTCGACCTTCTTCTCCGCGGTGCGGGCCTGCCCCTCCTCGTCGATGGTCAGCGCGATCAGCGCCGCCCCGTGCTCCCGGGCGAGCGCGGTCACCTTCGCGAACCGGGACTCGGGGCCGTCGCCGTCCTCGTAGTTCACCGAGTTGATCACCGCCCGGCCGCCCAGCTTCTCCAGCCCGGCGCGGATGACGGGGACCTCGGTGGAGTCCAGCACGATGGGGAGGGTGGAGGCGGTGGCGAAGCGGCCGGCCAGCTCCTCCATGTCGGCGACGCCGTCCCGGCCGACGTAGTCCACGCACAGGTCCAGCATGTGCGCGCCCTCGCGGATCTGGTCCCGGGCCATCTCCACGCAGTCGTCCCAGCGGCCCTCCAGCATGGCCTCGCGGAACTTCCTCGACCCGTTGGCGTTGGTCCGCTCGCCGATGGCCAGGTAGGAGGTGTCCTGGCGGAACGGCACCGACTGGTACAGGGAGGCGGCGCCCGGCTCGGGGCGCGGATCGCGCTCGGCCGGGGCGAGCCCCCGGACCCGCTCCACGACCTGGCGCAGGTGCTCCGGCGTGGTCCCGCAGCAGCCGCCCACCAGCGACAGGCCGTACTCGCGCACGAACGTCTCCTGCGCGTCCGCCAGCTCGACGGCACCCAGCGGGTAGTGGGCGCCGTCCTTGCCCAGGACCGGCAGGCCGGCGTTGGGCATGCAGGACAGCGGGACGCGCGAGTGCCGGGCCAGGAAGCGCAGGTGCTCGCTCATCTCGGCCGGGCCGGTGGCGCAGTTCAGGCCGATCATGTCGATGCCCAGCGGCTCCAGCGCGGTCAGCGCCGCGCCGATCTCCGAGCCGAGCAGCATCGTGCCGGTGGTCTCGACGGTCACCGACACGATCACCGGCAGGTCGACGCCGAGGGCGTCCAGGGCGCGGCGGGCGCCGAGCACGGCGGACTTGGTCTGGAGCAGGTCCTGCGTGGTCTCCACCAGCAGGGCGTCGGCGCCGCCGGCGACCAGGCCCTCGGCGTTGCGCTGGTAGGCGTCGCGCAGTACTCCGTACGGGGCGTGCCCGAGGGTGGGGAGCTTGGTGCCGGGGCCCATGGAGCCCAGGACCCAGCGCTGCCGGCCGTCCCTCGCGGCGAACTCGTCGGCCACCTCGCGGGCCACCCGGGCGCCGGCCTCGGACAGCTCGTGGACCCGGTGCGCGATGTCGTACTCGCCGAGGGCTGAGTGGTTGGCGCCGAAGGTGTTGGTCTCCACGCAGTCCACGCCGACCGCGAAGTACTCCTCGTGGACCGAGCGGACGATGTCCGGCCGGGTCAGGTTCAGCACCTCGTTGCAGCCCTCCAGCTGCTGGAAGTCGTCCAGCGTGGGGTTCTGCGCCTGCAGCATGGTGCCCATCGCGCCGTCGGCGACCACCACGCGGGTGGCGAGCGCCTCGCGCAGGGCGGTGACACGGGTCCGGGTGTCGGCGGACGGGGTGGACGGCGACGAGGCCATGGACGGGCTCCCTAGGGTGCGACGGCTGTCGGCTTTGCGGCTTCCCGGGGGCATCGGTACACAACACACCGGGAGGGCGCACCTCGCCAGGGTAGCCGGGAGGCGGAGCCGGCGGTCGGGGCGTCCATGGGACGGACGAGGACGAGACGCGGCGCCGGGTCGGGGGCGTGCGCATCGCGGGGGCGGGGCGCCGGGCACCGAGGTGCCGGGATGCCGTAGTGCGAGGCGCCGGAGCGCCGCAGTGCGCGGGGCCGGGGCGTCGGGGCACCGCGCAGTGCGCGGGGCCGGGATTCCGAGGTGCCGGGGCGCCGCGGTGTGCGGGGGGCGGTGGCCGAAGGGCGCCGTGCGCGGCCGCGGTGGCGCGGACGCCCCTGGGGCGCCGCGGTGGGTGCCCACGTGGCCGAGGAGTGCCACAGTTGCGCACCGACCATTGGCGAGAGGTCAGCATGGACCGGTAGTGTTCGGCATTGCCGAACAGTGGAAGCGACGTCGCACGTCGACGGCAGGACGGGACGGAGGCGGGACGGCGATGGCACGGAACATCCAGTCGCTCGAACGGGCGGCCGCGATGCTGCGGCTGCTCGCGGGCGGCGAGCGGCGGCTCGGCCTGTCGGACATCGCCTCGTCACTGGGTCTGGCCAAGGGCACCGCCCACGGCATACTGCGCACTCTCCAGCAGGAGGGCTTCGTCGAGCAGGACCCCGCCTCCGGGCGCTACCAGCTGGGGGCGGAGCTGCTGCGCCTGGGCACCACCTACCTGGACGTGCACGAGCTGCGGGCGCGCGCCCTGGTGTGGGCGGACGACCTGGCCCGCTCCAGCGGCGAGAGCGTCCACCTGGGCGTGCTGCACCAGCGGGGCGTGCTGATCGTGCACCACGTCTTCCGGCCCGACGACAGCCGGCAGGTGCTGGAGATCGGCGCCATGCAGCCGCTGCACTCCACCGCGCTGGGCAAGGTGCTCTCCGCCTACGACCCGGTCGCGCACAGCGAGGCGCTGGACACCGAGCGCAAGGCGTTCACCGACCGGACGATCTGCGAGCCGGACGCCTTCGAGCACGTGCTGGACCTCACGCGCGCGCGTGGCTACGCGGCGGACATCGAGGAGACCTGGGAGGGCGTCGCCTCGATCGCCGCCCCCATCCACGACCGCCGGCGCATGCCGGTCGGCTCGGTCGGCATCACGGGCGCCGTGGAGCGGATCTGCCACGAGGGCGAGCTGCGCCCGGAGCTGATCGCGGCGGTGCGGGACTGCGCCCGCGCGGTCTCCCGGGACCTGGGCGCCGGGCGTTTCTGACGCTTGTCCGGACCGGCGGCGACCGGGGCGCCGAGGTGGCGCCCCGGCTGTTCGCCCACCCCTGAGACCGGGCAAATTTTGTCAAACTGCCCATATGGCGACACCTCCACCCGAAAGATCACCGAGAAGAACCGATCAATAACGATCGTGTTTTCGACAACAGGACTCTTGACGGGCGTGCGATGTCGGGATGAGACTCCGTCCATCGGTCGGCATTGTCGAACACCTACCGGCAATAAGCGTTAGAGTGGACGACGCCAAGGGCCGGCAACGCTCTCATTCCCATGAGGGCGCCAGAACACCCGGACGGACCCGGGGGTTCGGCTTCCCTGGACGAAGGACAAAGGAGTCGCGGGTGTCCAGCTCCGACATCTTCATCGGCGAGACCATCGGTACCGCCATACTCATCCTGCTCGGCGGCGGGGTCTGCGCCGCCGTCACGCTCAAGGCCTCCAAGGCGCTGAACGCCGGCTGGGTGGCCATCGCCCTCGGCTGGGGCTTCGCGGTCATGATGGGCGCCTACATCTCCGCCCCGCTCTCCGCCGCCCACCTGAACCCGGCGCTCACGCTGGCCCTGGCGATCAAGGACGGCAACTGGGGCGACGTCCCCGTCTACTGGGCCGGCCAGCTCCTCGGCGCCATGATCGGGGCGACCCTGGTGTGGCTCGCCTACTACGGCCAGTTCCACGCCCACCTCACCGACAAGGAGGTCGTCGGCGGCCCCGGCGCCCAGACCACCTCGGCCAAGTCGGTGGAGGCCCGGGAGAAGGGCGCGGGCCCGGTGCTCGGCATCTTCTCCACCGGCCCCGAGATCCGCAACACGTGGCAGAACATGACCACGGAGATCATCGGCACGTTCGTCCTGGTCCTCGCCATCATGACCCAGGGTCTGAACCAGAACGGCGACGGCCTCGGCGCGCTCGGCATCCTGATCACCTCGTTCGTGGTGGTCGGCATCGGCCTCTCCCTCGGCGGCCCGACCGGTTACGCGATCAACCCGGCCCGCGACCTCGGCCCGCGCATCGTGCACGCCCTCCTGCCGCTGCCCAACAAGGGCGGCTCCGACTGGGGCTACGCCTGGATCCCGGTGGCCGGTCCGCTGATCGGCGCCGCGATCGCCGCGGGCGTGTACAACGTCGCCTTCGCGTGAACCGCGCCGAACCCCACCGCCACCACCACGGACCCCAGGAGCACACAGTGACCGACACCCACACCGCCGGCCCCTTCATCGCCGCGATCGACCAGGGCACCACCTCCTCGCGCTGCATCGTCTTCGACCGCGACGGACGCATCGTCTCCGTCGACCAGAAGGAGCACGAGCAGATCTTCCCCAAGCCGGGCTGGGTCGAGCACGACGCCACCGAGATCTGGACCAACGTCCAGCAGGTCGTCGCCTCGGCCGTCGAGAAGGCCGGCATCACCCGCGACGACATCAAGGCCATCGGCATCACCAACCAGCGCGAGACCACGCTGATCTGGGACAAGAACACCGGCGAGCCCGTCCACAACGCCATCGTCTGGCAGGACACCCGCACCGACGCCCTCTGCCGGGAGCTGGGCCGCAACGTCGGCCAGGACCGCTTCCGCCGCGAGACCGGCCTCCCGCTGGCCTCCTACTTCGCCGGCCCCAAGGCCCGCTGGCTGCTGGACAACGTCGACGGCCTGCGTGAGCGCGCCGAGGCGGGCGACCTGCTCTTCGGCACCATGGACAGCTGGGTCGTCTGGAACCTGACCGGCGGCGTGGACGGCGGCCGGCACGTCACCGACGTCACCAACGCCTCCCGCACCCTGCTGATGAGCCTGCGCACCCTGGAGTGGGACGAGAGGATCTGCGAGTCGATCGGCGTGCCGACGCGGATGCTCCCCGAGATCCGCTCCTCCGCCGAGGTGTACGGCGAGATCAAGGGCGGCGCGCTGGGTGAGCTGCTCGGCGGCGTCCCGGTCGCCTCCGCGCTCGGCGACCAGCAGGCCGCCCTGTTCGGCCAGACCTGCTTCGCCGAGGGCGAGACCAAGTCGACGTACGGCACCGGCACCTTCATGCTGATGAACACCGGTGACAAGGTCATCAACTCCTACAGCGGCCTGGTGACCACCGTCGGCTACCAGATCGGCGACCAGAAGCCGGTCTACGCCCTGGAGGGCTCGATCGCCGTCACCGGTTCGCTGGTGCAGTGGATGCGCGACCAGATGGGCCTGATCTCCACCGCCGCCGAGATCGAGACCCTGGCGATGCAGGTCGAGGACAACGGCGGCGCCTACTTCGTCCCGGCCTTCTCCGGCCTGTTCGCCCCGTACTGGCGCTCCGACGCCCGCGGGGTGATCGCCGGCCTGACCCGGTACGTCACCAAGGCGCACCTCGCGCGCGCCGTGCTGGAGGCCACCGCCTGGCAGACGCGGGAGATCGCGGACGCCATGACGAAGGACTCCGGTGTGGAGCTGACCACCCTCAAGGTCGACGGTGGCATGACCTCCAACAACCTGCTGATGCAGACCCTCGCCGACTTCCTGGACGCGCCCGTGGTGCGCCCGATGGTCGCCGAGACCACCTGCCTCGGCGCCGCCTACGCCGCCGGCCTGGCCGTCGGCTTCTGGAACAGCACCGACGACCTGCGCGCCAACTGGCGGCGGGCCGCCGAGTGGACCCCCCGCATGGACGCGGACACCCGCGACCGCGAGTACAAGAGCTGGCTCAAGGCCGTCGAGCGGACCATGGGCTGGCTTGAGGACGAGGAGTAAGAACCACCATGACCACTCAGTCCACCCTGCAGTCCGTACCTGCCCTGGGCACGCACCCGGCGTCCGGCTCGAACCCGAGCCGCGCCGAGACCCGGGAGCAGCTCTCCCAGGCGTCGTACGACCTCCTCGTGATCGGCGGCGGCATCCTCGGCATCTCCACCGCCTGGCACGCCGCGCAGTCCGGCCTCAGGGTGGCTCTGGTCGACGCCGGTGACTTCGCCGGTGCCACCTCCTCCGCCTCCTCCAAGCTGCTCCACGGCGGCCTGCGCTACCTGCAGACCGGCGCGGTGAAGCTGGTGGCGGAGAACCACTTCGAGCGCCGTGCGGTCTCCCGCCAGGTCGCCCCGCACCTGGCCAACCCGCTCACCTTCTACCTCCCGGTGTACAAGGGCGGGCCGCACGGCGCGGCGAAGCTGGGTGCCGGTGTCTTCGCGTACTCGGCGCTCTCCGCGTTCGGCGACGGCGTCGGCCACCTGCTCTCCCCCGCCAGGGCCCAGCAGGACGTGCCCGAGCTGCGCACCGAGAACCTCAAGGCCGTGGCCGTCTACGGCGACGACCAGATGAACGACGCGCGCATGGCGCTGATGACCGTCCGCGCGGCCGTCGAGGCGGGCGCCGTGGTCCTCAACCACGCCGCGGTCACCGGACTGCGCTTCACCAGGGGCCGGGTCACCGGTGCCGAGCTGAAGGACCGGCTGACCGGCGAGGAGTTCGGCGTCGACGCCCGCCTGGTGCTCAACGCCACCGGCCCCTGGGTCGACCACCTGCGCAAGATGGAGGACCCGGGCGCGGCCCCCTCCATCCGGCTGTCCAAGGGCGCGCACCTGGTCCTGAAGCGCACCTCGCACTGGAAGGCCGCGCTGGCCACCCCGATCGACAAGTACCGCATCACCTTCGCCCTCCCCTGGGAGGACATGCTGCTGCTGGGCACCACCGACGAGGAGTACGAGGGCGACCCGGCCGACGTCGCCGTCAACGACAAGGACATAGCCCAGATCCTGGACGAGGCCGCGTTCTCCGTCCGGGACCAGCAGCTCGACCGTGACCTCATCACGTACGCCTTCGCGGGGCTGCGCGTCCTGCCGGGCGGGCCCGGGAGCACGGCGAAGGCCAAGCGCGAGACGGTCGTCACCGAGGGCCGGGGCGGCATGCTGTCCGTCGCGGGCGGCAAGTGGACCACCTTCCGGCACATCGGCCGCACCGTGATGCAGAAGCTCCAGGCGCTGCCGGGCCGCCCCCTCGGCGACGGCTTCGAGCCGGTCTCCTCGCTGCCGAAGAAGCTGCCGCTGCCCGGTGTCGCCAACCCCCGCGCCATCGCCCACCGGCTGCTGGTGGACGGTCCGGCGCCCGGCCCGCGGATGGCCGCCGACACCGCCAAGCACCTGGCGACGCACTACGGTTCGCTGGCCCTGGACATCGCCCGGCTCGCCAACGAGAGCCCGGAGCTGGCCGAGCGGATCCACCCCGACGCGCCGGAGATCTGGGCGCAGGTCGTCTGGGCCCGCGACCACGAGTGGGCCCAGACCCCGGACGACGTGCTGCGCCGCCGGACCACGCTGACCATCCGCGGCCTGGCCACGGACGAGGTGCGCGGCAAGGTGCAGGACCTGCTCGACAAGAAGTAGGCACGCGGCGGGAGGTGGTCCGCCCCGCCTCCATAATGGCCTGATACATCGGATGTCTGGGCGGCATCCGGCCGAAGGCAGCAGGAGGCCGAGCGTGGCAGTCACCGACGAGGCGATCGAGAAGATCAAGGGCATGATCGTCTCCGGCGCGCTGCGCCCCGGCGACCGGCTGCCCAAGGAGAGCCGGCTCGCCGACGAACTCGGCCTGTCCCGCAACTCGCTGCGCGAGGCCGTCCGCGCCCTGTCCCTGATCCGCATCCTGGACGTGCGCCAGGGCGACGGCACCTATGTCACCAGCCTGGACCCGCAGCTCCTGCTGGAGGCGCTGAGCTTCGTGGTCGACTTCCACCGCGACGACACGGTGCTGGAGTTCCTGGCCGTACGCCGCATCCTGGAACCGGCCGCGACCGCGATGGCGGCGGCGGCGATCAGCGAGCGGGAACTGGACGAGCTGAACGCCCAGTTGGACGCGCTCGGCGACGAACCGTCGGTGGAGCGCCTGGTCGCCTGTGATCTGGAGTTCCACCGGGGCATCGTGCGGGCGTCGGGCAACACCGTGCTGTGTTCGCTGCTGGACGGTCTGTCCGGGCCGACCACCCGGGCCCGGGTCTGGCGCGGTCTGACCCAGGAGGACGCGGTCGGCCGCACCCTGCGCGAACACCGCGCGATCCTCGCCGCGCTGCGCGACCGGGACGCGGAGGCGGCCCGCTCCTGGGCGACCGTGCACATCGCGTCGGTGGAGCAGTGGCTGCGCTCCACCTTGTGACCCCGCCCCGCCCTGTGACCCCACCGCGTGGCTCCGCCTCATGACTCCCCCTTGGGTTGCGCCCCATGGCTCCCCCCTGGGCTCCGCTCCGTGACTCCACCCCGGGCTCCGTCCCGCGTGGCCCCGCCCCGGACTCCACCCCGTGCTCCGTGCCGGGTGTTCGACCGTGGGGAACGGGGCAGTGATCCGTTCACTCCCCCGCGCAGGGGGCTGCGGACGCCCCCGCCGCACGCCGTAAGGTTGGGTCGTTAAGCGAGGGCACGTCGGAAGGAGGCGCTGGGTGATCGAGCTCGAGGGGGTTCCCGAGCTGATCGACCCGGTCATGGTGGCCGCGTTCGAGGGCTGGAACGACGCCGGTGACGCCGCCTCCACCGCGGTCGCGCATCTGGACCGGGAATGGAAGGGCGAGGTCTTCGCGGCACTGGACGCCGAGGACTACTACGACTTCCAGGTGAACCGGCCCACGGTGTTCATGGAGGCCGGGGTCCGCAAGATCACCTGGCCCACGACGCGGCTGTCCGTGGTCCGGGTCGGTGGCGACAAGCCGCGTGACCTGGTCCTGGTCCGCGGCATCGAACCGTCCATGCGCTGGCGCTCGTTCTGCAACGAGCTGCTGGGCTTCGCCCACGAGCTGGGCGTCGAGCTGGTGGTCATCCTGGGCGCCCTGCTCGGTGACACCCCGCACACCCGTCCGGTCCCGATCAGCGGTACCACGTCCGACGCCGACCTGGCCCGCCGCATGGACCTGGAGGAGACCAAGTACGAGGGGCCCACGGGCATCGTCGGCGTCCTCCAGGAGGCGTGCACCCACGCGGGCGTGCCGGCCGTGTCGCTGTGGGCGGCGGTGCCGCACTACGTGTCGCAGCCGCCCAACCCGAAGGCCACGCTGGCCCTCCTGAACCGTCTGGAGGACCTGATCGACGTACGCATCCCGCTGGGCGAGCTGGCCGAGGACGCGCGGGCCTGGCAGGTCGGCGTGGACCAGCTGGCCGCCGAGGACAGCGAGGTCGCGGAGTACGTCCAGACGCTGGAGGAGGCGCGGGACACCGCGGAGCTGCCGGAGGCGTCGGGCGAGGCGATCGCCCGCGAGTTCGAGCGGTACCTGCGGCGCCGGGACGGCGGCGGACCGGGCGGGCACGCGACGGCGGACGGCGGCGAGGCACCGCCCGGCCCGCCGTTCCTGCGGGACGGCCGGGACAGCCCCAGCGGGCGTCCCCGGCCGCCGAAGCCGCCGAAGGCCGGCGGCGACGACGAGGATTCCTCGGAGGAGTGACGGGGGCGGAGCGGTGCTCCGCGTCGCCACGCCCCCTGGCTCCCCGGCCCGGTCCACCGCTGCCGCGGCGGACTCGGCGCCGGGCCGCGGCGGGCCGGACGTCGAAGCGCGCGTCGGACGGATAGGGACGGCCCTCCCGGGCGGCGACCGTCGTCAAGGTGCGAAACCGCGGACCGGTGGTGCGGGTGACCGCGGCGCCCCGGATCCCGGCCGCGTCCAGCCGGAACACGTCGACGGCGTCCGGCCACCGCCGGCCGCGGCGGCCCCGGTGAGCGGGGTGCGACGCGCGAAGGGGCGTTCGACGGGTGCTTCGTCGAGTGCCACGGTGCGTCCTTCCGCGAAGGGACCGGCCGGCGTGGGGCCGGCCACCGGCCGAGGAGCACGACCCGGCACACGGAGGAGGGCCTCCGCGGCGGGTTGACCGCGGAAGCCCTCCGGTCGCTTCACCGGGGTGCGGGCACTACAGGGCGACGCCCAGCAGCGCGTCCACCGCGCGGGAGACCACACCGGGGGCACCGGTGTCCGTGCCGCCCGACTCCTGCTGGAGCGCGGCCCAGCGGTCGACCGCGGCGAGCGCGGCCGGGGCGTCCAGGTCGTTGGCGAGGGCCTCGCGCAACTCCTCGACCAGCGCCTCGGCGGGCGGGCCGTCGGGCCGGGAGACGGCGGCCCGCCAGCGCTCCAGCCGGGCCTGGGCGTCCCGCAGCACCTGGTCGGTCCACTCCCAGTCGGAGCGGTAGTGGTGGGCGAGCAGCGTGAGACGGATGGCGGCCGGGTCGACACCGGCGCGGCGCAGCTGGGAGACGAAGACCAGGTTGCCCCTGGACTTGGACATCTTCTCGCCGTCCAGGCCGACCATGCCGGCGTGGACGTACGCCTTGGCCATCGGGAACTCGCCGGTGAGCACCTGGGCGTGCGAGGCACCCATCTCGTGGTGCGGGAAGACGAGGTCGGAGCCGCCGCCCTGGACGTCGAAGCCCATGCCGAGGTGGTCCAGGGCGATGGCGACGCACTCGATGTGCCAGCCGGGCCGGCCGCGGCCCAGCGAGCCGCCGTCCCAGCTGGGCTCGCCCTCGCGGGCCGCCATCCACAGCATCGGGTCGAGGGGGTTCTTCTTGCCCGGCCGGTCCGGGTCGCCGCCGCGCTCGGCGGAGAGCAGCCGCATCGCCTCGGCGTCCAGGTTCGACACCTGGCCGAAGCGCGGGTCGGACTCGACGGAGAAGTAGACGTCCCCTTCCAGCTCGTAGGCGGCGCCCGCGTCGCGGAGCCGCTCGACCAGCGGGACGATGCCCGGTATGGCCTCCACGGCTCCTATGTAGTGCTTCGGCGGGAGCATCCGCAGCGCCGTCATGTCCTCCCGGAACAGGGCGGTCTCCCGCTCGGCGAGGGCGGTCCAGTCGACGCCGTCCCGGACGGCCCGCTCCAGGAGGGGGTCGTCCACGTCGGTGACGTTCTGGACGTAGTGGACCTGGCGCTTGGTGTCGAGCCACACGCGCTGTACGAGGTCGAACGCGTTGTACGTCGCCGCGTGCCCCATGTGGGTCGCGTCGTACGGCGTGATGCCGCAGACGTAGATACGGGCGACGGGACCGGGGTCGAGGGTGACCGGACCGCCGGTCGCGGTGTCGTGGATCCTCAGGTCGCGGCCCTGACCAGGCAGGGCGGGGACCTCGGAAGCGGGCCAGGCATGCATGACACGAGCGTAACCGGACCGATGTTCCGTACACGAACCGGACGACGGCGGATGACCGGTCAGGCGTTCTTGCCGATCGTCGCGGAGTGTGCTGCTCAGACCGGCGGCCAGGGGATGGCCGGCCACTCGCCGCCCGGCTCCGGATGGGTACCGGAGGCCAGCAAGGCGTCGACACGCGCGCGCGTGGCCTCCGTCTCGGCCGGGGCGATCAGCTCGCCCAGCCGGGTGGCCAGGCTCCCGCCGTCCTTCAGCGCCTCCCGCAGCGCCCCGAGCACCTCCAGGGCCTCCGCGGTGAGCGGCTCCCCCGCCCAGCCCCACAGCAGCGTGCGCAGCTTGTCCTCGGCGTGGAAGGTGACGCCGTGGTCGATGCCGTAGAGCCGGTCGCCGGCGGGCAGCAGGTGGCCGCCCTTGCGGTCGGCGTTGTTGATGACCGCGTCCAGGACGGCGAGGCGCCGCAGCCGCGCGTCGTCGGCGTGCACCAGGAGGGCGGTCTTCCCGTCCCCGGCCTCGGCGAAGCCGATCGCCTTCCAGCCGGGCTCCGGTTCCTCGCCGTCCACCAGGGCGAGGAGGTCGGCCTCTGGGGTGACGTCGATCCATTGCTGGACCATTCCCCGGCCGTAGGGCCCGTCGCGCAGCACGGTCACCGGCACCAGGCCCCAGCCGGTCGCCTCGGAGACCTCGTACGCGGCGACCTCCCGCTGGGCGAGGGTGCCGTCGGGGAAGTCCCACAGGGGCCGTTCACCGGCCACCGGCTTGTAGACGCAGGCGGCCTCACGGCCCTGGTGGGAGACGGTGCAGTACAGCGCCGCGTTGGAGGCGTCGCGGATACGGCCGCGGACCGTCAGCTCGCCCTCGGTGAGCAGGGTGGCGAGGGACGGTCCGGCGGACGCCGTGGCGGGCGGTCCGGCGGGCCTCTGCGCGGACGATGCGTCGGACGGCCCGCCGGGCGTCACGTCGGACGACCCGCCGGGCGTCAGGCCCCGCGGCGGTATCCGTTCTGGCGCGGACATACGTGTCCTTCCGGGTCGAGCGGGAGGCTGCACAGCGGGCACGGCGGCCGGCCCGCGTTGACGACGTCGAGGGCGCGTTTGGCGAAGGCCCTGGCCTGCGCGCCGGTGAGCCGGACCCGCAGCATCGGGGGGCCGTTCTCCTCGTCCTGGAGGAGCCGCTCCTCGGCCTCGGCGAGGTCCTCCTCGGAGTCGGCGTCCAGCTCCACCAGGGCCTGGGCCTCGACGATCATGCGCTGTTCGTCGCCGTCCCAGGCCAGCGCCATGGTGCCGACCCGGAACTCCTCCTCCACGGGGGCTTCCAGCGGGGCGGTGTCGGCGGGCTCGGTGGGGGCCATGGCGGGGACGGCGGCGCTGCCGCCGCTGCGCCGCACCACCTCGTCGAGCAGCTCGTCCATGCGTTCGGCGAGCGCGGCGACCTGTGTCTTCTCCAGGGCCACGCTGGTCACCCGGGGGCCGGCGGTGGCCTGGAGGAAGAACGTACGGCGCCCGGGCAGTCCGACCGTGCCGGCCACGAAGCGGTCCGGCTGGTCGTAGAGGAACACCTGACGGGACACGTCCTGTCTCCATTGGAAGTCGGGGTGGCTACTGCTGGGACCGCTTCACCCTACTGCGGCCGACGATCACGGTGCGCCCGCGCCGCCCCCGACCGTGGCGTCGTCGCCCTGCGGCTGCTCGGGAGGCGCGAGCGAACCGAGGTCGCCGGTGTCGCCGAGGCGGACCAGGAAGGGCCGCAGCCGGGTGTAGCGGATCGCCGTGACGGAGCACGGGTCGACGTGGATCCGCTGGAAGAGGTCGAGGTGGAGGCCGAGGGCGTCCGCGACGAGCGACTTGATGATGTCGCCGTGGGAGCACATGAGGTAGACGGCCTCGCCGCCGTGGTCGCGCTCCACGCGCGCGTTCCACTCGCGTACCGCCTCGGCGGCGCGGGTCTGCATGGCGCGCATGGACTCGCCGCCGGGGAAGGCCGCCGCGGACGGGTGCGCCTGCACGACCTCCATCAGCGGCTCGTCCTTCAGCTCGGCGAGCTTGCGGCCGGACCAGTCGCCGTAGTGGCACTCCCCGATCCGCTCGTCGGTGTGGACGCGCAGTTCGGGCCGGGCCTCCAGCAGCGGCCGGACCGTCTCCTGGCAGCGTTGGAGCGGACTGGCGACGACCTCGGCGATCGGCAGCGCGGCGAGCCGCGCGGGCAGGGCGGCGGCCTGGGCGGCACCGCGTTCGTCGAGGGCGACGCCGGGCGTCCAGCCGGCGAGCAGCCCCTCGGTGTTGGCGGTGGAACGTCCGTGCCTGACCAGGATCAGCGTGGGCATGCGCCAAGGGTAGGCGTACAGGACCGGGCACCGGCGTCCGGGCGAGGGGAGAATGGGTTCGTTGATCGTCGACTGTGCCATCTACCGGGAAGGGCACCGCACCGAGGGCCCGGAGGACTTCTCCGACGCGCTGGATCAGGCGCGGTCCGCGGGCGGTTTCGTGTGGATCGGGCTGCACGAGCCGACGGAGGAGGAGTTCGAGCACGTCACCCAGGAGTTCGGGCTGCATCCGCTGGCCGTGGAGGACGCCCTGAAGGCGCACCAGCGGCCCAAGCTGGAGGTGTACGACGACTCGCTCTTCGTGGTCGTCAAACCGGTGGTCTACGAGCCGCGCAGCGACACCGTCTCCTCCGGCGAGGTCATGGTCTTCCTCGGCGACGCCTTCGTGGTGGTCGTCCGGCACGGCGAGGGCGCCCCGCTCAAGGCGGTGCGGCAGCGGCTGGAACACGAGCCGGACCTGCTCGGCAAGGGCCCCACCTCGGTGCTGTACGCGATCGCCGACGCCGCCGTGGACCACTACCTGGAGGTGGCCACGGAGCTCCAGACCGACCTGGAGGAGCTGGAGGCGGAGGTGTTCTCCCCGGACGGCGGCGGCTCGCGGAACACGGCCTCGCGGATCTACACCTTCAAACGGCAGGTCCTGGAGTTCCGCCGGGCGACCGGACCGCTGGCGCTGCCGCTGGCGCGGCTGGCCGGCAACGGCGCGTTCGGCGGGGCCGTGCCGTTCGTGAACGACCGGGCCCGCCCGTTCTTCCGGGACGTGCACGACCACATCACGCGCGTGAACGATTCCGTGGAGGGCCTGGACCGGCTGGTCTCGGACATCCTGTCGGCGCACCTGGCGCAGATGAGCGTCCGGCAGAACGACGACATGCGGAAGATCTCCGCGTGGGCGGCCATGGCCGCGGTCCCCACCATGATCGCCGGGGTCTACGGCATGAACTTCGAGCACATGCCCGAACTGCGCTGGGTGTGGGCGTACCCGGCCGTGATCGTGCTCATGGCCGTCCTGGAGGTGCTGCTGTACCGGACGTTCAAACGCAGGGGCTGGCTGTGAACGCAGGGGGTGGCCGTAGTCGTCCGTCTCCCGCTCAGGCGGGCTCGGGGGCCGCGGAGGCTGCCGGGCCGCCGAGGACGTCGCGGCGTTCGGGCATCCTGAGGGTCACCATGCGGCGCCAGCCGACGAGCCGCTCGTAGGCGTACATCGCGCGGATGCCCGCCGCGAGCGCCGCCGACTTGGCGCGGGGCCAGCCGAGGACGCGGCCCATGTGCGCCATCACGGCGAGGCTGACGTCCCGGTAGACGGCGGTCTCGGCGAGCGCGCACTCGCGCAGGGTGCGCCGGATCAGCCGGCCGTGTCCGGCGGCGGCGAGGCGGAGCAGTTCCTCGTGGGAGTAGGCGAGGTGGTTGTCCTCGTCGTTCGAGATCACGCGGACCGCGTTGCCGACGTCCGGGTGGGAGGCGAAGTGCTTGCGGAGCATGAGCATCTGGTCGGCGGCCCGCTGCTCGGTGACCCTGCTGTGCGCCAGGTACGTGATGACGTCCCCGACGGTGAGCGGCCGGTCGGCCTTGAGCTTCTCGTGGGCCAGACCGATGCCGCGCTTCTCCAGGAGGGCGGTGTAGTCGGTCTCCGGGGGGACGCGCACGGGCTCCAGGCCGCGTTTCCTGAGCAGCGCGCGGAAGATGCGGCCGTGCTTGTCCTCGTCCGCACCGTGCCGGGTGATCTTGGGGGCGAGGGCGCGTTCGCTCGCCGGCACCAGCGCCGCGATCCGCGCGTTCTCCCAGCCGCCCTGGGACTCACCGCTGGCCGCGATGGAGCAGAACAGCCGGAACGACTCGTCGTGGTCGAGGATCTCCTGGAACAGACTCCTGGCCGACAGCATCACCGGTCACCTCTCCGCCTCCGCGCGGTTCCGAAGGTCCCGCGGAATTCCGCGCATACCGAGTCAAGTGCGGCACGCGAGGAACGGCAACAGGTGTGTCCGACAAATCAGCCGAACGAAGGACAGGCGAGCCCGTGAGCCGGCGTAACCACGCCCGCGTGGCCGCGTTGTTCCCCGTGACGGCCGTGGCGGGGAAGACCCCCGAGCCCCCACCACGGCCGTGAGACCTCTCCTCAGCCGAGCCCGGCGCGCTCGAGTGCCTCCGTGCCGGCCCGCAGTGAGGCGATCCGCTCCTCCAGGGTGAGGCCCGCCGGGGCCAGGGTCAGGGTGGTGACGCCGGCCGCGGCGTAGGCCCGCATCCGGTCGGCGATCCGGTCGACGGAGCCCAGCAGGGTGGTCTTGTCGATCAGGTCGTGCGGTACGGCGGCCGCGGCGCCGCGCTTGTCGCCTTCCAGGTACTTGTCCTGGATCTCGGCGGCCTCCTTCTCGTACCCCATGCGCCGGGCGAGCCGGTTGTAGAAGTTCTGCTTGCGGCTGCCCATGCCGCCGACGTACAGCGCGGTGTACGGGCGGAAGGTGTCGGCGAGCGCGGTGACGTCCTTGTCGTCGCCGACGGCGAGCGGGACGGTCGGGCAGACGTCGAAGCCGTCGAGGGCCTTGCCCGCCTTCTCGCGTCCGGCGCGCAGGTGCCGGATCGCGGTCTCCTCCAGGTGCTCGGCGGACGGGAAGATCAGCAGGGCGCCGTCGGCGATCTCCCCGGTCTGCTCCAGGTTCTTGGGGCCGATCGCGGCGATGTAGAGCGGGATGTGCTCGCGCTGGGGGTGGACGGTGAGCTTGATGGGCTTGCCGGGGCCGCCGGGGAGGGGGAGCGTCCAGTGCTCGCCGTCGTGGGTCAGGCGCTCGCGGGACATGGCCTTGCGGACGATCTCGACGTACTCGCGGGTCCGGGCGAGCGGCTTGTCGAACCTCACGCCGTACCAGCCCTCGGAGACCTGCGGGCCGGAGACCCCGAGGCCCAGGCGGAAGCGGCCGCCGGAGAGGGAGTCGAGCGTGGCGGCGGTCATCGCGGTCATCGCCGGCTGGCGGGCCGGGATCTGGAAGATGGCCGAGCCGACGTCGATGCGCCCGGTCTGCGCGGCGACCCAGGTGAGCACCGTGGCCGCGTCGGAGCCGTAGGCCTCGGCGGCCCAGCAGACGGCGTAGCCGAGGCGGTCGGCCTCCTGGGCGACGGCCAGATTGTCCGCGTCCATTCCGGCGCCCCAGTAACCGAGGTTGATCCCGAGCTGCATGGCCGATTCCCCTTACCGATCAGTAACGTCCCTGGCGCACCGACCTTAGCGGGCGGATCCGGTTGTCCGCAGGCCCCCACAGGCGAAGCCGTGGCCAGTAATCTCGGCGTTCATGGAGCAGAGGCATCTCGGCCGCACCGGCCTGCGCGTGTCCCGCATCGGCCTGGGCACCCTGACCTGGGGCCGGGACACGGACGAGCACGACGCGGCGGAGTGCCTGAAAACGTTCTGGGAAGCGGGCGGGACACTGGTCGACACCGCCGACGTCTACGGTGACGGCGAGGCCGAATACCTGCTGGGCCGGCTGATGGAGGGCCTGGTGCCGCGCCGGGATCTGGTGATCTCGACCAAGGCGGGCAGCGTTCCCGATCCCGACCGCCGCTTCGACGGCTCGCGCGGGCACCTGCTCTCCGCGCTGGACGCCTCGCTCTCCCGGCTCGGCACCGACCACGTCGACGTGTGGCACGTGCACGCCTACGACCCGCGCACCCCGCTGGAGGAGACGCTGCACGCCCTGGACCTGGCGGTGAGCAGCGGACGCGCCCGCTACGCCGGGGTCGCCAACTTCTGCGGCTGGCAGCTGGCCAAGGCCGCGACCTGGCAGCTGGCGGCGCCGGGCGTGCGCAACCGGCTGGCGAGCACGCAGCTGGAGTACTCGCTGGTCCAGCGCGGCGTCGAGCGGGAGGTGCTGCCGGCCGCCCTCGACCTGGGGATCGGGCTGCTGCCCTCCTCGCCGCTCGGGCGCGGGGTGCTCACCGGGAAGTACCGCGGCGGGGTGACTCCGGGCGACTCGCGCGGGGCCTCGGAGCACATGGCGCCGTTCGTCGCGCCCTACCTCGACGACGCGGCCGGGCGCATCGTGGACGCGGTCAGCACGGCGGCCGACGGGCTCGCGGTGACGCCGCTCCAGGTGGCCCTCGCCTGGGTCCGGGACCGGCCGGGGGTGGCCGCGCCGATCGTGGGCGCGCGCAACGCGCGGCAGCTCGCGGCGGCGTTGTCAGTGGAGGCGCTTAGTCTTCCTGACGAGATCTGCCGGGCGCTCGACGACGTGTCGGAGCCTGTGCACCGCTACCCCGATCACGACTGGAGCACGCTGTGAGCACGGAGCCCGAGCCGGCCGAGAACACCGGGGACGCCGTGGACGCCGGGCCGACGGCGCCGGGCGCCGCCGAGGGGGACGGCACCGCGGCGACGGGGGGCGGTTCCGACGGGGACGGGGGCGCTCCACAGGGGCCGGGCGGAGACGCGCAGAGGCCGGGCGGAGACGCGCCGGGCGCCGCCGAGGGGAACGGCACCGCAGCGACGGGGGGCGGTTCCGACGGGGACGGGGGCGCTCCACAGGGGCCGGGCGGAGACGCGCAGAGGCCGGGCGGAGACGCGCCGGGCGTCGAGGAGGGCGCTCCGGCGGCAGAGATCGACGACGAGGCACCGGCCGGGGCCGACGACGGTGGCGCCGGGGACGGCGGGACCGACGACGGTGGCTCCGGGGACGGCGGCACCGGGGACAGTGGCACCGGGGACAGTGGCACCGACGACGGCGGAGCCGGGGCCGTGGCCGAGGGGTTGTCCGAGGCCGAGGCCGAGCTGGCGGCCCAGCGGATCGAGCGGGAGCGGATCGAGCGGCGGAAGGCGGAGCGGAAGGCACCGGTGGCCGCCGGGGCCAAGCTCAGCGGCACGGCGGCCGACCTGCTCGCCGCCGTCCGGGCCGTGGAGAGCGGCGCGAAGCCGGTGGCGACGGTCTTCGCCGACCCGGAGCCCGCGCCCCGCCGCCCGTCGCCCGAGGCCGAGCCGGTACACCGTCCCCAGCCGGTGCCCGACCCGGTGCCCGACGCGGCCCCGCCGCCCCCGCCGGAGACGGTCCAGGCCGTGCGCCAGGTGCTGGCCCGGGGCGGCGCCCCCGAGACGCTCGCCGCGCCAGCCGCCACGCTCCTCGGCGAGGGGGCGGACGCCGCCCTGCGCGCGGACCCGTGGCAGTTGCTGCGGATCGCCGGGGTGCGGCCGGAGCAGGCCGACGGCTTCGCCCGGGCGCTGCTCGGGGCCGAGTGCCGCCCGGACGACGAGCGGCGCGGCCGGGCGGTCACCGTCTGGCTCCTGGAGCAGGCGGCGCTCGCCGGGCACACGGCGCTGGAGCTGCCCAGGCTCACCGCGGCCCTTGCCCAGCGGGGCGTGCCGGACCCGGACGCCGCCGTACAGAGCACGCTCGCCGAGGGCGAGGCCCTGGCCTTCCAGGACGCCCTGGAGGAAACCGGGGCCCCGGCCGCGCCACGGGCCGGGGCCGAGGAGGACGGGGACGAGACCGAGGAGCCTCCCGTCCGGATGCTGATCGGCCTGGAGCGGTACGCGCTCGCCGAGGAGAGCCTCGCCGACGGTCTGGCCAGGCTGGCCGGCTCGGTCCCGAAGGAGAGCGGTTCCCCGGCGGACTGGGAGCGGGCCGCCGCCTCGGCGCGGGGCTCGGCGGCCGAGCTGATCCGCGCGGCCGGGAGCCACGGTCTGGTCCTGCACACCGGTGGCGAGGCCTCCCTGGCCGAACCGGCGGCGCTGCTGCGCGCGGCGCACGGGCTGGGCCTGCGCGCGTGGGCGGCCACGCCCAGCCCGTCCGGCCGCGACCGCTTCCTCGCCCTGCTCGCGGCGGACGGCGCCCCACCGGTCACGACCGTCGCCGGTCTGCTGGCCGGGACGGAGGGCCCCGGCCGGGACGCGGAGGGCGCCCTCGACCTCGATCTGCTGGTCGTGTTCGACGCCCCGCAGGTGGACGTGGAGTCGGCCGCCCTGCTGACCGAGTCCCTGCCGGACGGGGCGCGGCTGGTGCTGGCCGGTGACCCCGCGGTGCTGTGGTCCGTGGGCCCGGGGCGGGTCTTCGCCGATCTGCTGGCGGCCCGGATCTGCCCGCAGATCGCTTCCCGGCGGCCGGACCCCGGCCCCCTGGGCGAACTGGTCTCCGGCATCGGCGTCGGCGAGTTGCAGCAGGTGCCGGCGCCGGGCAAGGAGATCGTGATCGTGCCGGTGCGGGACC
Source organism: Streptomyces sp. SYSU D01066-1 (assembly GCF_054956795.1). NCBI lineage: Bacteria > Bacillati > Actinomycetota > Actinomycetes > Kitasatosporales > Streptomycetaceae > Streptomyces > Streptomyces sp. SYSU D01066-1. The sequence continues at coordinate 102,174 of NZ_JBUDHV010000003.1, read as the reverse complement.
CGGGCGAGGCCGTGCACCGCACCGTGCAACTGGTCTCGGACTCGGTGCCGCGGGCGATCGGCGTGCCCGCCGAGGAGACCCAGGTGATCACGCCGGGGCACGGCGGACCGGCCGGCACGCGCGCGCTCAACGCGGCGCTGAAGGAGCGGCTCAACCCGGGTCCGGGCCGCTTCGGCGGCTTCGACCCGGGCGACCGGGTCGCCTACACGCCCGTGCCCGGCCGTACGCTGCCGGGCCGCGTGGTCGGCGCCGGCGCCGACGGACTGCGCCTGTCCTGCGCGGGCGAGACCGTGGTCGTACCGAGGCAGTGGGTGGAGAGCCGGGTACGGCACGGGTGGGCGCTGACCGCGCACCAGGCGGCGGGCGGGCGGTGGCCCGCGGTGGTGGTGGTCCTGCCCGGTGACGCGGCGCAGGCGCTCAGCCGTCCCTGGGTGTACACGGCGTTCGGCCGGGCCGGGCGCCATCTGTCCGTCGTCCACGGCGTGGACCAGGCGCTTCCCCGGGCCGTGGCCGAGGTCCCGGCGGGGCCCCGGACGACCCGGCTGCCGGTGCTGCTCGCTCCGCGGGAGCCGGCGGCGGACTGACCGCACGGCCCTGACGGCGACGGCGGTGGCCCGGGAGGACAGCCCCGGGGCCACCGCCGTACGGCCCGTTCAGCGACGATCCGCGTCCAGTGGCTCCGGATCCTCGTCGTCCTCGTCCAGCCCCTCGTCGTCGGTGTCGGTCTCGATGTCGATGTCCTCGTCCACGATCCCGTCGACGTCCTCGTCCAGTTCCTCCGGGTCGAGGTCGTCGTCGATATCGTCGTCGGGCTCGTCGTCGAAGACCGAGCTGACGTCGAACCGGCACACCACCCGCTGCGGATCGACGTGTTCGAACGGCGCCTCCAGCCACTCACCGGCCTCGGCGGGTTCGTCCGCGGCCGTGACCCAGAGCGTGGAGTCGCCCTCCTCCAGACCGAACTCCTTGTGCCGGGAGGCGATCTCGTCGGGTTCGAACTCGCCGAAGAGCAGCCCCAGCGCCCCGTGCACCGTGCCGGAGGCGCCCGTGCCGGAGCCGCGCTCGCCGTCCGCGTCCTCGACCCGCCGGGCCTGTGCCAGCAGCCGATGCGGCTCCGCCACGGCGTAGTCACGGCGGATCAGTACGCTCACCGCGTTCGGTTCCTCGGGACCCGTGTACGGCGGCAGCGCGTCCTCCGCCGCGGGGATCTCGAAGGGAGTGACCTCGTCGTACCGGTCGTAGAGCAGCTCGTCATACGCCTCGGCGGCCGCTGCCACCTCGTTGAACGCCTCGTAGACGGCCGGGTCGTCGTCACCCGACCGTCGTTCGACCGCGGCCAGGTGACGGTCGAGCGCGGCCTTGACCGCCTCGGCGGCGGCGCGTACCTCGGCAGCGGTGGGCTGCACAGCATCAGACATACAGCAGACGCTATCCGTACCGGGCCCCAGCCCGCACAATAGATGCGATGCCGGAATACGAATTTGTCGACGTGTACGTACCGCGCGGGGTCTCCCGCAAGGAGACGGCACGTCTGCTGACGGACCACGCAGAGTACGGACACTGGGAGTTGTACCGCCTGAGCCTGCTGCGCGACGGCAGCCGCAGGGTGCGGCTGCGCCGCCGGATCATCCGACAGGTGCGCGCCACTTGGTGAGACGCGGCGGGCCGGTGGCGGTGGAGACGGAGCGGGCCCCGCCGGTGCGGCGGGCCCGCTCCGTCTCCACCGTGGGGAGCGTCACACCGAGGCGCGCGCCTTGCGGTACAGGACCGCGCCCGTGAGCAGCACACCCGCGCCCATCGGCAGGGCGAGGCCCAGCGGCAGGTCACTGCCGGTGGCCGCGAGCTGCGCCTCGGAGGCGGGCTGGGTGACGGACGGGCTGTCCGCGGTGCCGCCGCTCCGGCCGGTCGGGGTGCTCGGCCCACCCTGGTCGCCGGGGTCACCGGGGTCGCCCGGCTCCTTCGGGCCACCGGGGCTGTCCGGCTTTTCCGGGTCGCCGGGGTCACCCGGCTTCCCGGGGCCGCCGGGGTGGCCCGGATCACCCGGCTTCCCGGGGCCGCCGGGGTCACCGGGAGGCGTCTCCGTCCCGCCGCCCGGCGGGACGGTGGGGTGACCGCCGCCGTCCTGGCCGCAGCCGTTGCCGGTGGCCGGGTTGGCGACGCCGATGACGCTCACGTTGTTGCCGCAGACGTTCACCGGTGCGTGGACCGGCGCCTGGACATGGTTGCCGGAGCCGACGCCTGGTGAGTCGGTGGCGTGTCCGCCGGCGTGCGCGCCGCCACCGTGCGCCCCGTGGCCGCCGGACGCCCCGCCGGAGTGCCCGCCCTCTCCGTTGGCGCACGCGTTGCCCACCGCCGCGTTGAGGCCGCCGATGACGGTGACCGTGTTGCCGCAGATGTTCACCGGCGCGTGCACCGGAGCCTGCACCGAGTTGCCGCTGAGTACGCCCGGCGATCCGGAGGCGGCGCCCTGGGCGCCGGAGCCCGTCGCGTGGGCGGCGCCGCCGGCGGCGGCGAGCACGCCGGTGGCCGCCGCCATCGTCATCAGGCCCTTGCGGGTGACCTGTCGCATGTGCTGAATTCCCTGCCTTCGACCTTGTGCCGACGTTCCACGTTGTCCCACGTTCCGCGGTCCGCAGTTCGCGTCCCGCGTTCGTGTTCCGCGGTCCGTGTTTCGCGGTTCGCTTTTCACGTTCCGAAAGGCCGGTCGGCCCCGGAGCACACGGCGTGCGCTTCGGGGCCGACGGGCTCAAGCCCTCACCGGGCGAGGCACAACGTCACTTGTTGACGCAGGTGTTGCCGAAGGCGGGGTTCAGCAGGCCGATCACGTTGATCGTGTTGCCGCAGACGTTCACGGGGACGTGAATCGGCGCCTGGATGACGTTGCCGGAGAGCACACCCGGGGAGTGCGCGGCGGCACCCTGGGCGCCGGAGTCGGCGACGGCCAGACCCGCACCCGCCAGAACCAGTCCGCCGGTGGCAGCGGCAGCGGCGACGACCTTCTTGATCATTATTCCTCCTAGTTGGCAAGCGCGATCCAAATTGCGGATCACATGACCAGTAACGAGGAGGGAGTAATCGGGCTACGAGCTTATGGTCGCATTCACTCGTCCCGGTCGGCCCCCGCACACCCGGCCGATTAACGGAGTGTCGTTTCAGCGGCCCAATTCAGGACGCATCGATGAAGCGGTCCAGCACCCGCACCCCGAACTTCAGGCCGTCCACCGGCACCCGCTCGTCGACGCCGTGGAACATCCCGGCGAAGTCCAGCTCCGGCGGCAGCTTCAGCGGGGCGAAGCCGAAGCCGCGGATGCCGAGGTCGTCGAAGGACTTGGCGTCCGTGCCGCCGGAGAGCATGTACGGGATCGCCTTCGCGGCCGGGTCCTCCGCCACCAGCGCGGACTGCATCGCGGCCACCAGCGCCCCGTCGAAGGTGGTCTCCACGGCCTTGTCGGAGTGGACGTCCTCGCGCCGCACCCTCGGGCCGAGGATGCGGTCGAGGTCGGCGAGGAACTCCTCCTCGTGCCCGGGCAGGAACCGCCCGTCGACGTGCGCGGTGGCCTCGCCGGGGATGACGTTGACCTTGTAACCGGCCCCCAGCTGCGTGGGATTGGCGGTGTTGCGCAGGGTGGCGCCGATGAGCTTGGCGATGCCGCCGAGCTTGGCGAGGGTGCCCTCCATGTCCTCCGCGTCGAGTTCGACGCCCATCGCGTCGCCGAGTTCGTCGAGGAAGGCCCGGGTCGTCTTGGTGACCCGGATCGGGAACTGGTGCCGCCCCAGGCGCGCGACGGCCTCGGACAGCTCGGTGATGGCGTTGTCCCGGTGGATCATCGAGCCGTGCCCGGCGGTGCCGGCCACCGTCAGCTTCATCCAGTGCATGCCCTTCTCGGCCGTCTGGATCAGGTAGAGCCGGCGCTGCTCGCTCACCGTGAAGGAGAAGCCGCCGACCTCGCTGATGGCCTCGGTGACGCCCTCGAAGAGGTCCGGGTGGTGGTCGACGAGGTACCGGGCGCCGTACGTGCCGCCCGCCTCCTCGTCGGCGAGGAAGGCCAGGACGATGTCGCGGGGCGGCTTTCGCCCGCCGCGCAGCCGGTCGCGGACGACCGCGAGGGTCATCGCGTCCATGTCCTTCATGTCGACGGCGCCGCGGCCCCACACGCACCCGTCCGCGATCTCGCCGGAGAAGGGTCCGTGGGTCCAGTCGCCGGCGTTGGCCGGGACGACGTCGGTGTGGCCGTGGATGAGCAGCGCGGGCCGGGACGGGTCCTCGCCCTCGATCCGGGCCACGGTGGAGGCGCGCCCCGGGTGGGACTCGAAGATCCTCGGTTCGAGTCCCACCTCGGCGAGCTTCTCCGCGACGTACTCGGCCGCCTTGCGCTCGCCCGGTCCCGAGTGGTCGCCGTAGTTGCTGGTGTCGATCCGGATCAGGTCGCGGCAGAGGTCGACGACCTCGTCCTCGCCGGTGACGCTTCCGGTCGTGCCCGAGTCGCTCACGTGCTTCCTCCCGCTGTCACTGCTGGTGGGTCCCCCTCATCCTCCTCCCCCGGCGGACGGCGCCCAAGACGGGTCCCGGCCCGTCACACGCCGTTCACGCGGGAGCGGGGTGATCGGGCACCCCTGGAAGCCTGGTAATGTTTACGTCGTCGCCGCGGGAGAAACCCCGCACGACAGACACCTTGTCCGGGTGGCGGAATGGCAGACGCGCTAGCTTGAGGTGCTAGTGCCCTTTATCGGGCGTGGGGGTTCAAGTCCCCCCTCGGACACCAGATGAGACCCCTGCTCGCCAGGGGTCTTCTGCTTTCCCCCCTCGTCGGCGGGCGGCCGGGACCCGGCACAATGGCCGTCATGACCACGCGTACCTGCCCCTGTGGACTGCCCGAGGCGTACGAGAAGTGCTGCGGCCGGTTCCACGCGGGAGCCGCCGCGCCGACCGCCGAGGCCCTGATGCGCTCGCGCTACAGCGCCTTCACCCGGCTGGACGCGGGCCATCTGCTGCGCACCTGGCATCCGCGCACCCGCCCCGCCCGGCTCGACCTCGACCCGGGGACGCGGTGGACCGGGCTGGAGGTCCTGGACACCACGGGCGGTTCCGCCTTCCACTCCACCGGCACGGTGACGTTCCGGGCCTCCTACCGGGGCGGCTCGCTGCACGAGCGCAGCCGCTTCCAGCGGATCGACGGGGCGTGGGTGTACGTGGACGGTGAGTTCCCGGCCTGAGGGCAGCGCTACGGCGCCAGGACGTCCAGCTCCCGGAGGGCGCCGGCCGTGATCTCGCGGGTGAGCGCCTCCGCGCGCTCGGCGTCGCGCTCGCGCACGGCCTGTGCGAGGCGGACGTGGAGGGTGACGGCGGCCGGGTCGGGGTCCTCGAACATCACGGCGTGGTGGGTGCGGCCGGTGAGGACCTCGGCGACCACGTCACCGAGGCGGGCGAACATCTCGTTGCCCGAGGCGTCGAGGATGACGCGGTGGAAGGCCACGTCGTGGAGGAGGTACCGCTCCAGCCGGTGGCCGCTGGAGTTGGCGACCATGCCGAGGGCGCACTCGGTCAGCTCCGCGCACTGGCCCGGCGTGGCGTTGCGCGCGGCGAGGCCCGCGGCCACCGGCTCCACCGCCGAGCGCAGCACGGTCAGCGAACGCAGCTGCCGGGGCCGGTCGGCGCCCGCCAGGCGCCAGCGGATGACCTGGGGGTCGTAGACGTTCCACTCGCGCTCGGGCAGGACGGTCACGCCCACTCGGCGGCGGGACTCGACGAGGTGCATGGACTCCAGGACCCGTACCGCCTCGCGCATCACGGAGCGTGAGACGTCGAAGCGCTGCGCCAGTTCCTCGGTGCGCAGGACACTGCCCGGAGGGTACTCGCCGGCGGTGACGGCGGGGCCGAGGGTGTCCAGTACACGGCCGTGCAGGCCCCGGCCCGGTGTGCTCATGCACTCAGCGTACGCGCCGCATCACACCGGAAAAAGTCAGACTTATGCATCGCGAACTCTTGAATTCGTCATACCTAATGGGGTTCAGTTGCGTCGACACCACATGTCGGCGAAGACAGCAGACAGCGAGAGCACGATGCAGCAGCCGCAGATCCCCCCCGTCGTCGTGGTCATGGGCGTGGCGGGCACCGGGAAGACCACCGTCGGTCGCCTGCTCGCCGCCCGCCTCGGCGTTCCCTACGCCGAGGGCGACGACTTCCACCCGCCGGCCAACATCGCCAAGATGACGGCCGGCACCCCGCTCGACGACGACGACCGGTGGCCCTGGCTGGACGCCATCGGCGGCTGGGCGCACCAGCGGGCCGGGCTCGGCGGGGCGGTGAGCTGCTCGGCGCTGAAGCGGTCGTACCGCGACCGGCTGCGGGCCGCCGCGCCCGGTCTCGTCTTCGTCCACCTCACGGGCAGCCGCGAGCTGATCGAGGACCGGATGTCGCGCCGCGAGGGGCACTTCATGCCGACGGCGCTGCTCGACTCCCAGTTCGCCACGCTCCAGCCGCTCCAGCCGGACGAGGCCGGGGTCGCCGTGGACGTCTCCGGCGGCCCCGGGGAGATCGCCGGACGGGCCCTCGCCGCCCTCCGGGCCCTTGCCGGGCCCGCGTAGTCCTCTCCGGTCCCGGGCCCGGCCCTCCCGCGGTTCCGTCACCGCGGAGGAACCGCCGTGACCGGCGTCAGCGCCGAGACGCCGGCAGCGGACGCCGCCCGGCCGGCCGCGCCCGGCCGGGCGGCGCCGTGCCGCCGGGCGTCGCCGTCACCGCCCTGCTCCCGCGCCCGGCAGACGGCCCGAGTACCCCGGTGTCCGCCGGGTGCCCGGGCCGTCCTGCTTGGATGGACCCATGAGCGCCGCAGACGAGATCCTCGACGTCGTCGACGAGCACGACCGGGTCGTCGGCCGGTCCCCGCGCGGTGAGGTGTACGCCAAGGGGCTGCGCCACCGCTGCGTGTTCGTCCAGGCCCGGGACGCGCGGGGACGGGTCTTCGTCCACCGGCGCACCCCGCAGAAGCTGGTCTTCCCCTCCCTCTACGACATGTTCGTCGGCGGGGTGGTCGGCGCGGGCGAGTCCTACGACGACGCGGCGCTGCGCGAGGCGGAGGAGGAACTGGGGGTGAGCGGACTGCCGCGCCCCCGGCACCTGTTCACGTTCCTGTACGACGACGGGGGCGGGCGGAGCTGGTGGTCGGCGGTGTACGAGGTGCGCTGCGAGTCGGCCGTACGACCGCAGGCGGAGGAGGTGGCCTGGTACGGCTTCCTGCCGGAGGAGGAGGTGGTGCGTCGGCTGGACGAGTGGGAGTGGGTGCCCGACGGGCTGGCGGCGTACCGGCGGCTCACCGGGCGGGAAGGGGGAGCGGCGGCCCGATAGGGTCCCGCTCGTGATCGACTTCGCACGCAACGTCCGCCTGTGGTTCGCGCCCGACGCGGTCCGGCGGGAGGGGGGCACCCCCGACTACCGTTTCTCGCTGGCGAACGAGCGCACCTTCCTGGCCTGGCTGCGCACGGCTCTCGCCCTGATCGGCGGCGGGTTCGCGGTGGACCAGTTCCTCCCCGGCCTGCGCTGGGGCTGGCGCGTCGGCCTCGCGCTCGCGCTGCTGGCGTCGGGGGTGCTGTGCTCCTTGCGCGCCGTCAACCACTGGGTCCGCTGCGAGCGGGCGATGCGGCGCGGCGAGGACCTCCCGGTCTCCCGTTTCCCCGCGCTGCTCGGCGTCGTCGTCGCCGTGGTCGCCGTCGCCATGGTCGTGTTGGTCCTGGTCGGGTGGGAGGGGTGAGCGACGCCCGGCCGCCGGGGTGCGCCCCGGACGGCGCCGGCCCGCGCGAAGACCACGAACCGGACGCGCTCGGCCCGCCGGAAGACCACGCGCCGGGCACCGCCGGCCCTGTCCCGGCCCGGGACCGTGACCCGGGGCTCCAGCCCGAGCGCACCCGGCTCGCCTGGCGGCGCACCACCCTGGCGGGGGCCGTCGCCGCGGTGCTCGGTGCGAGGACCGCGCTGCGCGGCGGTGCCGCCGCCGTCTCCGTCACCGCCGGCGCCCTGGCCTGTCTGCTGTGGCTGTGCTTGCTGTTGCTCGCCCACCGCCGCGTCGCCGCCGTCGCGTCCTCGGACCGGCCCCCGGCGCTCGGTCCGCCGCACGCCACCGCCGTCGCCCTGTGCACGGTGGCGATGGCGGTGTGCGGGGCCGTCCTGATCGTGGGCTAGCAAACGGGCGTCCCGCTCAGTCCGGGTCGGTCGGACCAGCCGGGCCGACCGGGGCGACCGGGGCGACCGTGACCACGATCTTGCCGCGGGTGCGCCCCTCCTGGCCCTCCCGGTGGGCGTCCGCCGCGCGTTCCAGCGGGTACGTCCGCGCCACGTGCACCGTCACCACGCCCTGCTCGACCAGGTCCGCCAGGTGCCGCAGGTCGTGGGGGTCGGGGCGGACGAAGGCGTAGCGTCCTCCGTAGCCGAGGACGTCCGGGTCGGCGACCGAGGTCAGGCGGCCCTCGGGGGCCAGCAGGTTCGCGGAGACCTTGAGCGTGTCGCCGCCGACCGTGTCGAAGACCGCGTCCACGCCCTCGGGCGCCAGCCCCCGCACCCGTTCGGCCAGGCCCTCGCCGTACGTCACGGGCTCGCCGCCCAGCTCCCGTACGTAGTCGTGGTTGTGTCCGCTCGCCGTGCCGATGACCCGCGCCCCGAGGTGGCGGCCGAGCTGGACGGCGACCGAGCCGACGCCGCCCGCCGCCGCGTGCACGAGGACCGTCTCGCCCCGCTTCACCTGGAGCGACCGCGTCAGCACCTGGTACGCGGTCAGCCCGGCCAGCGGGAGGCCCGCCGCCGCCTCGAAGGACAGGTTGCGGGGCTTGCGGGCCAGGGCGCGCACGGGGGCGGCGACGTACTCGGCGAGGGTGCCGCGGGAGAGGAAGTCCTCGCGGCAGTAGCCGATGACCTCGTCCCCCGCGTCGAACTCCGTGACGGCCGGGCCCGGCCGCACCACGACCCCGGCGACGTCCCATCCCGGCACGACCGGGAAGACGGGTTCGAGGACCGCGTCCAGGTGCCCCTCGCGGCACTTCCAGTCCACGGGGTTGACGCCCGCCGCGCGCACCTTCACCAGGACCGCGTCGGGGCCCACCCTGGGGTCGGGGACCTCGCCCAGCTCCAGTACCTCGGGGCCGCCGTACCGCGCGTAGCTGATCGCCTTCATGGCTTCGACCCTCGGGGGTACCCGTGCGCCACGCAACCCGGAATGTACGGATACGCGCCATCGGCGTGGCAGCCTGGCCGGCGGAGGCCGCCCGCACCGGCCGCCCCGGACCGGCTCCGGTCCTCCTTCCGCCGCCCTTCCGCCGCCCTTCCGCCGCCCTTCCGTCGTCCTTCCCGAAGGTGAGCACCATGAGCACCCCGCACCAGGAACACCCCACCCACGCTCACGCCCACGGCCCGGCCTGCGGACACACCGAGGTGCCGCACGGCGACCACGTCGACTACGCGCACGACGGACACCTGCACCGCGAGCACTCCGGCCACTGGGACGAGTGCGAGACCACCGCGCACACCGCCCACGCGGGGCACGAGCACCGGCACGGCGAGACGTGCGGGCACGCGCGCGTGCGCCACGGCGACCACGTCGACTACCTCCACGACGGCCACCGGCACGCCGCGCACGACGGCCACTGGGACGATCACTGACGGCACGCCCCGCGGCCGGCCGGCGGCTCCCCGCGCACCCGCGCGGGGAGCCGCCGGCACGTGGTGGCGCGGATCACGTTCCGGTCCGCCCCCTGGACGACATACCGACCGGTCGGCATCATGATCTCGCCACTGTCCCCCTCGTCCACCCCGCCAAAGGAGCGCCGATGAGCACCGACCACCCGCCCGGACTCGATCCCGACCGGCTGCGCGGCCTGCTCGACCGGGAGCGGCCCGGCCTGGTGCGCGGCCCGCTGACGGGCCGGCTGATCGAGGGCGGACGGTCCAACCTCACCTACGCGGTCACCGACGGCGTCTCCCGCTGGGTGGTGCGTCGCCCGCCGCTCGGTCATGTGCTGGCCACCGCGCACGACATGCGGCGCGAGCACCGGGTGATCAGCGCCCTGCGCCCGACCGGCGTGCCGGTCCCCGGGGCGGTGCTGCTGTGCGAGGACGAGGAGGTGCTCGGGGCGCCGTTCTACGTGATGGAGTACGTCGAGGGCACGCCGTACCGCACGGCGGACCAGCTCGCCCCGCTGGGCCCCGAGCGCACCCGGGACGCCGTGCTGAACCTGGTGGACACCCTCGTCGAGCTGCACGCGGTGGACCCCGGCGCGGTGGGCCTCGACGGCTTCGGGCGGCCCGAGGGGTTCCTCGACCGCCAGCTGCGCCGCTGGGCCAAGCAGCTCGACGCCTCCCGCGACCGCGACCTGCCCGGCATCGACGAACTGCACGCCGCCCTCGGCCGGGAGCTGCCGCGCTCCCCCGCCCCCGCCGTGGTGCACGGCGACTACCGGCTGGACAACGTCCTGATCGGCGACGACGACCGGATCACGGCGGTGCTCGACTGGGAGATGTCCACGCTCGGTGATCCGCTGACCGACCTCGGACTGCTGGTGATGTACAGCCGGCCGCTCGGGCTGCCCGGCTCCCCCGTCTCCACCACCGCCGAGGCCCCCGGGCACCCCAGTCCCCGGGAGCTGGTCGAGCGGTACGCCGCGCGTTCGGGGCGCGATGTGTCGGCGGTCTCCTGGTACACGGCGTTCGCCTGGTTCAAGCTGGCCGTGATCCTGGAGGGCATCCACTACCGCTACACGCTGGGGCAGACGGTCGGGCGCGGCTTCGACCGCATCGGCGACCTGGTGCCCGTCTTCATCGAGCACGGACTGACCACCCTTCAGGAAGGCTGACCGGCATGGACTTCGCGTTCGACGCCCGCACCGAGGAACTCCGCGCCAGGCTGCTCGCCTTCATGGACGAGTACGTCTATCCGGCCGAGGCGGTGGCCCACGAGCAGCGCGCCCGGCTGGCGTCGCCCTGGCAGACCCCGCAGGTCGTCGAGGACCTCAAGGCCGAGGCCCGCCGCCAGGGCCTGTGGAACCTGTTCCTGCCCGACGCCGGACACGGCGCGGGGCTGACCAACCTCCAGTACGCGCCGCTCGCCGAGATCACCGGCCGCAGCCCGCAGCTGGCGCCGACGGCCACCAACTGCGCGGCGCCGGACACCGGGAACATGGAGGTGCTGGCCCAGTTCGGGAACGAGGCGCAGCGGAAGCAGTGGCTGGAGCCGCTGCTCGCCGGGGAGATCCGTTCCGCGTTCGCGATGACCGAGCCGGAGGTGGCCTCGTCCGACGCCACCAACATCACCACGCACATCCGGCGCGAGGGTGACGAGTACGTCGTCACGGGCCGCAAGTGGTACATCTCCGGGGCGATGAACCCGGACTGCAAGATCTTCATCGTGATGGGCAAGACCGACCCGGACGGCGACGACATCCGCCGCCAGCAGTCGATGGTGCTGGTGCCGCGCGACACCCCGGGTGTCACCGTCGTACGCGGCATGCGGGTCTTCGGCTACGAGGACCACTGGCACGGCGGGCACGCGGAGGTCGTCTTCGACCACGCGCGCGTGCCGGTGTCCAACCTGGTCGGGGAGGAGGGCGGCGGGTTCGCGATCGCCCAGGCGCGGCTCGGGCCCGGCCGCATCCACCACTGCATGCGGCTGATCGGCATGGCCGAGCGGGCGATCGAGCTGATGTGCCGGCGGGCCGCCTCCCGGACCGCGTTCGGCAAGGCGCTGGCCCGGCAGGGCGTCGTACAGAACTGGATCGCGGACGCGCGGGTGGCCGTCGAGCAGCTGCGGCTGCTGGTGCTGAAGACGGCCTGGATGATGGACACCGTGGGCAACCGGGGCGCGCACACGGAGATCCAGGCCATCAAGATCGCGACCCCGCGCACGGTCGTCGGCATCCTCGACCGGGCGATCCAGCTGCACGGCGCGGGCGGGGTGAGCCAGGACTTCCCGCTGGCCGAGCTGTACGCGGGCGCCCGGACCCTGATGCTGGCCGACGGGCCGGACGAGGTGCACCAGCGGTCGCTGGCGCGGCGGGAGCTGAAGAAGTACCTGTGAGGCGTGGTGGTGGGGCGGCACCGGTGGTGCCCGCCCCATCCCGCCGGGATCACCGGAGCGGTTTCCTCCCGCCCAGTCCGCGGGAGCGGTCCGGGCGGTCCCGGGGTGTCACGGTCGCAGCGCCCGCAGCAGCAGGCCGGCGAGGTGGTCGGCGAGTTCCTGGGGGCTGAGCGGGCCGTCGGGCCGGTACCAGGTGGACAGGTGGTGGACGGAGCCGAAGTGGTAGTCCACCACCAGGTCCGCCGGGGTCTCCTTGGAGAAGACCCCGGACCGCTGGCCCTCCTCGACCAGGGCCCGGAACCGTTCGTGGTAGCGGCGGCGCTCCGCCCGCACCTGCCGGTTCTTCTCCGGGCTCAGGTGGTGCATGGAGCGGAAGAAGATCGACGCGTCGTCGAGGTTGTCGATGGTGGTGACGACGACGTCGGCCGCCGCGTCCCGCAGCCGCTTCTCGACCGGTTCGTCGGCGTCCGCGAAGGTGTCCAGGCGTTCCTGCTGGAGGCGCAGCACGCGCGCGTACACCTCGTGCAGCAGGTCGTCCTTGGAACCGAAGTAGTGGTAGAGCGCGCCCTTGGTGACGCCGGCCGCCTCCACGATCTCCTGCACCGAGGTGCGGTCGTAGCCGCGCTCCGCGAAGAGCCGGGTGGCGGCGGCCAGGAGCCGCTGCGGCACCGGGGTGCCGCCCCCGTCCGTCGTCCTGGGCACTGCCGCCACCTGCCTTTCCGTGACACTGTCCTAGTCGTTGCGGGAACGCAGTTCCCGACGGAGGATCTTGCCACTCGCCGTTTTCGGCAGCTCGGGCAGGATCTCCACCTGGCGCGGGTACTTGTAGGCGGCCAGTCTCTCGCCGCAGTACGCGGCCAGCTCGCCGGGGTCCGCCTCCGCCCCCGGACGGAGGCTGATGTACGCCTTGACGGTCTCGCCGCGGTAGCCGTCGGGCACCCCGACAACGGCCGCCTCGCGCACCGCGGGGTGGGTGTAGAGGACGTCCTCGACCTCGCGCGGCCAGACCTTGAAGCCGGCGGCGTTGATCATGTCCTTCTTGCGGTCGACGACGTACAGCCAGCCGCGCGCGTCCATGAAGCCGATGTCGCCGGTGCGCAGCTCACCGCCGGGGAAGGTCTCGGCGGTGGCGTCGGGGCGGCGCCAGTAGCCGGGGACGACCTGAGGGCCGCTGACGACGATCTCGCCCTGTTCGCCGAAGGGCACCTCCTCGCCCCGGTCGTCGAGGACGCGGACGACCGTCTCGGGTCCGGGCACGCCGACCGCGAGGGTCCCGGAGACCGGGTCGACGGGCGCCTCCAGGTGGGGCGGTACGGAGGCGCAGGGGGCGGTGCACTCGGTGAGGCCGTAGCCGTTGCGGATGTACGGCCCGAAGCCGGCCCGGAACTTCTCCACCAGGGCGGGCGGCAGCGGGGCGCCGCCGGAGGAGATCACCGTGAAGGAGGCGAAGTGGTCGCGGGTGACGCCGGGGTGGGCGGCCAGGGCCATGAAGGCGGTGGAGGGGCCGACGGTGTAGTGCGGGCGGTGCTCGGCGAACGCGTCGAGGACGACGCCCGCCTCGAATCGGTAGGCCAGGACCAGCGTGCCCCCGCTGGTCAGACAGGCACCGAACTCGCAGACCAGGCCGGTGATGTGGAACAGCGGCGCCAGCGCGAAGTAGACCGGTGCCTCGGGCAGGCCGAGCCCGGTGCGCTGCCGTTCGGCGTTGTACATGATGTTGTGGTGGGTGTTGGTGGCGCCCTTGGGGGTGCCGCTGGTGCCCGAGGTGTAGCTGATCAGCGCGGTGTCACCGGCGGCCGGGTCGCGATCCGGCGGGGCCGGGTGGCCGGCGCGGGCCACCTCCGTGAGGTCGTCGGCGTCGGTCACGGGCCGGCGTGCGAAGGCCAGCACGCGCGCGTCCCCGCGGGTCTGGAAGTCCAGCTCGCAGGCGGTGAGCGCGATGCGCACCGGGGAGCCGGCGGCCGTGTCGCGCAGATACGCCTCCCAGGCCCGGTCGGAGCAGATCAGCGCACTCGCCCCGGCGTCCCGCAGGACGTGCCCGGTCTCCCCCGACTTGTACATGGGGTTGACGGGAACCACGATCCCGCCCGCCTTCCAGGCGCCGAGGACGGCGAGGACGAAGTGCGGGGAGTTCTGGAGGACGACGGCGACGCGGTCGCCGCGCTCCAGGCCGCGGGCGGCGAGGTGGCCGGCGACGGAGTCGCTCAGCTCGTCCGCCTCGCGGTAGGTGAGGCGGCCGTCGAAGTAGGCGAGGAAGACGCGGTCGGGGGTCGCGGCGACGGCCCGGCGCAGGGCGTGCACCAGGGAGGTGTCCGGGTGCAGCGGGGCCTTCTGGGCGTCGGTGAGCAGCTCCAGCCAGGGCTTGGCCGCGTACCGGGAGCCGGGGGCGGTCATCGGGCGCTCCCCTCCTCCCACTGGCGCTGGAGGCGGTTCATGCCGCGCAGCCAGCGCTCCGGTTCGGCGGCGCGGGCCTGGTAGTACGCGGCGACCCCGGGGTGCGGGAGGATCAGGAAGCGGTCCTCCTCGATGCCCTTGAACAGGGCGTCCGCCACGTCCTGCGGCTCGATCGCGGTCGGCGCGAGGACCAGGTCGCCCGCGCTGCCGCTGGCGGTGAGCATGTCGGTGCGCACGCCCTGCGGGCAGATGGCGTGCACCTTGATCCCGCGGTGGCGGTAGGTCAGCGACAGCCACTCGGCGAAGGCGTGGGCGCCGTGCTTGGTGACGCTGTAGGGGGCGGCGCCGATCATGGTGAGCAGGCCGGCGGCGGAGACGGTGGAGACGAACCGGCCCCGGCCGCGCTCCAGCCAGCCGGGCAGCAGGGCGCGGGCGGCGCGGACATGGGCCATGACGTTGACGTCCCAGGCCAGCGCCCAGACGGACTCGTCGGCGGCCTCGCTGCCGCCGGAGCCGACGCCCGCGTTGGCGCAGTAGACGTCGACCGTGCCGCCGAGCGCCTCGCGGGCCTCGTCGACGACGGCCGAGGCGTCGCCGGGTACCGCGATGCCGCCGATCTCCTCGGCGACCGCCTTCGCCTTGCCGGGGTCCAGGTCGTTGACGACGACGCGGGCGCCCTCGGCGGCGAAGCGGCGGGCCAGCGCGGCCCCGATGCCGCCCCCCGCTCCGGTGACGACGACACCCGCGTCCTGCACGGCTTCCACCATCGGTCTCCTTCGACGCGACGCCAACTGGCGGTGACAGACTAACCAGTCGGTATGTCGTGCGGAAGGGTCTTCCGCGGTCCGCCTCGTTCCGCCGGGCCGGGCCGCGCACTAGCGTGCTTGGGCATGACACTGTCCAGACGGACCTTGCTCACCACGACGACGGCGACGGCGACCGCGACGGCGGTCTCCCCCGGTACCGCGCGGGCGTCCGCCGGTACCGCGCGGGTGTCCGCCGGGCGCCGGACGCGGACCGGCTTCGAGCGCCTGGCCGCCGACGGGTACGCCCTGCTGGCCGGCGCCCGGGTCGGCGTTGTCACCAATCCGACCGGCGTCACCCGGGACGCGCGGCACATCGTCGACGTCATGCACGCCGACGACCGGGTGGACCTGGCCGCCGTCTTCGGCCCCGAGCACGGCTTCCGCGGCACCGCCCAGGCGGGCGGCTCCGAGGGCCGGTACGACGACCCGGCGACCGGGCTGCCGGTCCACGACACGTACCTCAAGAGCGGGCAGCCGCTCGCGGACGTCTTCACCGCGTCCGGCGTGGACACCGTCGTCTTCGACATCCAGGACGTGGGGGCGCGCTTCTACACGTACATCTGGACGCTGTACGACTGCATGGAGGCCGCCGCGCTCGCCGGCAAGCGGTTCGTGGTCCTGGACCGGCCCAACCCGGTGACCGGGCGGGCCGCGCTGGGACCGGTGCTGCACCCGGAGTTCGCCACCTTCGTCGGCCGGCGGCCGATCGCGCAGGCGCACGGCATGACCGTCGTGGAGCTGGCCCGGCTGTTCGACGGGGAGTTCCTGACGACGCCCGTCGCCCTGGAGACCGTGCCGATGACCGGCTGGCGGCGGTCCGACTTCTACGACGCCTCCGGCCTGCCCTGGGTGCCGCCGAGCCCCAACATGCCGACCCCGGAGACGGCGCTGGTGTACTCCGGGACCTGTCTGTTCGAGGGCACCAACCTGTCCGAGGGGCGCGGCACCACCCGCCCGTTCGAACTGCTGGGCGCGGAGGGGATCGACGGGGCGTGGGCCGCCGCAGCGAACGGACTGGGGCTGCCGGGGGTGCGGTTCAGGGAGGCGTACTTCGCGCCCGTCTCCTCCAAGTTCCAGGGCCGGACGGTCGGGGGCGTGCAGCTCCACGTGCACGACCGCGCGGCGTTCGATCCGGTGCGTACGGGGATCGCGCTCCTGGTGACCGCCAAGCGGGTCTGGGACGGGTTCGCCTGGCGGTCCGACCGGTGGATCGACAAGCTGACCGGTTCCGCGCGGGTGCGCACGGTGATCGACGCGGGCGCGGACACCGACGAGGTGGTGGCGGGCTGGCGGGCGGAGCTGGAGGCGTTTTGCCGGGTGCGGGAGCGGTACCTCGTCCACCGCTGACCGCCCGCCGCCCGCCCTGACTCATCTGTGGGACGTGAACTCCACCACCTGCTGGTAGGTGGGGCGGTTCTGCCAGCTGACCGGGCCGTGCTCGATGCCGCCCAGGGTGCGGTGGACGATCGCGTCGGCGCACCACTGGTCGCCCGCCGCGCAGCTGTCGTCGCCGGGGTAAACCTGCGCGGGCGTCTTCGCCGCCGCCTCCTTCAGGGTGGCGACCAGCGTGTTCCGGCAGGCCGCCGGGTCGCCGCCGCCGCAGTAGGTCCGGGCGAGGGGGCCGCGTACGGACTCGCCGAGCACCGCCCGCAGGTCCTTGTCGACAAAGCTCCACCAGCCGTACTGGAAGGCGCTGCCGGCGTGTCCGCCGGTCGGGCCGTGGGCGGCGGACGGGGACTCGTCGACGGGGAGGTTGGCGGTGAAGGCGTCGTACAGGCCGCTGCCGAGGCCGGGTTCGAAGACGGCCCGCACCAGCAGCGGCCACCAGGCGTCCATGGTGCGGACGGCGTCGGCGTGGGCGTACGTCCTCGAACCGGCCGAGGTCTCGGTGCGTTCGCCTCCCGCCGCCAGCCAGGCCCGGAGCCGGTCGACGGCCGTCCTGACGGCGGAGTCGGTCACCGGGGCGGTGTCGATCACCTTGAGCAGGTCCGGCAGGACGTCCTCGGCCCGCAGGTCGGTCAGGCCCGCGTCGGCCATCGCCCGGACGAGCGAGGCGCGCGTGACTCCGCCCTGCTCGACCAGTTTCCGCACCCGGTCGTCGAGCAGGTTCCCGCGGTGGACCGGGCCGTTGCCCCAGGAGGCGACCGAGTAGCCCTTCGCCACCTTGTTGTTCCAGGAGACGTAGTAGTCCTGGTCGGTCGACTGGGGGTGCTCGGAGGCCGGGGTGTAGTCGGCGGTGTTGGCCGCCGGGTCCCAGCCCCGCCACTCCCCTTCCGGGCGGGCCCAGACGGGGAAGTCGGCGTCCACGCCGTCGGCCCGTACCGGGTTGTCGCCGCTGTTGTAGTACGCGGTGTGCTCGGCGTCGGCGTAGAACCAGTTGAAGGTGTAGTTGATGTGCTGGACGGCGCGCTGGAAGTCCTGCGGGCCTCGGACGTAGTCGGGGTCGTTCAGCATCTGGAAGCCGATGATCGAGTCCGCCTCGTGCAGGAAGGACGAGCGCAGGGAGACGTAGGCCACCTTCTTGCCGCCGACGGTCGCGCGGTGCTCCACCGGGCCGTACTCGGTGCGCCAGACCCGCAGGGTGTACGAGCCGGCGGCGGTGGGGTCGGCCGTGGTCGGGGTCCAGGCGTTCTTGCGCTCGACCTTCTCCATGGGGGTGCAGGTGCCCCGGTGGAGGTAGTGGAAGTCGTCCTGGCACAGCTCGACGGCGTACGTGTCGATGATGTCCTGGCCGGACGTGGTCGCGCTCCACGCGTAGTCCTGGCCGCGGCCCAGTTCGACGTACATGCTCAGGCCCGCGAAGGAGGCGCCGCGGGCGCTGAGGCCGGGGCCCTGGATCTCCTGGAGCATCAGGAGCTGGGGCGCGAAGTAGCCGGTCTGCGGCCCGAAGACGGCGACGGGGTGTCCGCTCGCGGTGTGGTCGCCGCTGACGACGAGGGCGTTGGACATGCCGCGCCGGGCGGAGGAGAGGGCGGCGGTGGCGGCGGTGGCCTGCTCGGCCGCGCTGCCCGTGCGGTCGTGCACGAGGGGTTCGGCCGTCACCGAGCCGGCGTCGGGCAGGGCCCGG
The DNA here is from genome assembly GCF_054956795.1 of Streptomyces sp. SYSU D01066-1. NCBI lineage: Bacteria > Bacillati > Actinomycetota > Actinomycetes > Kitasatosporales > Streptomycetaceae > Streptomyces > Streptomyces sp. SYSU D01066-1. The sequence goes on along the minus strand of NZ_JBUDHV010000003.1, from coordinate 83,854 downwards.
TGCCGCGGGTCGGCGGGCGGGGTGAGGTACGGGAAGGCGCCGTCCTGGACGGTGAGGGCGGCCTCGGGGTCGTCGCGCCGACGGAAGGACTCCCAGACCTTCGTGCCCTCGGTCACGCCGTACTTCTCCTGGGCGGCGAGCAGGGACAGGGCGTTGTTCACCTCTCCCCCGCCGCCGGAGCCGAACAGGGCGCCGATGACGGAGGCGAGGGCGACCAGGTCGGCGGGTTCGAAGTGCTCGATGGTGCCGGCGTTGGTGAGCGCGTCCTTGTGACCGGTCAGGACGTACTCGCCGGGGAAGGTGCGGGCCTGGTCGGAGGCATCGATGTAGGCGTTGACGCCGGCGACGTAGGCCTCGACGTCGGCCAGGGCCTGCGCGCCGCGTTCGCCGGCCTTCGCGGCGGCGCTGTCGATCTGCGCCTCCAGCTCGGCCTCGGTGTACGGGGCAGCACGCCAGAACTGCTGCTCCAGGCCCTGGTTGGCGGGGGCGCCGCCCGCGAAGGAGGTCAGCTCGCCGCGGCCGACGTGGCGGAAGAGGTCCATCAGCCAGAGGCGGTCCTGGGCGGCGGCGTAACCGGCGCCGAACTCGGTGCCGTAGCGGGTGGTTCCCGTGATGTGCGGCACGCCGGTCCTCTTGTCGCGGACGATCGTCACGTCGGTGCGGCCGGCCGGGCGGACGGTGGAGGCGACCTGGTCGGCGGGGACGCCGAACGAGGCGTCGTTGAAGAAGGTCTCGATCGTGTCGTCGGTGAGGGTGCGGTGGCCGGTGGCGAGGTCCGCGTAGGGGCCGAGCTGGTCCCCGGCGTGCGCGGGCTGGGTGCCGAACGCCTGGTTGAGCAGGATCTGGGCGAGGGTGGCGTTGCCGTTCTGGCCGGGCGGCAGGATGTCGGAACACTGTCCGCCGCAGTGGTCGTCGGCCGCCGCGGTGACGGCCGCGGCGGCCGGGGAAAGCGGTGACAAAAGACCGGCAATGAGGACGCATAGCGACGCGCTCTTCAGGAACCCGTGGATTCCGCGGGGAGTTCTCAGTCTGTCGAAGGCCGTGCGTGGGGTGCGCCGTGACATGGGGCGGCTCCTCCCGACGGGGACGCGCCGGATGTTACCGGCGGTATCCCCGGGATTGAAGATGAACATGCGTCACTTTTCAGCGTCAGCACAGTGGAGCGGCACAGCGGACACACAGGTCACGGGAGTCGACTCGGGAGGCGGTCCGGCCCGCTTATGGGGGCCATCGGAAATCGGATGGAGCCGAATCGTGTGTCGATACGTCTATTCGGCGACGTCCGTACGACGACGCCGAAGTGACCGGAATACAGGTGCAGGTGTGACGGAGGTGCAGGGCGATGGCCGGTTTCCGGAGTCTGGCGAGACAGGTCCGCGATCCGCGGTCCGACCTGGCGCTGCGGCGCTACTCGCTGCGCAAGTGCCTTGAGCGGTTCGCCCCTTACGGACACAGGGCGACCTGGGACCACCTGTGCTCCCGCTGGGGGTTCGGGCCGGAGGACAGGTCCCCGGACCCGGCGCGGCTGGTGGCCGCGCTGGAGGAGCTGGAACAGGCGCGGTCGGTGTGGCTCGCCTACGAGGTGGAGTTCGCCGAGCGCCGCAGGAAGGAGAAGCACGACGGGCTGCGCCGGCCCTGCAGTGTGGACGACTGGCACCGGCTGACCTGGGGCGGTTTCGGTGTGGCGTGGTGCGACGACCCGCGGGTGCATCCCCGTGAGCCGCTGGCCGAGGTACTGCGCCGGCTGATCGCCGCGTTGGAGCGCGAGCCGGGGACGGCGTGCCCGGTGTGCGCGGGCGAGCGGCTCGTCTGGAGGTACGACCTGGACCATGAGCCGTCGGCCGGTCCGGTCTGCGCGGACTGCGGCATCCTGGTGCCGCGGCCCGTACTGACGCCGGAGGCCCTGTCGGCCATCCGGCGGGGGCGGTTGCTGGTCTCGGCCTGAGCCGGCGTGAGGTACGGCGCGATGACGTGCAAGGGGGGTGGTGCGGCACGGCCCGGAGACGCCGGGGCGCCGCACCGCCTGGACCCCTGGCGGGAACATGCGGCGGCATGCGGTCGCCGCCGGTGCCGGTGACAATGACGCGGCGTCACCACGGACGGCCGGAGCCGCTCGCGCCCCCGCCCTGGAGCCAGAGGCTTGCGGAGCGGTCCACGGGCAGCACCGCCTGAGCCCCTGGCGAAAAGCATGGGACGGTGTACGTTCGCCGCCGACGCCGGCGCCGGTGACGATGACGCGGCGTCACCACGGACGGCCGGAGCCGCTCGCGCCCCCGCCCCGGGGACAGGGGCTTGCGGAGCGGTCCACGGGCAGCACCGCCTGGACCCCTGGCGAAAACATGGGGCGGCGTACGTTCGCCGCCGGTCGCCGTCCCGCGGACGGCGCAGCGAGGCCCACGCCGGCCGGCTTCTCGGGCAGACAGCGTCAAGCCCCACGCCGGCCGCCGCCTCACGGACAACAGCCCCACCACACCCACCACCGGCCGCCGCCCCACGGACAACAGCCCGTTAAGCCCCGCGTCCGCCGCCGTCCCGTTCCACCATCAGGCGGGACCCGGCCCGGCTCTCGCCGAAGACGTCGTCCGGGTTGGACAGTACGCAGGTGTCCAGGGACAGGCACCCGCAGCCGATGCAGTCGGTGAGGTGGTCGCGCAGCCGGTTGAGCTGGTTGATGCGCTCGTCCAGCTCGGAGCGCCAGGCCTCGGAGAGGCGGGCCCAGTCGTCCCGCGTGGGCGTGCGCTCCTCGGGCAGTTCGGCGAGCGCCGCGCGGATCGTGGCGAGCGGGATGCCGACCCGCTGGGCGGCCCGGACGAAGGCGACCCGCCGCAGCGTGTCCCGGCTGTAGCGGCGCTGGTTGCCCGGGGTGCGGCGACTGCTGATCAGACCCTTGGACTCGTAGAAGTGGAGGGCGGAGACGGCGACGCCGCTGCGCGCGGCGACCTGGCCGACCGTGAGTTCGTGGATCTTCTCTGGTATCTGGGGCACCCCCCGGAGACTACCCACCCCACGCTCCGCCCGGTCCGTTGACAGGGGCCGCGCCGCCCACCATGCTAAGCAGTTGCTTAGTAGGGACGACACGGCACACGCGGGAGGCCGGGACATGGCAGAGCCGAGGATCTTCACCTCCGCCGACGAACTGAAGGCGGCGGTGGGCGAGCGACTGGGGTACACCGACTGGCTGGAGATCGACCAGAAGCGGATCGACCTGTTCGCGGAGGCGACCGGCGACCACCAGTGGATCCACGTCGATCCGGAGAAGGCCGCCTCCGGTCCGTTCGGCACCACGATCGCGCACGGCTATCTGACCCTGTCGCTGCTGCCCCTGTTCGGGCCGCAGCTCCTCACCGTCGAAGGCGTGAAGATGGGGGTCAACTACGGCACCAACAAGGTCCGTTTCCCCTCCCCCGTACCGGTCGGCTCGCGGCTGCGGGCGACCGGGACCCTCGTGAACGCCGAGGACGTGACCGGGGGCGTCCAGATCACCGTCGCCTTCACCGTGGAGCGCGAGGGCGGGGACAAGCCGGTGTGCGCGGCGGAGTCGGTCTCGCGGTACTACTTCTGACGCTCCTTCGCGCCCACCATCCGCAGCACGAGGTCGGCGTAGAGCGCGCCGACCTCGTCGGGCGTGCGGGCGCCGTCGACGTTGAACCAGCGGGCCACGTCGATGCAGAGGGACAGCACGGCCAGCGTGGTGCCCTTGAGGTCGAGCACCTCGAACTCGCCGGTGGCCACGCCGTCCTCGATGATGCCGCGCACCTCGGCGTCGCACTGGCGGCGCAGCGCGACGATCTCCGCGCGGGCGTCCGGGCCGAGCGCGTCCAGTTCGTACTGGACCACCCGCGCGGTGGTGCGCCGTCCCGCGTGCCAGCGGACGAAGGAGCTGACGGCGTCGGCGAGCCGCTCGGTGGCGCCGCCCTCGCCCCGGGCCGCCGTACGCAGGATGTCCAGCGCCCGGTCGTGGCCGATCCGGCTGATGCGGTGGAGCAGCTCCTCCTTGGTCTTGTAGTGGATGTAGAGCGCGGCCGGGCTCATGCCGGCCCGCCCCGCGATGTCCCGGGTGGTCGTGGCGTGGTAGCCGCGCTCGGCGAAGGCCTCCACGGCGGCCACCAGCAGCCGCCGGGCCGCGTCAGGGGTGACCTCGCCCCAGGGCTCGGTGTCGCCGCCCCTGGTCTCCTCCGCCGTACTCATCGCCTTCTCGCCCCTCTCGGTGACAGGAGGACCACCATACCGCCGAAGCTGAGCGCTCGCTTAGAGCGCTCGCCTCACAGCTTCTGGAAGGGGTCGTGCGCGGCGAGCAGCTGCTCCACCCGCGCCTGGTCGACCCGGCTGACGATCTGCCCGGCCTCCTGCCGGTCGCGGATGATCTTCGCCAGGGTGAAGGACGAGGTGACGAGGTACAGGACGGCGATCCCGAGGAAGGCGCGCACCCAGGCGTCGGCCTCCAGGTTGAGGATGCCGACGGTGGTCGCGGCCATGGCGACCGCGAAGGACGCGACGGCCTGCCCGTAGAAGGCGGCCGTGCTCTGCTGCTTGACCGGTGTGTCGTTCATGGGGACAAGCGTCGGCGGACGTGGCCGCGGCCACATCCGCCGACGTACTCAGTCCGCGCGCCCCGGCGTACTCAGAACGCCGACACGCCCGTCAGCGCCCGCCCGATGACCAGCTTCTGGATCTGGCTGGTGCCCTCGTAGAGGGTCATCACGCGGGCGTCGCGCAGCAGCTTGCCCGCCGGGTACTCGTCGATGTAGCCGTAACCGCCGAAGACCTGCAGGGCGTTGTTGGCGGCGCGGACGGCGGCCTCGGAGGCGAACAGCTTGGCCTTGGAGGACTCGACGGCGAACGGCCGCCCGCGGTCGATCAGGTCGGCGACCCGCCAGGTCAGCAGGCGGGCGGCGTCCACGTCGACGGCGATGTCGCTGATCAGCTCCTGGACGAGCTGGTGGCCGGCGATGGGCTTGCCGAACTGCTCGCGCTCCCCGGCGTACCGCACGGCCGCGTCCAGCGCGGCCTGGGCTATGCCGACGCAGCCGGCCGCGACCGACATCCGGCCCTTGGCCAGCGCCGACATGGCGACCGAGAAGCCCTTGCCCTCGGGGGCCAGCATCGCGGACGCGGGCACGCGGACGTCCTGGAGGACCAGTTCGGCGGTGGCCTGGCCGCGCAGGCCGAGCTTGCCGTGGAGGGTGCGGCGGGACAGGCCCGGGGTGTCGGCGGGGACCAGGAAGGCGGAGACGCCCTGGTGGCCGGGGGCGTCCGTGGAGCGGGCGAAGAGCAGCACGACGTCGGCCCAGGTGCCGTTGGTGATGAACATCTTGGTGCCGTTGATCACGTAGTCCCCGCCGTCGCGGACCGCCCGCGTGGCGAGGCCGCCCGCGTCCGACCCCGTACCGGGCTCGGTCAGGCCGAAGCAGCCGACGTACTCGCCGGAGGTCAGGCCCGGCAGCCAGCGGCGCCTCTGCTCCTCGTCGCCCCAGGCGGCGATCGTCTTGGCGACCAGGCCGAGGGAGACCGACACGATGCCGCGCACGGAGGAGTCGCCGCGCCCCAGCTCCTCCGTGACCAGGCAGTACGCGAGGTGGTCGCCGCCCGAGCCGCCGTACTCCTCGTCGATCGTGAGCCCGAGGAAGCCGACCTCGCCGAGCTTCTTGACGACGGCGCGGTCCACGCCCTCCGCGCGGTCCCAGGCGGCGGCGTACGGGGCGATCTCGCGGTCGACGAAGTCCCGGGCCAGCTGCCGGACGGCACTCTGTTCCTCGCTGAGCTCCAGGTTCACGCCGCGCCACCTCACAGACGGACAGACATTAATTAGCACCGCTAGTTTCTTGTCGCAGCCCTACTATGTGCGCCATGGCCCGACCGCGCAAGCCCCTGCTCAGCACCGAACGGATCGTCACGGCGGCCCGTGCGCTGGTGGACGCGGAGGGCCTCGCGGCCGTCTCCACCCGCCGGCTCGCCGCCGAACTGGGCGTCAGCGGCCCCTCGCTCTACAACCACTTCCGCACCAAGGACGAGATCCTGGAGGCGGTCGCCGACTCGGTGAGCGGACAGGTCGACCTGTCGATGTTCGAGGACGGTCGGCCCTGGCGGACGGCTCTGCACGACTGGGCCGTCTCCTACCGGGCCGCCCTGCGCGACCATCCCAACATCGTCCCGGTCCTCGCCCACGGCCCCGGCCACCGCCCGGCCGCCCTGCGCCTGGCGGACGCCGTCTACGGCGCGATGGTCGAGGCGGGCTGGCCCCCGGCGCAGGCCACCTCGATCGGCGCGCTGATGCGGTACTTCGTGATGGGCTCCGCGCTGGGCTCGTTCGCCGGCGGCTTCCCCGCCGAGCCCGGCGCCTACGACCCCGCCGACTACCCCCACCTCCAGCAGGCCCACCGGCTCGCCGAGCAGCAGGAGAAGATCGACGAGCGGGCCTTCGAGACGGGGCTCGCGGCGCTGCTGGACGGGCTGGCCCTCCAGTACGAGCAGGTCGGGCGGGGCGGCTGAGGGGGTTCGGCGCCCGCCGAAGTGTCCGTGCCGCATGCTGGTGCCATGACCTCCAAGGACCCCGGTGCGGCCGGGCTCGCCCGGCTGGCCGGGCTGATCGCCGACGAGACGCGGGCCACCTGTCTGCTGGCGCTGCTCGACGGGCGGGCGTGGACCGCGGGTGAGCTGGCCCGGCACGCGGGGGTCGCGCCGTCCACGGCCAGCGAGCACCTGGGCAAGCTGGTCGCGGGCGGTCTGCTGGCCGAGGAGCGGCAGGGGCGGCACCGGTACGTACGGCTGGCCGACGACCGGGTGGCGCAGCTCGTCGAGGACCTGACCGCGCAGGTGGCGCCCGAGGCCGCGGCACGGCGTCCGCGCTCGCCGGCCGCGGCGGGCGCCGGGTCGGCGATGGCCCGGGGGCGCACCTGTTACGACCACCTCGCCGGGCGGCTCGGGATCGCGGTGACCGACGCGCTGACCGCCCGGGGGCTGCTGCGGCAGGACACCGGGTTCGCGCTCACGGACGCGGGGCTGGCCTGGTTCGACGCGACCGGCATCGGGCTCGCCCGCACCGGGCGCCGGCCGCTGGCCCGGGCCTGCCTCGACTGGACCGAACGCCGCCCCCATCTCGCCGGTGTCGCGGGCGCCGCGCTGTGCCGGCACGCCCTGGACGCGGGCTGGTGCGTGCGCATCGGCAGCGGACGGGCGGTGAAGGTGACGGCGGCGGGGGCGCGGGCGCTGTCGCGGCTGCTGGGCGTGACGGCGGACGCCTTGCGCTGAGCGCCGATGGCCTGTCCGGCGAACGCCGGCTTCCACCCCGGTCCTTCCCGCCCGCTGCTCCTTCCCGCTCTCTGGTCCCTTCCCGCCCTCCGGTCCGGTCTCCTCTCCGGTCCTTCCTCCTCTCCGGTCCCTCCTCCCCTCCGGTCCTTCCTCCTCTCCGGTCCCTCCTCCCCTCCGGTCCCTCCTCCCCTCCGATCCCTCCTCCCCCCCCTGGAGCATGATGTCCCCCTCCCGGTCGGCGACCGGTGCCGCCGCGGTCACCGTCGTCCTGTGGGCCTCCGCCTTCGTCTCCATCCGCAGTGCGGGTGACGCCTATTCGCCGGGCGCGCTGGCGCTCGGCCGTCTGCTGTCCGGGGCCCTGGTGCTGGGGCTGATCTGCCTGGTGCGGCGGGAGGGGGTGCCGCCCCGGCCGGCCTGGCGGGGCATCGCGCTGTCGGGCGTGCTGTGGTTCGGCTTCTACATGGTCGCCCTCAACTGGGGCGAACAGCGGGTGGACGCCGGTACGGCCGCCCTGGTCGTCAACGTCGGCCCGATCCTCATCGCGCTGCTCGGCGCGCGGCTGCTCGGGGACGCCGTGCCGCCCAGGCTGGTGGCCGGGATGGCGGTGTCGTTCGCCGGGGCGGTGACCGTGGGGCTGTCGATGTCGGGCGAGGGCGGCGCCTCGGTGCTCGGGGTGGTGCTGTGCCTGCTGGCCGCGGTGGCGTACGCGGGCGGGGCCGTCGCCCAGAAACCGGCCCTGGGCCGGGCGAGCGCGCTCCAGGTGACGACGTGGGGGTGCCTGGTCGGGGCCGTGGTCTGCCTGCCGTTCGCGGGGCAGTTGGCCCACGAGGCGGCCGACGCTCCCTTGTCCGCGACCCTCAACATGGTCTACCTGGGCGTCTTCCCGACCGCGCTGGCGTTCACGACCTGGGCGTACGCGCTGGCCCGCACGACCGCCGGCCGGATGGGCGCGACCACCTACGCGGTTCCCGCGCTGGTCGTCCTGCTGTCGTGGCTGGCGCTGGCCGAGGTGCCGGGTCCGCTCACCCTGGTGGGCGGGGCGCTGTGCCTGGGGGGTGTGGCGGTGTCGCGGTCCCGGACGCGGGCCGCCACCGCAAAAAGCGGCGCGGAACGGCGGCCCGGGAGCAGCTCCTCGCGGCCCTAGAAGACCACCAGCGCCCGTCCGCCCTTGCCCGCCAGCATGTTGTCGAAGGCCGCCGGGATGCCGTCCAGGGCGATGCGTTCGGTCACCAGGGCGCCGAGGTCCAGGCGGCCGGCGCGGACGTGTCCGGCGAGGACCGGGAGGTCGCGGGCCGGGTCGCTGTCACCGTAGACGCAGCCGGTCAGGGTGCGGCCCCAGTGGAAGATCTCCAGGGCGTTGAAGGTGACCTGCTGGTCCTTGCCGCCGATGCCGACGACCGTGGTGCGTCCGCCGCGCCGGGTGGACTCCCAGGCGGTGCGGATGGTGACCGCGCGGCCCACGCACTCCACGGCCACGTCGACGCCCTGTCCGCCGGTGCGGGCGCGGATCTCGCGGGCGGTGGTGCCGGAGGCGAGGACGTAGTCGGTGGCGCCGGCGGCGCGGGCCAGTTCCTCCTTCTCCGGGGAGACGTCCACGGCGACGATCTTCGAGGCGCCCGCGATCCGGGCCGCCTGGAGGGTCGCGAGGCCCACTCCCCCGACGCCGAAGACGGCGACCGTCTCGCCCTCCCGCACCCGCGCCGAGTGGTGGACGGCGCCGTAGCCGGTGAGGACGGCGCAGCCGAGCAGGGCGGCGTCGGCGAGCGGAACGCCGTCGGGGGCGGGCAGGACGCAGGCCGCGTCGACGACCGTCTCCTCGGCGAACGCGGCGACGTTCAGCCCGGGGTGCAGTCGGGTGCCGTCGTCGGCGCGGCGGGCGTGCGTGTTCGCGGCGCCGGACAGGGCGTTCGCGCACAGCCAGACCTCACCGAGCGAGCAGGCGTGGCAGGTGCCGCAGGACGGCGCCCAGTTGAGGACGACGGCGTCGCCGGGGGCGAGGCGCTCGACGCCCTCGCCGACGCCGACGACCGTGCCGGCGCCCTCGTGGCCGAGGACGGCGGGCAGCGGCACCCGCATGGTGCCGTTGGACAGGGACAGGTCGGAGTGGCAGACCCCGGCGGCGGCGAGCCGGATCCGGACCTGGCCGGGCCCGGGGTCGGGCAGTTCTATCTCGGTGATCTCCAGCGGAGAACCGACGGCGGGTACTACGGCGGCACGGACGGCCATGGCGGGCGGACTCCCCTGCGACTCGGCGCTCAGCGGCTCGGAACGGGCTCGGAACGGCTCAGAACTGGAGGGACTTGGTCTGGAGGTACTCGGTCAGGCCGTGCCGGCCCAGTTCGCGGCCCACGCCGGACTGCTTGTACCCCCCGAACGGGGCCAGCGGGTTGAACCGGCCGCCGTTGATGTCGACCTGGCCGGTCTCCATCCGGCGGGCGAAGGCGACCGCCTCCGCCTCGTCCCCGGCCCAGACTGCGCCGGCCAGCCCGTAGACCGTGCCGTTGGCGATCCGCAGGGCGTCGTCCTCGTCCTCGTACCGCAGCAGGCACAGCACCGGGCCGAAGATCTCCTCCTGGGCGATGGTCATGCCCTCGGTGACATCGGCGAAGACGGTGGGCCGGACGTAGTAGCCGCGCTCGCGCGGGGCGTCGGGGCCGCCCGCGACCAGCCGGGCGCCCTCGGCGACGCCCTTCTCGATGTAGCCGCGCACCCGCTGGCGCTGCCCGTCGTTGACGAGCGGTCCGATGCGCTCGCCGTACTTGGCGGCGGCGGCCGAGGCCAGCTCGACGGCCTCGTCGTACTGGTCGCGGTGGACCAGCATCCGGGTCCAGGCGCTGCACGTCTGGCCGGAGTTGGACATGACGTTGGCGACCCCGACGTTGACCGCCCTGGCCAGGTCGGCGCTGGGCAGGATCACGTTGGCGGACTTGCCGCCCAGTTCCAGGGCGACGCGCTTGACGGCGGCGCCGGCCGCCGCGCCGATCCGGCGTCCGACGGCGGTGGACCCGGTGAAGGAGACCAGGTCGACACCGGGGTGCTCGGCGAGGGCCTGGCCGGCGACCGGGCCGACCCCGGTGACCAGGTTGAACACGCCCGCCGGGAGACCGGCCTCGTGCACCGCCTCCGCGAAGAGCTGGGCGACCAGCGGGGTGTCCTCGGCGGGCTTGAGCACGACGGTGCAGCCCGCCGCGAGTGCCGGGGCGACCTTGGCGACGACCTGGTGCAGCGGGTAGTTCCAGGGCGTGATGGCGCCGACCACGCCGACCGGCTCCAGGTACACGGTGGAGTTGCCGACCCTCTCCTCGAAGGCGTACGTCGTCGCCAGCTCGGCGTAGGAGCCGGTCACGGCGATCGGGGTGCCCGCGTGCACGGTCTGGGAGAACTTCAGCGGGGACCCCAGCTCGGCGGTGACCGTCTCGGCGATCTCGTCCTTGCGGGCCAGCAGGACGTCCCTGAGCGCGGCCAGCCGGGCGCCGCGCTCGGCCGGCTCGGTGGCGGCCCAGCCCGGCAGGGCGGCGCGGGCGGCCCGCACGGCGGTGTCGACGTCCTGCGCGTCCCCGGCCGGGACCCGGCCGATCACCCGCTCGTCGGCCGGGTTCACGACCGCGATCGTGTCCCGGCTCGCGGCGGGCCGCCAGGCGCCGTCGATGTACATGCCGTCTTGTGCCTTCATCGCGTTCGCGTTCCTTCCGGCCGGGCGGTCTCCGTCGTCCGGAGCCCAAACTAGCGCCGTTAGTTTTCCGGCACCAGGGGCCGCCGCCATGGCACGGCTCACCTTGTCCGGCGACGGGTCAGAAGTCGGCGCCGCCCCGCAGATCGACGCGGCCCACGGACTCCTGGCCGAAGGTCTTCTCGTACGCCCGGCGGATCTCCTCGATCTTGCGGTCGCTCGGGCCCGCCTCGGCGACCGGGTACAGCAGGACCAGCTCGTACGACCGCTCCTTCTCGATGGTGCCGGTCGCGTCCCGCCACTGCCCGTGCCCGCTCTGCACGGTCAGCCCGTCGGGGAAGTCCGGGGTGACCTCGTCGTCGACGAACTCCATGAACTGCCGCTCGGTGACGGCCGGTCCGCCGTCGGGGCGTTCGGTGCCGAAGAAGAGCTGGGTCTCCACGTACGGGGTGCCGCGCGCCGGTGCCGGGGAGGCCGCGGCGAGGGCGGCGGCCCCGGTGCCGCCGGCGCCGCCGGTGTCACCGGGGCCGAAGGCGGCGTACGCGGCGGGCGCGGCGACGGTCAGCAGGAGTCCGGCCGCGGCGAGGGCCGTTCGGCTCCGCAGGGGAGACCGGGTCCGCGTACGGGGGCGGGGGCGGGGGCGGGGGAGGTCCGTGAGGCTCATGGCCCCCTTTCCTACCGGGTCTCACTCCTCCCGGCCGGGCAGCCGCGCCGGGGCGGACGCGCTCGCCCCGTCGGCCCGGCCGACGGGACGAGCCGGGTGCGGGGCGGCGGCCGGGCGGGGGGCGTGCAGGGCCACGCCCGAGGAGAGCAGGAGCAGGGCGCCGAGCATGACGAAGGGAGCGGCCACGCCCGCGACCCCGGCGATCAGGCCGGCCGCGGCGGGGGCGGCGACCTGGCCGAGGCGGTTGCCGGTCAGGCGCAGGGCGAGGGCGGTGGAGCGGGCCTCGGCCGGGGCCGCCTGGACGACGGTCGTCATGGACAGCGGCTGGCCGACGCCCAGGCAGAAGCCGAGGACGACCAGGAGCAGCCCCAGCGCCCACACCGGCAGGGGCAGGGCGACGCCCGCGCAGAGCAGGGCGGCGAGCAGGCAGGTGACGGTGAGCAGCGCGGTGCGGCCCAGCAGCCGCAGCAGCGGCGTCAGCACCAGCCGGCAGGCGATGGTGGCCGCGGCGCGCAGGCTGAGCAGGACGCCGATCACCGAGGGGGCGATGCCCCGGTGCTCGCCGACCACCGGCAGGTAGGCGGTGAGGATGTCGGTCGCGGAGAGCACGGACAGGCTGATCAGCATGCCCGCGGGCACGCCCCGGGCCCGCAGGATGCGGCCCACGGGGACCCGCGCGCCCGGCGCCGCGGCGGACTTCACGGCCGTACGGTGCTCCGTGCGCCACAGCGACGTCAGCGCGACCGCGCCGCCCGCGCCCGCCACCACCAGGGCCACCGCGCTGCTGTGCGCCATGTCGGCCCCGTCGACGACCGCGCCGGCCGCGACCGGGCCGACGAGCTGGCCCAGCGAGGCGCCGATGGTGAAGTGGCCGAAGTTGCGGTCCTGTTCGTGCGGCGCCGACTGGCGGGCCACCAGCGACTGCGACCCGATCACGAAGCACAGGTGTCCCAGGCCCATCACGCCGCTCCACAGTGCCATCGTCCACAGGGACCCGGCGACGCCGCTGAGCGCGCAGCCGCCGGAGATCAGGACGACCCCGAAGGGCAGCAGCGGGGCGCAGCGGCCGTGGTCGGTACGGCGGCCCAGGGGGACGGCGACGAACAGCGGCAACAGCGCGTAGACGCCCGCGATCACACCGACCGCCCGTTCGTCCGCGCCCAGCGCCAGCGCCCGGTACGAGACGGCGGGCCGCGCCATCGACACCGCCGCCTGCGCGAACGAGAGGGCGATGACGAGGCGGAGCAGCCAACCGCGGTTTCCTCCGGCTCTCATGGGCGAATCCTCCACTGCGCGGGTCAGACGATGCCGAACAGGATGCCAGCCGCGAGGACGGCCAGGCAGGTCAGGGCCGCCCACTTCACGACGAACCGGGTGTGGTCGCCGAACTCCACCTTCGCCATGCCGACCAGCACGTACACGGCGGGGACCAGCGGACTGGACATGTGCAGCGGCTGGCCGACGATCGAGGCGCGGGCGATCTCCAGGGTGGACACGCCGTGGGCCTGGCCCGCCTCGGCGAGGACCGGCAGGACACCGAAGTAGAAGCCGTCGTTGGACATGAAGTAGGTGAGCGGCAGGCTCAGCAGACCGGTGACCAGGGCCATGTGCGGGCCCATGCCGTCGGGGATGGCGCCGACCAGCCAGTCGGCCATGTGGTCGACCATGCCGGTGCCGGTGAGGACGCCGGTGAAGACGGCGGCGGCGAAGACCATGCCGGAGACGTTGAGGACGTTGTCGGCGTGGGCGGCGATCCGGGCCTTCTGGTCGGGCATGTGGGGGAAGTTGACGGTCAGCGCGAGCGCGGCGCCGAGCAGGAACAGCACCGGGATCGGCAGCAGCTCCATGATCATGGCGGCGAGCAGGGCGACGGTGAGCAGCGCGTTGAACCAGTAGAGCCCGGGGCGCAGGGTGGGGCGGCGCGGGTCCAGTCCCTGGAAGCCGTCGTCGTCGGCCCGGCCGGCGGCGGCGCTCGGGGCCTTCGCGGCGCCGCCGGTCGAGGCCTTCGCGGCGCCGCCGGTCGCGAACTCCGCGCCGTCGCCTCCGCCCGCGGCGCCCGTGCCGACCAGGACGGTCTCCTTCTCCTCCGCCTTCTCCTCCACCGGCACCTCGTCCAGGGTGAGCGTGCCGACCCGCTTGCGCTCGCGCAGGCCGAGGACGTAGGAGAGGACCAGGACGAAGAGCAGGCCGACGGCGAGGGCCGGGATCATCGGGACGAAGATGTCCGTGGCGTCCACCTTGAGCGCGGTGGCGGCGCGGGCGGTGGGGCCGCCCCAGGGCAGCGTGTTCATCACCCCGTTGGCCATCGCGGCGACGCCGGTCATCACCACCAGGCTCATCTTCAGCCGTTTGTACAGCGGGTACATGGCCGAGACGGTGATCATGAAGGTGGTCGAGCCGTCGCCGTCCAGGGAGACGATCGCGGCGAGCAGCGCGGTGCCGACGACGATCCGCATCGGGTCGGCCTTGCAGAACCTCAGGATCGCCCGGACGACCGGGTCGAAGAGCCCGACGTCGATCATCACGCCGAAGTAGACGATCGCGAACATGAGCATCGCCGCCGTGGGGGCGAGGCTGGAGACGCCGTCGATGACGTAGTCACCGAGGTGGGCGCCCTTACCGACGATGACGCAGAACAGCGCGGGGATCAGCACGAGCGCCGCGATCGGCGACATCTTCTTCATCATGATCAGGACCAGGAAGGTCGCGATCATGGCGAAGCCGAGGATGGTCAGCATGAGTGAGTACCTAACGTTCGCCCTTGAACATCCCACCTGGGACCGGCGGTGCGACGACGTTAGGTGCCGCAGGACGGCGTTAACAAGATGTTGACAGGCGAGCAATAAGCGCAGAACTCCAGGTCACCGCGTGGCGGCGAGGGCGACGGGGACGCCGTTGAGCACCGCGTCGCCGATCACCGGGTCGTCCGCGGCGGCCGGATCGGCGCCACCGGTGCCGCCATCGGTGACGGTGACGGCACCGGTGCCGGTGCCGGCGAGGACCGGCCGGGCCATGATCCCGGTCTCGGCCATGCGGCCGGGCTCCAGGGGGACGGCCGTCGCGGCCGTCCGCTCTGGGGGCCGGGCCGTCGGCGGCCCCGGGCCGGCCGTGGGGCGGGACGCCCGCGCGGGGGTGACTGCCGTCGGAGTCAGTCGAGCACGCGGGCCAGATACGCCCGCAGCAGTTCCCGCGCCTCGTCGATGATCTTCTGGTCGCCGTCCGGCGCGACCCGGAAGGCGAGCTGGACCAGGGTGTCGGCGGTCTCCACGGCGATGAGGAAGACCCGGCGCAGGTCGTCGTCGGGGCGGCGGCCGAGGGAGCCGGCGAGCAGGTCGGTGAGGCGGTCGGCGACGCGGTGGTTGGGCGCGGCCTGGCGGTCGCCGACGGGTATCTGGTTGCCGAAGTCGACCAGGCAGAAGCCGGGCGCGGTCCGCTTCATCGCCAGGTACTCGTCGAGGACCGTGTCCAGCGCCGTGCGCCAGCCGCCGTCGCCGGCCCGTTCCAGGCGCTCGGTCACGCTCTGCGCGAAGCGCTCCAGGTTGCGCTGGGCCAGCGCGTCGGCCATCTGCCGCTTGTTGCCGAAGAAGCGGTACACCGAGCCGATGGGGACGCCGGCCCGCTGGGCGACGGCGCGGGTGCTCAGCTCCTCGTAGCCGACCTCGTCGAGGAGGTCGGCGCAGGCGTCGAGGATCCGGGTCAGCCGTTCGGCACTGCGCCGCTGGACGGGGGCGCGGCGGAGCGAGGTCGCGTGGGGCACGCCGTTCATGATGCCTGCTCGCCCCGCTCCGGTGAACCGGGGCCCGCGGTACGGTGCCGGCCGCCCGGGGAAGCGGTGGCCGCCGCGGAACCCGTGACCGGCGCGGAGGCCGTGGCCGTCGGGTCCGAGGCCGATCCCGTGGCCGTCGGGTCCGAGGCCGTGGTGTCCGCCGTGTTCTCGACGGGTTCGCCGTCCACGGCCCACGCCGTGCCGTCGTCGGCGTGCAGGCGGGCGGTGACGTGGTGGGTGCCGCGGGGGACGGGGCGGGCGGGGAGGCGGTGGCCGGGGGTGCGCAGCCGGCTGACGAGCGCGCCGTCGACGTGGAGGTACGCCAGTCCCCGGCCGGCCACCGCGGTGGCCGGTGTGCCGGCGGGCGAGAGGCGGAGACCGCGGACGGTCAGCCGTACGTCCCAGTCGCCGTCGGCCTCCGGCTGCGCCTCGACGCCGGCCTCCGGGGCGTCCTCGCGGCCGACTTCCCGCAGGCGCCCCTCCCCGTCGGTCCCGTCGAGGAGCCGGCCCGCGGACGCCGACGGCCGGTCCGGCTCGTCCGTCCCCCTGGTACCGCACGCGGATCCGGTCAGCGGCAGGACACAGACCGCGAGCGCGGTGAGACCGCTCCGCGTCCACGACATGTCCGCGAGCGTAGGACAGGAGTCCGGCCCGCCGGATCCCCGGGAGGACGGGTTCCGGTCATCCCGCGGGCCTCTTGCGTGCCCGCGTCCCCAATCCTACGGTTCTGCGGAGGAATCGGTTCGGTTCGTGCCGGGGCCTGGTCTGCGAAGGAGCGATCATGAGCGGGGACGCGCGGAAGACCGCCGCCGGTCTGGACCACCTGTCCGGCTTCGGCAACGAGCACAGTTCCGAGGCCGTGCCGGGCGCCCTGCCGGAAGGCCGGAACTCGCCGCAGCGGGCCCCGCTCGGCCTGTACGCGGAGCAGCTGAGCGGTACGGCGTTCACCGAGCCGAGGGCGCGCAACCGGCGCTCGTGGCTGTACCGCATCCGCCCGTCGGCCGCGCACCCGGCGTTCACCCGCGCGGACAACGGCGCGCTGCGCACCGCGCCGTTCACCGAGTGCGTCCCCGACCCCAACCGGCTGCGCTGGGACCCGCTCCCCGCGCCGCCGGCCGGCACGGACTTCCTCGCGGGCCTGTGGACCCTCGGCGGCAACGGCGACGCGACCCGGCGCACCGGCATGTCCGTGCACCTCTACCACGCGGACGCGGACATGACCCGGGTCTTCGGCGACGCCGACGGCGAGCTGCTGATCGTCCCGGAGCGCGGCGGCCTGCTGCTGCGCACCGAGTTCGGGGTGCTGGCCGCCGAGCCGGGGCACATCGCGCTGGTCCCGCGCGGGGTGCGCTTTTGCGTGGAGCTGCTGGACGCCACCGCCCGCGGCTACGTCTGCGAGAACCACGGCGCCCCCTTCCGCCTCCCCGACCTCGGCCCGATCGGCGCCAACGGGCTCGCGAACCCGAGGGACTTCCACGCCCCGGTGGCGGCGTACGAGGACGTCGAGGGGCCGGTGGAGGTGGTCAACAAGTTCTGCGGCAACCTCTGGACGGCGGTCTACGACCACTCCCCGCTCGACGTCGTCGCCTGGCACGGCAACCTGGTCCCGTACGTCTACGACCTGCGCCGCTTCAACGCCCTCGGGTCGATCTCCTACGACCACCCCGACCCGTCGGTCTTCACCGTGCTGACCTCCCCGTCCGACACCCCCGGCCTCGCGGACGTCGACTTCGTGGCCTTCGTACCGCGCTGGCTGGTGGGCGAGGACACCTTCCGGCCGCCGTACTTCCACCGCAACGTGATGAGCGAGTACATGGGGCTGGTCGAGGGCGCCTACGACGCCAAGGCCGCCGGTGAGGGCGGTTTCGTGCCGGGCGGCGGCTCGCTGCACAACATGATGTCGGCGCACGGTCCGGACCGCGAGACGTTCGACCGGGCGAGCGCGGCCGAGCTGCGTCCGCAGAAGCTCGACGACGGGCTGGCGTTCATGTTCGAGACGCGGTGGCCGGTGACGCTGACGCCCGCCGCGGCCGGGGCGCCGCATCTGCAACGGGGTTACGACGACGTGTGGCGGGGTCTGGAGCGGCACTTCCGCCCATGACGTCCATGTCCACGCCGCCCCCGCCCCCGCCCCCGCCCTCTCCGCCCCCGTCCCCGCCGTCCCCGCCGTCCCTGTCCTCCCCGTCCACGTCTTCGCCGTCCACGTCTTCGCCGTCCCCGCCCCCGTGCTTCGCCCCGGACTCCCTCGTCCTGAACCGCAAGCTGCCGCTGTGGTACCAGGTGTCGCGGTCGCCGCGCGCCTCCCTGCTCGGCCGCGCCCCGCGGGACCCGCTGCGCCTGCCCACCGGGGAACGGCTCGCCGGGCACTACGGCGTCAGCGTGCTCACCATGCGGCAGGCGCTGAAGGAGTTGGAGGAGGAGGGGCTGATCACCCGGCACCGCCGGCGCGGCACCTTCGTCGAGCCGCACGCGGTACGGTCCGCGCCGGTGCGGCTGCTGGGCTGGGTGGACGCGATCGTGGCCCAGCGGCCCGGGACGCGCGGCGAGTTGCTGGCGCACGGGAGCCGCCCGGTGCCCGCCGGGCTCGCCGGCTGCTTCCCGGACCTGGCCGAGGTGACGGCGTACCACCGGCTGCGCCGGGACGCGGGGACCGGCGAGCCGACCGACCACGCCCGCGACCGGGTCCGTCCCGAACTGGCCGCCCGCGTCGCCCCGGACGACCTCGCCCGGCTGCCGATGACGAGGGTGCCGCGGGACGTGGTGGGCGTGGCGATCGGCCGGATCACGGACACGGTGGAGGCGCGGCTCGCGGACCCGGAGACGGCCCGGCTCCTCGGCGTCCCGCTGCTCAGCCCGATCCTGCACCGCACGGGCGTCAAGCGGGACCCGGCGGGACGGGTGCTGGACGTGGCGGTCATCCACTACCGGGGCGACCGCTTCTCGTTCGGCGTCACCCTGGACGCCCCCTGAGCCGGGCGGGGAGCGTCGTACGATGCCCAGCGTGACGCACGACGACGCTCCGCCGCTGGCGGACCTGATGCCGTGGTCCGTCGCACCGCCCCGGCTCGGCCGGGGCTGGCCGACGGCGCCCGACGCGGCGTCCCTGAGGGCCCGTTGGGACGCGCTGATGAAGGCCGACGGGCCGGACCGCGCGGCCCTGTTCGAGCCGACGCGGGCCCGCTCGCCGCGTACCGCGGTCGGGCAGTTGCCGGGCGTCGCCGCGGGCACGGAGCGGCTGGAGCGGGCCTCGGGGCCGTGCCCGGAGCCGGTACGGGTGCTGCGCGCGCCGTTCGACGAGCAGTGGCTGATCCCCGACCACCGGCTGATCGACGCGGCCCGCCCCGAGCTGTGGCGGGTGGCCGACGCCCACCAGGTCTTCGTCGTCGAGTCGCCCGACACCCCGGGCGCGCTGCTGGCCACCTCGCTGCTCCCGCTGTTCGGCCCCGGCCGGGTCCGCCCGCTGCACCGCCGTCCCGGCGGCACGGAACCGAACCTGGCCCCGGGCCTGCTGGAGCACCTGGCGGCCCGGCTGGGCACCCGTCCCGGCCCGCTGGACGTGCTGGCCTGGATACTGACGGCGGTGCGCGCGGACCGGACGGTTCCGCTCACCTCGGACCCCGGCCTGTGGGAGCACGGCGTCCGGCTGGGCCGGCGCGCGCTGTGGCTGCTGCGGCGCGACGGTGAGCGCCCCAGGCTGCCCGGCGGCCGCCGCCCGTACGTCCGTGCCCCGCTGCCGCCGCGCCCGCAGGCCCTGCGCTACGACCGGAACGAGGAGGTCCTCCACCTCGACGAGGGCCGGATCTCCCCGGTGCCGCCGGAGGCCTGGGAGTTCGAGGCGGGCGGGGTACGGGTGCTGGAGCGCTGGTTCGCGGCGCGCGCCGCCGGGGGCGAGCCGGGCACGCTGTCCGCGATCCGCCCGGCCGGCTGGCCGCAGACCTGGACCTCGGAGCTGCTGGAGCTGATCACCGTACTGGCCCTGCTGGCCGAGGTCCGCGCCGAGCGGGCCGGGTTCACGGTGACCGACCCGGTCACCGCGGGCGACCTGCGCGCGGCGGGCGTCCTCCCCGTCCCCCGCCCGGCCCGCGCCCCGGCCTCCGTGCTGGACTCCCGCGAGGAAGGCCCCGAGGGGCAGCTGGCCCTGCTGTGAGCGCGCGCGTCACCCGAACCCGTTCAGCACCCGCCGCAGGGCCTCCTCGAACACCGCCTCCAGATCGATCGGCCCGGCGTCCTCGGCGAAGGCCGCCGCCAGCCGCGGATAGGCGCCGCCGGCGATCCGGGAGCCGAGGTAGGCGATCCGCGCCCGCTGCTCCTCCTCGGGGGACCAGGGCAGGGAACGGGCGCGCTCGGCGGTGGCCAGTTCGTTGCCGACGTAGGTCGTCACCACACCGTTCACCAGCGCGATCAGCTGCATCTTGGTGCCGTAGGACTCCTCCAGCGGGTCCAGGCAGGCCAGGCAGTGCTCCAGGTAGCGCAGGGCGTTGGGGCTGAAGCCGTAGACCGGGGACATCAGGCGCGGCAGCCAGGGGTGGGCGTGCATCAGCGCCCGGGTGTCGCGCGCGACCCGGAACATGTCCGCCCGCCAGTCGCCCGTCGGCTCCCACCGCGCGTGCTCACCGCTGACGGCGTCCACCATCAGCTCGTGGAGGTCCTCCTTGCGGGGGACGTAGTTGTACAGCGACATGGTGCCGCAGCCCAGTTCGGCCGCGACGTGGCGCATGGAGACCGCGTCCAGTCCCCCGGCGTCCGCGAGCCGTACCGCGGCGGACGCGATGTCGGCGCGGGTGTGGCCGGGCCTTGGTCCGCGGCCGGTGCGCTCGGGGCGCGCCCAGATCACTTCGGGTACGGCCGCTCGGCCCGCCATCGGTCATCACCTCGGCCACCATTTTAGTTACGTACACCGTACGTAGTGCGCTATGGTCGCTCCATGACTACTACGTACGCTGTACTTAGTGAGGGGCTGGAGAAGCGCTTCGGCGAGGTACGCGCGCTGCGGGGGCTGGATCTGGCGGTGGCCGAGGGCACGGTGTGCGGGCTGCTCGGGCCCAACGGGGCGGGGAAGACGACGGCGGTGCGGCTGCTGACCACGCTGCTGCGCCCGGACGCGGGGTCGGCGCGGATCGCCGGCCTGGACCTGGTGCGCCAGGCGGCGGCGGTACGCCGCCGGATCGGCGTCACCGGCCAGGACGTGTCGGTCGACGGGGACCTGACCGGGCGGGAGAACCTGCGCCTGTTCGCCCGGCTGCACCGGGTGCGGGACGCGGCGGGCCGGGCGGACGCGCTGCTGGAGCGGTTCGGGCTGTCCAGGGCCGCCGACCGGCCGGTGTCCACCTGGTCGGGCGGCACGCGCCGCCGCCTGGACCTGGCGGCGAGCCTGGTCCGGCGCCCCGACGTCCTGTTCCTGGACGAGCCGACCACCGGCCTCGACCCGGCCGGCCGCAACCGCGTCCGGGAGGCGGTGCGCGAACTGCGGGAGGAGGGCACGACCGTGCTGCTCACCACGCAGTACCTGGAGGAGGCGGACCGGCTCGCCGACGACATCGTCCTGATGGACCGGGGCCGGGCGGCCCGCACCGGGCCGCCCGCCGAACTGAAGGCACTGGTCGGGGCGCGCGCGGAGGCGGTCGTCACGGGCCCCGACGCGATGGCCGGGGCGGCGGCCGTCCTCGACCGCCTCACGGGCCGCGAACCCGTCCTGGACCACGAACGGCTGGCCGTCGCCGCGGTCAGCACCGATCCGACCCTGACCCTGCCCCGCCTGGTGCGGGCGCTGGACGCGGCGGGCGTGCCGCTGGCCGACGTGAGTCTGCGTCCGCCCACCCTGGACGACGTCTTCCTGCGCCTGACCGGCGCCACCGAGAAGGAGTACGCGCCATGAGCACCCTGACGTACGACGGCGCCGCCCTCCTGGGCCGCCACCTGCGCCGGGCCCGGAACAACCCCGGGCTGCTGGTCCTCACCCAGACGATGCCCGTCTCCATGCTGCTGTTCTTCGGCTACGTCTTCGGCAGCGCGCTGGCGGTTCCGGGCGCCGCGTACCGGTCGTTCCTGGTGCCGGGGCTGCTGGCGGCCACGGCGGCGGGCGGGATCATGACGGGCATGTTCCAGGCGGCCCAGGACACCCACCGGGGCGTGACCGACCGGCTGCGCACCCTGCCGGTGAGCCGGGCGGCGGTGCCGCTCGCCCAGGCGGTCGCGGACGTGGCGCTGACGGCCGCGGGGACGGTCCCGTTCCTGCTGGTGGGGCTCGCGGTGGGCTGGCGGGTGGAGGGCGGCGCGCTCGGCGCGGCGGGCGCCCTCGCGCTGCTGCTGCTGTTCCGGTTCGCGTGCGTGTGGGCCGGGATCTTCCTGGGCCTGCTCACCCGGAACGAGGAGGCGGCCGGCCAGCTCGGCGGAGCGACCTTCCTGCTGCCCCTGCTGTCCAGCGCCTACATCCCGGCCGAGGGACTGCCGGACGGACTGCGGACGGTCGCCGAGTGGAACCCGATCAGCGCCGTCACGACCGCCCTGCGGGACCTGTTCGGCAACGCCCCCGTGCCCGAGGGCGCCGCCTGGCCGGTGGCGCACCCGGTCGCGGGGTCGCTGGCGTGGTGCGCGGTGCTGCTGGCCGTCTTCGTGCCGCTCGCCGTACGCCGGCACGCGCACGGGGAGCGCTGAGACCCCGGCGTCGGGGCCGGGGCGAGTTACGGACCCAAGGGGGAAGTTCAGGGGGAGCCTGGGGGGAAAGCCCAGGGAAGGGCTTCTCCTGGGAGACGGCCTTCTCCGGTGGCCGGGTGCTGTTCGCCGGGGGCCGGGAGTGCCCGGTCCGCTTCAGGAGCCGCTGGGGCGGCTCGTACATCGGCGGCTCGCAGCCGTCGGGCGGGGCGGTTCCCCGCCCGGCGCCCTCGGCCCACCCGTCGCCTCCGTCTTGGGATGCCGGGGCGGAGGCGACGGGGAACCCGGCCGTGCCGGACCCGATGCCGAACCGGGCCTTCTCCGGGAAGCCGGTCCGGGTGAGGGAGGAGCCCCCCGCGCGGGACCGGCTCGGCGCGCTCCCGGGTCCCGTCGGCCGAGGCGGCCGGCACGGACGGGCACCGACGGTCAGGGCGGCGGCGCCGGCCGCGCCCGGTGACCGCGTGGTCCGGCACCCGCCGGTGCCGGTGCCGCTCGTGGGCGTCGCCATCCTGGTCGCGCGGGCCGCGCGGACGCGCTTCCGGACGGGACCGGGCGCGGCGGCGGGGCACGGCGGCCGGTCACGGCGGGGACGGTCAGCGGCCCTGAGCCCGGACGATCACCCGGTCGGTGGGCGGGCGCGAAACACGTGTCACCGCGGCGGGGTGGAGCACCGGGGAGGGAAACGGGAGTGCCCGCGCTCGGGAACACACCGGAGCGTCACCGCGGCCGTGGGGATGACGGACGACGGGTGCGCGGCACGACGCCGGACGGTGCGGTCCTTCGAGCGCGGGCCTCAGCTGCCGCCGAACAGCGAACGACGCAGTCGGCGCAGTGGCGCGAAGAGCGAGACCCGGCGGACCCGGGCACGCCTGGCGCTGTGCTCACGCACGGGCTCCCGGGCGATCAGCTCCCGCATCAGCGAGGCCGCCTCCACCGTCTCGCGCCGGGGCACGGCGGGACCGCCGAGCACCGCGAGATGGCGGTCGAGACGCGAACTGGTCGCACTGCTCCCGCAGGTGATCGCAGGGACCCTGGCCCTGCTGCGCACTGTTATCTGTTCCATGTCACTCCCCACCCGTAACGAGTCCACCCGGCCCGGGCAGGCTAACCCTATCTCCCCCGCGCGGCTCCCGCGCATCGCGGTCGCAGGAGTCACCTACCCCGCAAGGGTGTTGTCGATTACTCTGCGAATTCAGCAGTTTTCAGGGCGAGTTGGACAATCGGTCGGCCGGGGGGCGCGGGGAGCCGCCGGTGAATCCCGCGGTCGCGGCCCGTGCTGACGCGGATCGGCCGAGGCCGGGGGCGACGTGGGCGTGTCGCCGTCGAAGAGCCCCGGGGAGCGTGGCCGCGCGCCGGGGAGCGCGGCCACGCCCCGGGGAGCGCGGGCCGCGACCGGTGCACGCGGTCGCCCGGCGAAAGCGTCTCGTCCGCCCGGCGTCACGACCGCGCCCCCTCGCGGACGGGGACGGGCCGGGGGCGAGGGGGCGGCAACGGTGACGACGGCGGTACGCCGTCCCCGACCCCGTCCCCGTCCCCGCCCCCGACCCCGTCCCCGTCGCAGTCGGTCGGGGTCGAGGTCGAGGTGCCGGGCTTGCACACCGAGCACACGGGGGCTTGCCCGCCGCCCGGGGCAGAGGCGCCCGCGTTCACGGCGACGTTCCGGGTGGAGCGGCTGCCGGCCACGGTCGTCTGCCGCCGGGCGACGCCGGACGGCGCGCTGTCCGGGCAGGGCTGGAAGACCCCGTCCTTCCCGGCGGACGGCGGCCGGGAGCGGCAGGACACGGCGGTGGTGACGGCGTACGACGGGAGCGGCACGGCCGAGGGAGAGATCGGGGTGGAGGTGCGGGAGCCGGTGGACGACGCCTCGGCCCCGCTGCCGTTCTCGGTGACGTGCGAGGGGGAGGCCCCGACGCACGGGACCTCCCCCTCGCCTTCCGCTTCCCCGTACGCCCCCTGACGGGGTGCCGGGTCAGGCGGCGCCGTTCAGGGCCGGCAGGTAGCCGCCCGACTGGCCCGCGGCCGTCGGGTGGTAGGACTCGCCGATGTTGAGCCAGTTGACGCTGTGCAGCCAGGAGCTGCCGGAGCAGATCTCGTGGCCGGTGAAGGGGCCGCGGACGTCGGCGAAGGTGAAGCCGTGGGCGGCGGCGCGGCGGGCGACCACCGTGTTGAGCAGGTCGGAGGCGTCGTTGATCGCCTTCCGCTTGGTCTCGGACAGGCCGAGGCAGGTGGTGCCGAGCTGGTAGAAGCGGGGGTAACCGAGCACCACGACGCGGGCGTTGGGGGCCTTGCCGCGGATCCCGGAGTACACGCTGTCCAGGTTGCCGGGCAGCGTGGAGTCGACGTAGGCCCGCGCGGTGGCGATCCGCGAGAGGCAGCCGCTGTCGGACTGGAGCACACAGGTCGTCATGACGTCGGCGAACCCGGCGTCGTTGCCGCCGACGCTGATGGAGACCAGCCCGGTGGAGGAGTCGAGGGGGCCGAGCTGCCCGGCGAGGACATCACCCGTACGGGCACCGGAGCAGGCGGTGAAGTCGAAGGAGGAGGGCGAGTTGGCGTCGGCCCAGAGCTGGGGGTAGGCCAGGGTGCTGCGCTTGCAGTCGCCGCTCTCGGCGGTGTAGCTGCCCGCGCCCACCCCGGAGGAGTAGGAGTCGCCGAGGGCCACGTAGCCGGTGGCGGCGGCCGATCCGGCGGCCTGCGCGGTGGCGGCCCCGGTGAGAGCGGCGCAGGCGGCGAGGAGTGCGGAAGCAAGGAATCCGACAAGTCGGGAACGTCTCATGGAGCCTCCCATTAGCAGGTCCTCGGCAGGTTCTCTGCCACAACCGTGGTAACAGCTACGCGTGTTGACAGGAAGTGCTCATGCCAAAAATGACCCGAACGGCGGGCCAACAGAAGGCCGTCTTGACGGTTTCCGCCGGTCTGCGCGACATTGAGGCCGCTGAATGACAGGCAAACCAACAAAAACGTGAGGGCTCGTTCCAGGCCTTGCCATACGGGTTCAATCGTCAATACCGTCATACATCTCACCCGCATCGGTACCGTCGGCAAGCGGCTCAGGGGAGGGCTCACGACCGCGGCGGTCCGGGCGGGGCGCGGTAGGGGGGTGCCGTGCTCGGTGACCGATCCACCAGCCGAGCCGGTCGTGCCGCGCGGTCGGCTGCCGTTTTCCGGGGTCGGCCAGTTTCGCCAGCTCACTGGCGTGCACGGAGCGTTGTGGACGCCGTGCCGTGGGTGGGACCAACCCCCCTTTCGAACCGGACACACAGCCGGACCGCCCCCGGGGCGGGCGGTCCGCCGGACGAGAGGGACCAGACTCATGAGCTCAGTTCTGCAGCCGCCGGCCACCGGCAACGACCCGTCGGGCGCCGCGACGTACCGGCCGATCTCCTCGCATCTGGCCATCGCGCCGCCGGTGAGCGTGGTCATCCCGGCGATGAACGAGGCGGAGAACCTGCCGTACGTCTTCAAGACGCTGCCCGACTGGATACACGAGGTCGTCCTGGTGGACGGCAACTCCACCGACGACACCGTCGCGGTCGCCCGTGAACTGCGGCCGGACGTCAAGGTGGTGGAGCAGCGCGGCAAGGGCAAGGGGGACGCGCTGATCACCGGTTTCCAGGCGTGCACCGGCGACATCATCGTGATGGTCGACGCCGACGGCTCGGCCGACGGGCAGGAGATCGTGTCGTACGTCTCCGCCCTGGTCTCCGGCGCCGACTTCGCCAAGGGCTCGCGCTTCGCCAACGGCGGCGGCACCGACGACATGACCTTCGTCCGCAAGATGGGCAACGCCGCCCTGTGCGCGGTCGTCAACCGCAAGTTCGGCGCCCGCTACACCGACCTGTGCTACGGCTACAACGCGTTCTGGCGGCACTGCCTGGACAAGATCGAACTGGACTGCACGGGCTTCGAGGTCGAGACCCTGATGAACATCCGGGTCGTCAAGGCCGGCCTGAAGGTCCAGGAGATACCCAGCCACGAGTACCTGCGCATCCACGGCGCCAGCAACCTGCGGGCGGTGCGGGACGGGCTGCGGGTGCTGAGAGTCATCCTCCAGGAGCGCTCCAACCGGCGTGAGCTGCGCGGCAGCCGCGACCGGTCGCCGGTGCTCGGCACGGTTCCCGCCCGTGGCGTCCGGGGGAAGGTGTCTTGAGCGCTCCGGACATCTCCGTGGTGATCTGCGCCTACACCGAGGACCGCTGGGAGGACATCCTCGCGGCGGTCGACTCGGTGCGGGCGCAGTCCCGGCCGGCCCTGGAGACGCTGCTGGTCGTCGACCACAACGAGGCGCTGCGGGACCGGCTCGGCAAGGAGTACGAGGAAGCCGGGGACGTGCGGGTGCTCGCCAACGCGGGCCCCCGCGGGCTGTCCGCGGGCCGCAACACCGGCATCGCCGCCGCGCGCGGCGAGGTGATCGCCTTCCTCGACGACGACGCCGTGGCCGAGCGCGACTGGCTGCTGCACTTCGCCGGGGCGTACGACGATCCGAGCGTCATGGCGGTCGGCGGGCGCACGGTGCCCGTCTGGGCGTCGGGGCGGCGGCCCCTCTGGTTCCCCGAGGAGTTCGACTGGGTGGTGGGCTGCACCTACCGGGGCCTGCCGCCCGGCCGGGTCCGGGTGCGCAACGTGCTCGGCGGCAACGCCTCCTTCCGGCGCGAGGCGTTCGACGCGGCGGGCGGCTTCGCCACCGGCATCGGACGGGACGGCGACAGACGCCCGCTGGGCTGCGAGGAGACGGAGCTGTGCATCCGGCTCGCCCGGGCCCGGCCGGACGCCGTGCTGCTGATCGACGACCGGGCGGTCATCCACCACCGGGTGCCCGGCCCCCGCGAGCACTTCGCCTACTTCCGCACCCGCGCCTACGCCGAGGGCCTGTCCAAGGCGCTGGTGGCGCGCAGCGTCGGCGCGGACAAGGGGCTGGAGTCGGAGCGGCGGTACGCCTCCCGCGTGCTGCCCGCCGGGGTGGCGCGCGGGCTGCGGGACGCGGTGCTGGCCCGGCCGGGCGGCGCGGGCCGGGCGGGCGCGATCGTCGCCGGGGCGCTCACGGCGGCGGGCGGCTACGTGGTGGGCAGCCTGCGGGCGCGGCGGGGCGCGGTGACGTTCTCGTCGGCGCCGATCGGGGGTGACGGCCGTGACTGACGCGCGGGTGCCGGACGGAGGCGGCGCACATGGCTGATCCACGCGTGCCGATCCTCATGTACCACGCCGTCGCCGCCGAACCGAACGACGCGACCCGCGCGCTGTCGGTGACCCCGGAGGCGTTCGCGGAGCAGATGGCGGTGGTGGCGGACCGCGGGTTCACCCCCCTGACCACCGCCGAGCTGGCCGCGGCCTGGCGCTCGGGCCGCCCGCTGCCCGCCCGGCCGGTGCTCGTCACCTTCGACGACGGCTACGAGGGCGTGCACCGCCACGCCCTGCCGGTCCTGGCCGAGCACGGCTTCCCGGCCACGCTGTTCGTCTCCACCGGCTGGCTGCGCGGCCCGTACGACACCGGGGGCGCCCTGGACACCATGCTCGACTGGGACCAGGTGCGCGAACTGGCGGGCGCCGGCGTGGAGATCGGCGGGCACAGCCACACCCACCCGCAGCTCGACCAGTTGCGCGCCGGGGACCTGCGGCACGAGCTGATCCACTGCAAGGAGATCGTCACCGACCAGGTGGGCACGGCGCCGGTCTCCTTCGCCTACCCCTACGGCTACTCCGACCGCCGGGTGCGGGCGGCGGTGCGCGAGACGGGGTACGCGCAGGCGCTGGCGGTGGGCAACGGGCTGGCCCGCCGCGCCCAGGGACCGTACGCCCTGCGCCGGGTGACGGTGCGCCGCGGCACCGGGGCGGAGGAGTTCGCCCGGCTGGTCGAGGGCCGGGCGATCGCCCGTGCCTTCGCCCGGGACCGGGCGCTCACCAAGGGGTACGCGGTGGTCCGCCGGGCGCGGCGGTTGCGCGGGAGGTCCTTCGCCGGCGCGGGCCGCTGAGCGCCGGGGCGGCGCGCGGCGGGAAACCGGGTGCACGCGCCGCCCCCGTGCCGGATCATGGCGGCATGTCAGTCAACCCGCACGACGCGCTGCCGATCCGGCTCCACGTCGACGACAGCGACTCCCCGACCGACATCGTCGACGCGCTGTTCCTCGGCCGCTTCGCCACGGGCGAGCAGCCTTTCTCGCACGCGGTCAACATCGACCGGGTGCGCTCCGGCGTGACGCTGCTGCCGCCCGGCGCCAAGGTGCTGCGCGCCGCCCGCGACGGCGACCGCAGCGCGACGCTGGCCGAGGGCGACGGCTGGACCCTGCTGGTCTCCCGCTGGAACCGGGGCGCCGACGTCACGGTGACGGCGACCAGCGCCGGCCTGGCCGAGCAGGTCCTCGGCCAGGCCACCGACGGCGCGGCCGACGAACCGGAGCCGCAGCCGGAGAACGTGACGATGGGGTTCTGGTACGTCTCCCCGCGCCGCGGCCCGCACCGCACCACCCGGCAGATCTCCGCCGGTACGTGGGAGGAGGTGCGGCCCAACTACACGGCGCCGGTGGCGGACGCGATGGACCGGCTGATGAAGACCGGCCCCGAGGACATCGCCGGCCGGCTGCTCCTGCTGCACGGCCCGCCGGGCACCGGCAAGACCTCCGCGCTGCGCACCCTGGCCCGGTCCTGGCGGGACTGGTGCCAGGTGGACTGCGTCCTCGACCCCGAGCGGCTCTTCTCCGACGTCGGCTATCTGATGGACATCGCCATCGGCGAGGAGGACGCGGCGGGCAGGGACCGCTGGCGGCTGCTGCTCCTGGAGGACTGCGACGAACTGATCCGCGGCGAGGCCAAGCACACCGCCGGGCAGGCCCTGTCCCGGCTGCTCAACCTCACCGACGGCCTGCTCGGCCAGGGCCGCAACGTGCTGGTCGGCGTGACGACCAACGAGGACCTGGAGCGCCTGCACCCCGCCGTGGTCCGCCCCGGGCGCTGTCTGGCCCGGATCGAGGTGGGCCCGCTCACCCGGCCGGAGGCGGTGAGCTGGCTGGGCACGGAGGAGGGCGTCGGACGCGAGGGCGCGACGCTGGCGGAGCTGTACGCGCTGCGCCGGGGCACGTCACCGACCGCGCTGCCGGAGCCCCGGGAGGGCGCGGACGCGGGACTGTACCTGTGACGGGGCCATGACCCGGTCCCCCGCGCGTTCGCCCGCGCGGCGCTCAGCCGGTGAACGCCGCCCGCAGGGCGTCCCGCACCGCCGCCAGCGCCTCGTCCCGCGTCTGCCCCAGCCGCCGGGCCCGCGCGGCGAACTCCTGCGCCGCCGCGGCCAGCTCCCGCTCCGCCGCCGCCCCCGCCGCGGCGACGAACGTCCCGTTGCGCCCCCGCGTCTCGATCACCCCGTCCCCCTCCAGCGCCCGGTACGCCTTGGCGACCGTGTTCGCGGCCAGCCCCAGGGACTCGGCCAGACCGCGCACGGTGGGCAGCCGGTACCCCACCGGCAGCACACCCTGCCGGGCCTGCTCGGAGATCTGCGCGCGCACCTGCTCGTAGGGCGCCGCACCGTCGTCGATGTAGATCTTCAGGGTCACAAGACGATTGTCCCGTACCCGCGGAAAACGAGAGGCGGCCGACCGCGTTCCCCCGTAGCGTGCGCGCACATGACCGTCTCCGCACACGATCCGCGCCCCGACGTCCGCCCCGCTGCCTTCACCGCCGCCCACACGGACGGCGGCGGCCGGTACGCGACGGCGATGACCGGCACCGCCCGCGCCCACCGCGGCCGTGGTCTGGCCAGGCTGGTCAAGAACACCTCCCTGCGCCACACCCGCGCGGCCGGGTGCGCCGAGGCGTCCACGGGCAACGACACCGGCACCGGCCCGGTGCCGGCCGTCAACAAGTGGTCCGGGTACGAGGTCCGCGCGACGCAGGTGCGGTATGTCCGCGAACTCGGCTGACGCCGGAGGGGAGACGGGCGGTCCGGTGGACGTGGTCCTGGTCAAGGGCGGCCGTACGAAGATCCGTTACCGGGCCGTGCTCCTGGGCGACGACGGCACCCGGATCACCGTCCGCGCCCCGTGGGCCGGCGCCGGCGTCCGGGACTTCGGCTTCGTACGGTTCGAGCCCGGGGACGTCTTCACCGAGCACTACTGGCGCGACCGCTGGTACTCGGTGAAGGAGGTCCGCGCGGGAACGGGCGCCCTGAAGGGCTGGTACTGCGACATCACCCGCCCGGCCGTGCGCACCGGCGCCGAGCTGGTCGTCGAGGACCTCGACCTGGACCTGTGGCGCTCCGCGGACGGCACGGACGTACGCCGGCTGGACGAGGACGAGTTCGCCGAGAGCGGCCTGGCGGACCGTGACCCCTCCGCCGCTGCCGCCGCGATCGCCGCGCTGGCCGACCTGGAACGGCTCGCCCGCGCGGGCGGTTTCGGGCCTTTGCTGGTCTAGAGGGCGACGACCGCCGCGTACCGCTCGTCGTCCGCCTCCTTCCCCCACAGCAGCGGATCGTCCGACAGCGGCTCCACGCGCACCTGCCCGGCGAGCGGAGCGAGGAGAGCGGTGAGCCGGGCGGCACAGATGCCGGCCGGCGCCACGCTTCCCCATACGCCCTCGACGAGGACCGGCCGCCCGCCCGGACGCAGCGGCCCCCGCCAGTGCCGCGGCACCCGGCCGGGGCCGGGCAGCGTCCACAGGACGTGCCGGGCCAGGACGACGTCGAAGCACCGCTCCCCCACGGGCGGCGCCGAGGCGTCACCGGTCGGGAACAGGGCGTCACGCCCGGCCGGTTCGGCCCGGGCCCGCTCCAGCATCGCCGGGGACGGGTCGACGCCCGTGACCCGGTGCCCCTGCTCGGCCGCGAGGAGCGCGAGGCTGCCCGTGCCGCACCCCAGGTCGAGGACGTCGGCCGCCCGTCGGGACAGCCAGGAGCGCATACGGTCGGCCCAGGCGCGGCGCACCCGGGGATCGCGCGGCCCGTGGTCCGGCTCGGTGTCGAAGCGGGGGCCTCGGCGTCCCGGTGGACACGTGGCGGAGCCGGTCCGTCACTCCCGTATGACATGGCCCGAGGGTGACACCCGCCGCTGGCAGTCGAATCGTGACAGTGGCCACTGACAGATCCGTGCCGATGAGGAACTCTCGCGGAAAGGGTCTGCCCCCGTGAGATCGCGGAACCCGGTGGATCCGTGAGGAGGCAGCCATGCGCCGTGTGACCGTGCACAAGCCCCTGGACCCGAAGAAGAAGACGGACGCCCGCCGGATCCGGGAGGAGGCCGACGCGCGCCGCGCCGGCCGGCCCGAGATCCGCGAGGACATCGCACGCACCTGGTGGCCGGACGCCTGAGCGGGCCGGGCCGCTCAGGCGATCCGCCGGGGCAGCCGCTTGCGGTAGTGGACGCGGTCGTAGGGCCCGTCCGCCCGGCGTTTCACGGCCTCGTAGCCGTAGCGCGGATACAGCTCCTGGTTCTCCCACATCATCGCGTTGGTGCAGAGCCTGACCTCGGGCAGGCCCAGCGCACGCGCGCGTGCCTCCACGAAGGCGAGCAGCCGCCGCCCCACGCCCCCGCCGCGGGCGTCGGGGCGGACGGCGACGCTCTCCAGGAACAGGTGGTCGGCGAACGCCTCGACCACGACCACCCCCGCCACCGGCTCACCGGTGACGAACACCTTCCCCGCGGTCACGTCCGCCGCGTGATCGGCCGCCATGGGCGCCGGCACCACGCCGATGCGCGCGACGTACGGCCGGTAGGCGGCGTCGGTGACGGCCGCCACCGCGGGCACGTCACGCGCGTCGGCCGGTCTGATCGTCCCGTCGGTCATGATCATGCCGTCGACGGTAGCCACCTGAGCCCAGCCTGAGCACCCCCTTAACGCGACCATAAGGATCCCCGCCGCCGGCCTCCAGCAGGCGTTCCCACGGTTTTCCGGGGCTAGCGTGCTGGCACCCCCACGGGTTCCGGACCGCCTTTGCCAGAAACCGTTTCCGAGGAGTTCGCCATGCCCGCACCCCGCAGAGCCGCCGCCGTCGCCGCCGCAGGCGCCCTCCCCCTCGCCCTGACCGTGCTGACGGCCGCGCCCGCGTCCGCGCACGGCACGATGGGCGACCCGGTCAGCCGGGTCTCGCAGTGCTACGCCGAGGGTCCCGAGAGCCCCGACTCGGCGGCGTGCCAGGCGGCGGTCGCGGCCGGCGGCACCCAGGCGCTCTACGACTGGAACGGCATCCGCATCGGCGACGCGGCCGGACAGCACCAGCAGCTGATCCCGGACGGCAAGCTGTGCAGCGCGAACAACGAGGAGTTCAAGGGTCTCGACCTGGCCCGCGCCGACTGGCCGGCCACCGGCGTGAGCAGCGGCTCGTACACCTTCAAGTACCGCGTGACGGCCCAGCACAAGGGCACCTTCACCGTCTACATCACCAAGGACGGCTACGACCCGGCCCAGCCGCTGGCCTGGGACGACCTCGACCTGTCCGCGCCGGTGGCGACGGCCACCGACCCGGTCGCCGCCGACGGCTTCTACACCTTCTCCGGCAGTCTCCCCGAGCGCACCGGCAAGCACCTGCTGTACGCCGTCTGGCAGCGCTCGGACAGCCCGGAGGCGTTCTACTCCTGCTCGGACGTCACCTTCGGCGGCACGACCGCCGCGCAGGGCGAGGACTCCACGGACGCCGAACCGGCCGCCGCCCCTACCGCGTCCGCCCCCACCGCGTCCGCCCCCTCCGAGGAGCAGATCGAGGCCGGGGCCGACAAGTCGACGGTCGGGCACCACGGGCACGGCGACCTCCCCCACTCCCGGCTCCGCTCGGACGGGGGGACCCCCGTCGCCACCACCACGACCGGCCCGGCCACCGCGAGCGAGGGGACGACGGCCGACGGCAGCAGCCGGCTCACGGCCGCGGGCGGCGCCACCGACCTCGCCGAGACCGGCGGGGACGGCACCACCCCGTACCTCGCGGTCGGCGGCACGGCCGCCCTGGCCCTGGGCGCGGCCACCCTCTTCGCCTCGGTCCGCCGCCGCACGGCCCACGACGGCACCCGCTCCGGCCGCTGACCGGACGGGGACCGCGCCGCCCGCGCCCCCGGCGGCGCGGTCCCCGCCCTGCTCGGCGAGGGCCTCACCCTCGCCGAGCAGGGCGGGGACGCCCTTGCCGGCCGCGGCGGCCGACAGGGTCCCGGGGACGGCGGACGCCGGAGTCCCACCGGCCTCCACGCTCCCGAGCGCGGCCCCCGCTCCTCGCTCCCGCCCCGGTGCGGACTCGCGGAGCGGACGCTCCGGGCGAGGAACCCGTCAGCGGAGAGTGAGGTCTAGTCCTGTCGGGATTCCCCCTCTTGCGCTCCGCCGCCCTGGTGTGCGTCTACGCGCGGTGGCCCGCTCCGCGCGGCCTCCGGCGGGACCGCCTGCTGCGCCCGTTCCAGGAACCGCAGCAGTTCCACCGGGAAGGGCAGGACGAGCGTGGAGTTCTTCTCGGCGGCGACCGCCACCACCGTCTGCAGCAGTCGCAGTTGCAGCGCGGCCGGCGTCTCGGACATCTCCTTGGCCGCCTCGGACAGCTTCTTCGACGCCTGGAGCTCGGCGTCGGCGTTGATGACCCGGGCCCGCCGCTCCCGGTCGGCCTCGGCCTGCCGGGCCATCGAGCGCTTCATGGTCTCGGGCAGGGAGACGTCCTTGATCTCGACGCGGTCGATCTGCACGCCCCACCCGATGGCCGGGCTGTCGATCATCAGCTCCAGGCCCTGGTTGAGCTTCTCCCGGTTGGACAGCAGGTCGTCCAGGTCGCTCTTGCCGATGATGGAGCGCAGCGAGGTCTGTGCCATCTGCGAGACCGCGAAGCGGTAGTCCTCCACCTGCACCAGGGCGTTCGCCGCGTCCACGACCTTGAAGTAGACGACCGCGTCGACCCGCACGGTCACGTTGTCCCGGGTGATGCCCTCCTGGGCGGGGACCGGCATCGTCACGATCTGGAGGCTGACCTTGTGCAGCCGGTCCACGAACGGGACGACCAGGGTGAAGCCGGGGCCGCGCACCTGCGGCCGGAGCCGGCCGAGCCGGAAGACCACACCCCGTTCGTACTGCTTGACGATCCGCGCCGCGGCCATCGCGTACACCGCCGCCGCGGACGCGACCGCCGCTCCCGCCGCCATCAGCTCCTCGACCATCACGGCCCCCAGGGTCCGAAGTGGGCGCATCGAGTGCTCTTTGTGCGCTCTTCGACGGTAACGCCGGTTCCGTACGAAAGGGAGCCCCCGCACGGCAACTGCCGTGCGGGGGCTCGTGATGCGGCCGGCCGCGCCCGCCGGGGCGGGATCGGTGTGAGGATCAGTAGACGCTGACGCCGTAGGCGCTCAGGGCCTCCGTGACGGGCTGGAAGAAGGTCGTGCCGCCGGAGGTGCAGTCGCCGCTGCCGCCCGAGGTCAGACCGTACGCGACGCCGTTGCTGCCGTAGAGCGAACCGCCGGAGTCGCCGGGCTCGGCGCAGACCGTGGTCTGGATCAGCCCGTAGACGATGTCGCCGCTGCCGTAGTTCACGGTGGCGTTGAGGGCGGTGACACGGCCGCTGTGGGTACCGGTGGTGGAACCGTCACGGATGACGGTGGTGCCCACGCTCGGGGTCCCGGCGCTGGTGATGTCCACGCCGTTGGCGGTGCCGGGGCGGGAGACGGACCCGGTGTACTGGACGATGCCGTAGTCGTTGGTCGGGAAGCTGGAACCCACGGTGGTACCGATGGCGCTGGTACGCGCGGAGTTGGAGTACCAGGTGCCCGCGCCGTCGGTGCAGTGCCCGGCGGTCAGGAAGTACTGGGTGCCGCTGCTGCTCTGCACGTTGAAGCCGAGGGAGCAGCGCCAGCTGTCCGCGTAGATGGCGTCGCCGCCCTGGATCAGCTTGTTGAACGTGCCGTTGGTGCGCTTGATCGTGAGCGCGCCGGCCTTGTCACCGGCCTGCTCCTTGATCTTCGCGATCTCGGCCTGGGACACCGTCTCGTCGATGGTGACCAGGACCTTGCCGCTCTTGCTGTCGACGGCCCAGGCGGTGCCGGGGATGTCGGCCTTCAGCACCGAGTCGCTGGCGCTCTTGAGCTCGGCGGAGCTGAAGGTGGCGGGGGTGTCGGCCGCGGTCGCGCTGGGGACCGCGATCGCGGCGGCGGCCACGAGACCGGTGGAGACGGCGATCAGCCGGGTGCGTCTCGTGATACCGCTGCGGGGGGTGGTGCGCTTGATCCTCACTTTTCGTTCCTCCACGGGGGAAGTAGGGGGCCCGTTCGTGGGGTCGCAGGGCCCGTGAGGCGCAGCCAGGGGACCCCGGATGTCCGGATTCCGGAAACGGCGTGCTCCTGACAAGCGCTGAGTGGGAGTATTCGGCCGAACGAACGGTCGGCGCAAGGGTGCCTTTCGGCCGTCACCACTAGTACGACCGGTGCGGCCACCTCACTCAGCGCACCCGGCGCGGCCACCCCTCCCCCGGCTCGGCGCCGACGCCGAGCGGGCTGCCCGACGGCGGGAAGGGCGGAAAGGACAGAAGGGCGGGAGGGGACGGACGGGGGACGGGGGGACGGAGCGGACGGGGCCGATCGGCGAAGGCGCACGGCGGCGGCTGCGCGCGGTTGGGGCCCGCCGCCGTCCGCCCGCCGATGTCCGCCCGCCGCCGCCCGCCATCCGCCCGCCGGCGCCCGCCCGCCGATGTCCGCCCGCCGCCGGGTGCAGGAACCGGGAGTGGCGACCGCCATGAGCACGGGTGGCGTCCGCGGACACCGCCCGCGGCCGGCCGTCCGCCCCCACGGCCTCCTGGAGCGCCGGCCCCGCCCGGTCGGGGCGAAGGCCGCCTCCCCACCGGGCCCGAGGCCGTGCCCCCGCCCGTCGGCGCCGGACCCCCGCACGCCGCGGCCTTCGCCGGCGCGGGGGACGAGGCGCCCCGGGGCGCCGGGAAGCCGCCCGCCGGGGCGATCGGCCGGCCCGGAAGTCCCCCGGGCCGACCGGACACCGGGGGAGGCGCCGGTCAGCGCGCACGGGCCGGAGCCGTACGCGACGGCCGGCGGGGCCCCTCCGGTCCGCATCCCCGTCAACATCGATATGGGCGGTCCGTCCCACTTGGGCGTGATCCGCACGGACTCTCCGTATTCCCCGTGCGCAGCGGGGCACGATCCGCACGAGCGCGCCGCCCGCCGGCCGGCGGACCCCTCCCCGAACCCGCGCCGGAAGGAGGTTCGGTGATGCCCGGGCACACCACTCGGCGGCCCCTCGCGCGACGCTGAGCTGCGGTGTCGGACCGACCGCCGGGTTCACCCGTACGCCCCGCTCCTCACCCGTCCGCCGGGAAGAATCATATTTCACTCATAGTCAGGGGCCGTTTGGGAAACGGCCCTTGGGACACATGGACTCTCGACGGATCCGCTGTGCACCAGTACCGTCACAAACCCCCCGCGCGGCGTCTATCCACTTGGCGCGACGTCCGCATCATGGACGACGATAGGGATGCGGAAAGAACGGAAGACCGCTTGAGAGGAGGCGTCCATGGGATCGGTACGCAAGGCGAGTGCGTGGCTCGGCCTCGTCGACGACAACGAAGACGAGCGCTACTACGACGACGACTACTCCGAGGGCAACGAACCCGCGGACGCCTGGGTCACGGACCCCCGGGTCAAGGTGGCCTCGGACACGGCCGAGGAGAGGGGCCGCCGCATCGGCACGGTCACCCCGGACAGCTTCCGGGACGCCCGCGCCATCGGCGAGCTGTTCCGGGACGGGGTCCCGGTCATCGTGAACCTCACGGCCATGGAGGCCGGCGACGCCAAGCGCGTGGTCGACTTCGCGGCCGGGCTGATCTTCGGTCTGCGCGGCTCGATCGAGCGGGTGTCCAGCCGGGTGTTCCTGCTGAGCCCGTCCGACACCCAGGTCATCAACGGCGAACCGGCCGCGCACCGCACGGACGGTTTCTTCAACCAGAGCTGAGGCAGGGCCGCCCCCGTCGGCCCTGCACCCGCGCTCCACCCGGCACTTACCGGAACGCGTCGAGTCCGGTGAGCGCCTTGCCCAGCACGAGCTGGTGCATCTCGACGGTGCCCTCGTAGGTGAGCACCGACTCCAGGTTCGTCGCGTGCCGCATCACGGGGTACTCCAGGGAGATCCCGTTGGCGCCGAGCACCGTCCGCGCCGTACGGCAGATCTCGATCGCCTCCCGTACGTTGTTCAGCTTGCCGAAGCTGACCTGCTCGGGACGGAGCCGTCCCGCGTCCAGGCGCCGCCCGAGGTGATGGGCGAGCAGAATCCCCTTGTGCAGCTCGACCGCCATGTCGGCGAGCTTGGCCTGGGTGAGCTGGAAGCCGCCGATGGGCCGCCCGAACTGCTCCCGCGTCCTCGCGTACTCCACCGCCGTCTCGAAGCAGGTGCGCGCCGCCCCCATGGCACCCCACACGATCCCGTACCGGGCGTGCGTGAGGCAGCTGAGCGGCCCGCGCAGCCCCGTGACCTCCGGCAGCACCGCGTCGGCGGGCAGCCGTACGTCGTCGAGGACGAGTTCGCTGGTGACCGAGGCCCGCAGGGACCACTTGTGCTTGATCTCCGGCGCGGAGAAACCGGGCGTGCCGGCGGGGACGAGGAACCCGCGGATGCCGTCGCCGGTCCGCGCCCACACCACGGCCACACCCGCCACCGACCCGTTGGTGATCCACGTCTTGCGGCCGTTCAGCACCCAGTCGGTGCCGTCGCGCCCGGCGTGCGTGCGCATCGCGGCGGGGTCGGAGCCGTGGTCGGGCTCGGTGAGCCCGAAGCAGCCGATGACCTCGCCGGCGGCCATCCCGGGCAGCCAGGTCCGCTTCTGCTCCTCACTGCCGAAGCGGTGGATCGCGTACATGGCGAGGGAGCCCTGGACGGAGACCAGGGAGCGGATACCGGAGTCCGCGGCCTCCAGCTCCAGACAGGCGAGGCCGTACTGCACGGCGCCGGCTCCCGCGCAGCCGTACCCGGTGAGCGACATCCCGAGCGCCCCGATGCCGCCGAGTTCGCGGGCCAGTTCCCGGATGCCGGGCAGCTCGCCGCGCTCGTACCAGTCGGCGACGTACGGCAGGACGCGGTCGGCGGCCCAGGACCGCACGGTGTCCCGGACCGCGAGGTCCTCCGGGGAGAGCAGGTCGTCGACGCCGAGGGGGTCGGCGGGGTCGAACGCGGGCATGGTCTTCCCTCCAGGACACTCGACCAGCACCGCTGGTCACGGCTCCCGGCCGACGTTACGGTGCGCCACGACACGCGTCCAGGGCCTCCCGCCGGAAGCCCCCCGCCGGGCCGCGGCCGCCGGCGGCGACGGCGACCGGGCCCCACGGGGCGGCGTCCACCCGTCGACCGGCGGTGAACGGGTGGTGCGCGGCCGGGAGGGCGGCACGCTCACACCGGGACACGGGTCTGCGCGGCCTCCCTGGGCGAAGGCACCCCCGCCTCCCCCTCCCCCTCGCACCGCGTCCCCCGGGGCAACCGCAACGCCATCCCGGCCCCCGCCGACAACAACCCCGCGCTCACCACCAACGTCACGTGCAGCCCGTGCACGAACGCCCCCTCCGCCGCCGACCGCAACGCCGCCCCGCCCGGTCCCCCGAGCCGCGCCGCGACCTCGTACGCCTCCCCCAGCGAATGCCCCGCCGCCGCCGACGCCGCCGCCGGCACCCCCTCGACGTCCGCCAGTCCGGGCGCGTACGCCGCGTTCATCACCGTACCGAGCAGCGCGATCCCGATCCCGGCGCCCAGCTGGTAGGAGGTCTCGCCGATCGCCGCCGCCCCGCCCGCCTGTTCCGCCGGCGCCACGCTCAGCATCGACTCGTACGCCCCGAACAGCGTCGTCTCCAGGCCGAACCCGAGCAGCACGAACCCGCCGAGCATCAGCGCCCACGCGTCGGTCCGGCCCAGCGCCGTCAGCAGCAGCACCGCCCCGGCCGTCAGGCAGAACCCGGAGCACACCATCCGGCGCGGCCCCAGCCGCCGCAGCATCCGCGCCCCCGCCAGCCCGGCCGCCATCGCCGCCAGGGTCAGCGGCAGCAGCCGCAGCCCCGTCTGCAGCGGCGACAGTCCGAGCACCAGCTGCAGGTACTGCGCCGCGATCAGTTCGAGCCCGACCAGCGCGAGCATCGCCAGCACGATGCACCCCACCGACGTGCTGAACGCCGGCTGCCGGAACATCCGCAGGTCCACCAGCGGATGGGCCCGCCCCCGCTGCCGTCGCGCGAACAGCACGAGCAGCGCGGCCCCCGCCACCAGCGGCACCACCGTGAAGGCGCTCGCCGCCGGCTCCCCGCCGCCGAGCCGCTTGACGCCCAGCACCACCCCGAACAGCCCGGCCGCCGCCAGCAGCGCGCCGACCGCGTCCCAGGGCCCCTGTCCCACGCCCTGGGACGCGGGCTTGGACTCGGGCAGCAGCAGCCGCCCCACCGGCAGGCTGACCAGCATCAGCGGAATGTTGACCAGGAAGACCGAGCCCCACCAGAAGTGCTCCAGCAGGAAACCGCCGAGCAGCGGCCCGACCGCCGCGCCCACGGCCGCCACCGCGCTCCACACGCCGATGGCGAGGGCCCGCTCCCGCCGGTCGGGGAAGACCTCCCGCAGCAGCGACAGCGTCGCGGGCATGATCATCGCACCGCCGGCACCGAGCAGCGCGCGGGCCGCGATCAGCACCTGGGCGCTGTCGGCGCAGGCCGCGAGCGCCGAGGCGACGCCGAAGAGCGCGTACCCCAGCAGCAGGACGCGCCTGCGGCCCACCCGGTCGCCCAGCGTGCCGAACAGGATCAGCAGCGAGGCGCAGACCAGGGGGTAGACGTCGACGATCCAGAGCAGTTCGATCGCGCCGGGCCTGAGGTCCTCGGTGACGGCGGGCACCGCCACGTGCAGCACGGTGGCGTCCAGCGCCACGAGCAGCAGGCTGACGCAGAGGACGACCAGGACCACCCAGCGGTTGGCACCGGCCCCGGCCGCCCGGCGGCGCGGCGACGCGACGGCCGCGGTCGTCCCGGACATGTACGTACCTCCCAGACGTTCCCTCGCGTGCGGCGGGCCCGCGGGGCGGGGAACTCCCGCGACTCGGCCGGAGCGGAGCGGTGGCCCCCGGCCCGCGCGACGACGGCGAGTGGCTCGTCAGAGTACGCGAGTCCACGCGCGCCTCACGTGGCACACCTCTCACCGGCCCCGGTCACGGGTGTGGCG
The DNA here is from genome assembly GCF_054956795.1 of Streptomyces sp. SYSU D01066-1. Classification (NCBI taxonomy): domain Bacteria; kingdom Bacillati; phylum Actinomycetota; class Actinomycetes; order Kitasatosporales; family Streptomycetaceae; genus Streptomyces; species Streptomyces sp. SYSU D01066-1. The sequence goes on along the minus strand of NZ_JBUDHV010000003.1, from coordinate 43,732 downwards.
TGCGCCACTGTCCGGTCGGCCCGACCGGCCGGCGGCTCACGCACCACGCCGATAATCGAGCCCGTGACCGTGACCGTGACCGATCCCGAGGCGCGCGCGGCGCCGGGCCGTCCGGGCGCCCTGCGCCGGGCCGCCCCGGCGCTCCTGGGCCACGCGGCCGTACGCGCCCTGGGCCTGATCGTCCTGGCCCTGTGGAGCGCCGCGCGCGACAAGAGCGCGTACACGCTGCTGACCGCCCGCTGGGACTCCCTGTGGTACTCCAGGATCGCCGCGGGCGGCTACGGCCACCAGGTGCGGCTGCCGAACGGTGACGTCCACTCCGACCTGGCCTTCTTTCCGCTGCTGCCCTGGCTGGAGCGGTTCGGCGCGGCGGTGTCGCCGCTGTCGCACGCGGACGCCGGTTTCGTGGTGAGCCTGCTCGCCTCCCTCGCGGCGGCCTGGGGGATCTTCGCCGTCGGTGACCAGGTGTACGGCCGCCGCGCCGGGATCCTCCTGGTGCTGCTGTGGGCGGTGCTGCCGGTCGGGATCGTGCAGTCGATGGCGTACAGCGAGTCGCTGTTCACGGCGCTGGCCGCCTGGTCGCTGTACGCGCTGCTCACCGGCCGGTGGACGACGGCGGGGGCGCTGGCGCTGGCGGCCGGGCTGACGCGTCCGGTGGGGCTCGCGGTCGCGGCGGCGGTGTGGGCGGCCGGCGCCGCCGCGTTCGTGCGAACCCGTGGCCCGGCTGCCGCGCACGGCGCGCTCGCGTCCGCGCGCGCCCCCGGCGAGGGCGCGCGGTGCGTGTTCGGGTTACTGATCGCGCCCCTGGGCGCCGCCGGATACGTCCTGTGGGTCGGCCACCGCACCGGCGACGGCCCGTTCGGTTACCTGGACGTCCAGGCGGGCTGGCGCAACGGCTTCGACGGCGGCTGGGCCTTCGCCCGCTTCACCGCCGGGAAGTTCACGTCGTTCCCGTCGGCCCTGGCCGGCGCGGGGCTGGTCCTCGGCGTCGCCCTGGTGGTGTGGCTGTACGTCGCCGGCGTACGGCGGCGCCTGCCGCTGCCGCTGCTGGTGTACACGGGGGCCGTCACCGCGCTGGCCCTGTGCGCCTCGGGCTACTTCGGCTCGAAGCCGCGGCTGCTGCTGCCCGCCTTCCCGCTGCTGCTGCCGCTGGCCGCGGCCCTCGCCCGGGCGCGCGCCTCCAGGGCGGCGGCGGTGGTGGCGGGGGCCGCCGTGGCGTCGGCGCTGTACGGGGCGTTCTGGCTGAACGGCTCCGGTCCGCCGTGACCGGCCGCGACCACCCCCGGTGAGCACCGGGAGAATTCCACACCAGCATCCGGTGAACTAATTCATAAGCACGATAAAACCGCCGCCTGGAATGATCAAAAGAAATGAAGGCCGCGATCGGCATGGTCCGCCGAATCCAGGGAATTAGGACCGGTTCCTGAGAGGAATCCCACATCACATCGTCATCACAAAGCCGTTGATTCGTCGGAGATGCGAGCTCACTCGCTGTAACGTCGATTGGGTGCGTACCGAACGGAACCTCACCCGTCTGGACCGGGTGTTCGCGAGGCTGGACCGGGAGCCGGAACGGCCGGCCCATCTCGACGTGCCGAAGATGAGCCGGCACAGAATCGCGTTGCTCGTCGGATCCCTGGCGTTCTACGTCGCGATCGTGTGGGCCGTGGTGATCACCTCCTGGCTGGTCCGGCTCGACTGGCGGGTCATGTTCTTCCGGCCGTACCAGCAGTGGTCGGAGATCCACGCGTTCGTCGACTACTACGTGGTGCTGGGCCAGCGCGGCCCCACCGCCGTGATGGTGGCCGCCTGGCTCGGCTGGCGCTCCTGGCGGCAGCACACGCTGCGTCCGCTGCTCGCGCTCGGCGTCTCGCTGCTGCTGCTGAACGTGACCGTGGGCGCCGCCAAGTACGGCATGGGCCGCCTCGGCCCGCACTACGCGGTCACGGTCGGGGCCAACGAGATGTGGTCCGGCGGCGATATATTTCCGAGCGGTCACACCGCCAACGCCGTGGTGACCTGGGGCATCCTGGCCTATCTGGCCTCCACGCCCCGGGCCCGCCGCTGGCTGTCCGCCCTGTCCGCGGTCACCTCGCTGGGCGTCGGGATGTCCACCGTGTACCTCGGTACGCACTGGCTGAGCGATGTCGTCCTCGGCTGGGTCGCGGGACTGCTGATCCTGCTGGCGCTGCCCTGGTTCGAACCGCCGATCGCCCGTGCCGAGGCCTGGCTCCTGGGTCTGCGCGACCGCTGGGCGGCCCGGCCCGGGCGGGCGGCCCCCTCGGCCGGTCCCGTGGCGCCCGCCCCGGTCGCCGCCGGCCAGGACGCCCCGGCCCGCGAGCCGGTCGCCACGACCCGTTCCGCCCGGGCGCCGGTCTACCTGGCCCCGGGCCCGCACAGCACCCGCGCGGAGCGCTCACCGGTCACCCCGGCCGGCAGCCGCCGCCCGCCGCACTCCGACCGCCATCCGCGGGGCACGGCCTCGCCCGCCCGCCCCGTCTCGGGCGGCTGACCGACCCGGTACGCACACGCCGGCCCCGGTCCCCCCGCGGGGGGAGCGGGGCCGGCGCCGTTCCCCGGCGCTTCCTCAGCCCTTCCAGGCCCGCGCGACGCGGCCGTCGCGCACCTCGAAGTTGAGCCGGCCCGCGCGGTACTCCATGGTGATGACCGCGCCGGGCGGCAGGGACCGCACGGACGTCCATCCCCGTTCCCGCGCCCGCTCCTCGGCCGCGTCCTGGCCGAGGCCGAGGTATGCGTCCGGACTGTCCTGGGGTTCGCCCGAAGGTGACGGAATCGGTGCCATGAGGCCACGCTATGCCCTGACTCCCGGCTGCGGAAGCCCGGATCGGTAACCGGTCCGCGGCCCGCCTCCCGTCACACTTCTGTCACAGATCGCGGGAAGCTTTTTGGCCGAACTCCGTCACCCGGACGAGCGGTTCCATACGACCGCATCAGGCATGTACCGGGAATTCCCACGAGTCCGCGTACGCGCCGCCCCGGCCCTTCGAATAACCGCGCGAAAAGGGCCGGACAAAATCCCCCGGCAGCCCCGGGGCGCCCTCCCGCATTCCGGCCGTGGACGGCCTTCTCGGCATGCCCGTGAATCTCCGGGCGGCCCTGGCCGGACACGGACCGCCACGACCGGGCGGGGACAGACAGGGCCCGGCACGGGCAGGGACGGGCGGGGACAGGGACGGGCGGGGACAGGGACGGGCACGGGCCGCCACGGCCGGGCAGGAACAGGCAGGCCCCGGCACAGACACGGGCAGGTACGGGCACGGGCAGGAAACAGGGGCAGGGGCAGGGACAGGCAGGACCCGGCAGGGGCAGGGGCGCGAGCCCGGGCGCGGGGCACATCACCGTCGTACGCCCCCTGTCGCCCGGCCCGCGGCGCGAGCATCATGGCGTGGGCGCGCGGGAGGGACCGGCGGGGCCGGGAGGCGACGACGACGGAGGGCGGGCGAGTGAGGGGAACGGAGACCGTGGGGGCCACGGCGGAGCCGGTGCGGGCCGGGCGGCGGGGCCGGGTGGTGGTGGACTGGCTGACCACCACCGACCACAAGAAGATCGGCCACCTCTATCTGATCACGTCGTTCGTCTTCTTCCTGATCGCCGGCGTCATGGCCCTGATGATGCGGGCCGAGCTGGCCCGGCCGGGGCTCCAGCTCGTCGACAACCAGCAGTTCAACCAGCTCTTCACGATGCACGGCACGATCATGCTGCTGCTGTTCGCGACCCCGAGCTTCGCGGGCTTCGCCAACGAGCTGATGCCGCTCCAGATCGGCGCCCCCGACGTCGCCTTCCCCCGGCTGAACATGCTCTCGTACTGGCTCTTCCTCTTCGGCGGCCTGATCGTGCTCGGCTCGCTGCTGGTGAGCGGCGGGCCGGCCGCCTTCGGCTGGTTCGCCTACGCGCCGCTCAACAGCCAGGCGCACTCCCCCGGCATCGGCGCCGACCTGTGGATCATGGGGCTGGCGCTGTCGGGGTTCGGGACGATCCTCGGCGCGGTCAACTTCCTCACCACCATCATCGGGATGCGCGCCCCGGGCATGACGATGTTCCGGATGCCGATCTTCGTCTGGAACACCCTGTTCACGTCGATCCTGATCCTGCTGGCGTTCCCGGTGCTGGCCGCGGCCCTGCTGGTGCTGGAGGCGGACCGGCGGTTCGGCAGCCAGGTGTTCGCCGCGGACAACGGCGGCGCGCTGCTGTGGCAGCACCTGTTCTGGTTCTTCGGGCACCCCGAGGTGTACATCATCGCGCTGCCGTTCTTCGGGATCATCAGCGAGATCATCCCGGTCTTCGCCCGCAAGCCGCTGTTCGGCTATCTGACGCTGGTGGCCGCGACGATGGCGATCACCGGTCTGTCGGTGGTGGTGTGGGCGCACCACATGTTCGTCACGGGCGCGGCGCTGCTGCCGTTCTTCTCCTTCCTCAGCTTCCTGATCGCGGTGCCGACGGGCGTGAAGTTCTTCAACTGGACCGGCACCATGCTCAAGGGCTCGCTCTCCTTCGAGACACCGATGCTGTGGGCGACGGGTTTCCTGGTGTCGTTCCTGTTCGGCGGGTTGACCGGCGTGATCCTGGCCTCGCCGCCGCTGGACTTCCACGTCAGCGACACCTACTTCGTCGTCGCCCACTTCCACTACGTCGTCTTCGGCACCGTCGTCTTCGCGACCTTCGCGGGCTTCTCCTTCTGGTGGCCCAAGTTCACCGGGAGGATGCTCGACGAGCGGCTCGGCAAGATCCACTTCTGGACGCTGTTCACCGGCTTCCACCTCACCTTCCTGGTGCAGCACTGGCTGGGCGCCGAGGGCATGCCCCGCCGGTACGCCGACTACCTCGCCGCCGACGGCTTCACCGCGCTGAACACGCTCTCCACCATCGGCGCCTTCCTGCTCGGCGTCTCCACACTGCCGTTCCTCTACAACGTCTGGAAGACCGCCAAGTACGGCCGGAAGGTCGACGTCGACGACCCCTGGGGCTTCGGCCGCTCCCTGGAGTGGGCGACCTCCTGCCCGCCGCCCCGGCACAACTTCACCGCGCTGCCCCGCATCCGCTCGGAGTCGCCGGCCTTCGACCTGCACCATCCGGCGTACGCGGGACAGGCTCCGCAGCCCGAGCCGAAGCGGCACCAGGCCGGCTCTCAGCAGCCCTGACCCCGCCCGCACGGCCGTTCGACACCACCTCGGGCGCCGACGATTTCCGGCACCCGTTTCATTCCCCGATTTCCTGATTTGTCGACCAGTCGCCGAGGCGGCGTACGACCCGCCTCACCACGTCAACTCACCGACTACGCACGGAAGTTGACGGAAAACGCGGGTTCCGGCCGACGACCGGCGGCGCGCTCCGGCCGGTTCGATTCCGTGCGCCACCGGGCGTGACTCCCGCGACGGGTAGCCCGTTGTCTTCTTCATGAGCCGGGGACCCACCCGGACCACGGGCCGGGGGAACCCCCGGCTTTGCCACGCACCGCATCCCGAGGGAGCCACCCGTGCCGCGCATGCTCGACGTCAGCGACGAGGTACGCGCCGAGATCGGCGACGAAGAAGCCGAGCGCCTGCTCGCCGGAGAGACCGCCCCGGGCAGTTACGACTGCACGTCCTGCCGCACCCCGGGCGACTGCGAGCAGGAGCGCACCAGCACCGTCCTGTTCATCGGCGAGGAGACCGCCGTCCTGGCCTTCGCCCACGCCGGCTGCCTGCCCTCGCAGGTCGTCAAGGTGACCGAGGAGCAGCTCCAGGGAGCCGTGAAGTCCATCAGCGGCGGCGGCCCGCTCGGCGGCGCCGGGGAACCCGAGAAGGCCGTGCCCGAGCAGGCCGTGCTGGGTGTGACCAGCGGACTGGTCCTGATCGCCGGGGAACTGCACCCGGCCCTGGTCGTGGAGCCGACCGCGCCCGTCGTCCGGCCCGGCACGACCGGTTCCGGCGACGAGTTCCTGCCGCTGCTGATCGAGCAGGGGTTCATGCCGGTCACCGAGCTGTCCGCGGTCCCGCCCGTGCTGCACGGCTGGTCCGTGCTGCTCGCCGTGGGCCAGCTGCACGCGGTGCTCCAGCCGGGGACGGACGACGGGCGGCCGGTGGCCTGGTGGCAGGCGCACCAGCCGCTCCAGGTGACCGACGGCTGGCGCACCGCCGCCAACAAGCACCAGCAGGTCCTGATGTTCGCCGCACCGGTCGGCTCGGTCGGGCATCAGCCGCGCGAGGACCTGCTGCGGGACGCGCTGGACAAGGCGGCGGCGGGCGGGCGGCTGGTCGCGGCGGCGCTGCCGCTGGCCGGCACCTGAGCGCGCCCCCGAGGCCCCGCGCCGGCGGCCCCCGCCGCTCTCACGTCCTTGCGCCCCCGCCCCCGCGTGCCCGGCCGTCACGGCCCCGTGCCCCCGAAGACGCACTGCTCAGCCGCATCCCTTCGGCCGCGGGGTCGTTTGCACGAATGTGTACACATACGACGCCTTCCACCGCCGAGGCGGCCCCTCGGCCACGCCGATCTACGACGCGCTCTACGCCGAGTACGTCAGGTCCTTCCGCGCACTGCCGGGCGACCGCAGCGGCGAGGAGCATCTGGGGTTCGTCTCCTTCCGGTACATCCAGCGGGGCAGGGGCTCGTACAGCGCCTACGGCGCCGGGACCCACAGCGCCCGGTTCGGTGTGCGCCACGTCCCGGCCGCCTTGCCGCCGGCCCCGCGCCGGGGCGTCTGACAGCGGGCCGGGTGAAGGGGGCGGACCCGGTGGCCGGGTCCGCCCCCTTCACCCGGCCGTCGCGGTCACTTCTTCGCGCCGCGCTTCTCGCGCACCCGCACCGAGATGTGGATCGGCGTCCCCTCGAAGCCGAACTCCTCGCGCAGCCGGCGCTCGATGAACCTGCGGTAACCCGCCTCGATGAACCCGGACGCGAACAGCACGAACCGCGGCGGCCTGGTGCCCGCCTGGGTGCCGAACAGGATCCGCGGCTGCTTGCCGCCCCGCACCGGGTGCGGGTGGGCGGCGACCAGCTCGCCCAGGAAGGCGTTGAGCCGGCCGGTCGGCACCCGGGTCTCCCAGCCCGCCAGGGCCGTCTCGATCGCGGGGACCAGCTTCTCCATGTGCCGTCCGGTGCGCGCCGAGACGTTGACCCGCGGGGCCCAGGCGACCTGGCCCAGCTCGGTCTCGATCTCCCGCTCCAGGTAGTAGCGGCGCTCCTCGTCGAGGGTGTCCCACTTGTTGAAGGCGAGGACGACCGCGCGGCCCGCCTCCACGGCCATGGTGACGATCCGCTGGTCCTGCACCGAGATGTTCTCGGACGCGTCCAGCAGGATCACGGCGACCTCCGCCTTCTCCACGGCGGCGGCGGTGCGCAGCGAGGCGTAGTAGTCGGCGCCCTGCTGGAGGTGGACCCGCTTGCGGATACCGGCGGTGTCGACGAACTTCCAGGTCACGCCGCCCAGTTCGATCAGCTCGTCGACCGGGTCGCGGGTGGTGCCGGCCAGCTCGTTGACGACGACGCGCTCCTCGCCCGCCACCTTGTTCAGCAGCGAGGACTTGCCCACGTTCGGGCGGCCGATCAGGGCGATGCGGCGCGGGCCGCCGACCGCCGTGCCGAAGGTCTGCTCCGGGGCCTCGGGCAGCGCCTCCAGGACCTTGTCCAGCATGTCGCCGGTACCCCGGCCGTGCAGCGCGGAGACCGGGTACGGCTCGCCGAGGCCCAGCGACCACAGGTACGACGCGTCGGCCTCGCCGCTCGGGCCGTCGACCTTGTTGGCGCACAGCACGACCGGCTTGCCGGCCTTGCGCAGCAGCCGTACGACCGCCTCGTCGGTGTCGGTGGCGCCGACCTTGGCGTCCACCACGAAGACGACCGCGTCGGCCGCCTCGATGGCGTACTCGGCCTGGGCCGCGACGGAGGCGTCGATGCCGAGGACATCCTGCTCCCAGCCGCCGGTGTCGACGACCTTGAAGCGGCGGCCGGCCCACTCGGCCTCGTAGGTGACGCGGTCGCGGGTCACGCCCGGCTTGTCCTCGACGACCGCCTCGCGGCGGCCGATGATCCGGTTGACCAGGGTCGACTTGCCGACATTGGGGCGGCCGACGACGGCGAGGACGGGCAGCGGGCCGTGCCCTGCCGCCTCGATCGCGCCCTCGACGTCCTCGACGTCGAAGCCCTCTTCCGCGGCGAGCTCCATGAACTGCGCGTACTCGGCGTCGCCGAGCGCCCCGTGGTCGTGCTCCCCGCCCGAGCCCTCGGAGTGGATGTCGTCGTTCATGAAGTCCGTACCTCGTTCATCGTGGTGATCGGTGGCCACCCTGTCTGTCCCGGGTGATCCACTACTCAAGTGCTGCCTGGGGCCTGCTGTCTGGATCATGTCGCAGGCGCGGGTCCGGCACGCGCGTTTGCGGCGTCGCCGTCGGTTGCCGGTGCTTCGCGTCGGCACCCTCCTCCGCCTCGCCGCCGTACGCGCCGGACCCCGCTCACCAGTATCGGCCAGACGCCGTGGTTTTCCGCGACCTGGTCCAGACGGCAGACCCTAGCGCCCGGTGAGGCGCCTGGCGTGCTCCAGGTGCGCGGTGAGCTGTTTCTGGATGCGCTCGGTGGCCTCGTCCAGCGCCTTGCGGGTGCGCCGCCCGCTGCCGTCGCCCGCCTCGAAGGGGTCGCCGAAGACGACGTCGATCCGCGAACGCAGCGGGGGCAGCGCCTTTATCAACCGTCCGGGCCGGTCGGAACTTCCCAGCACGGCCACCGGCACGATCGGCGCCCCGCCGCGGACCGCGAAGTAGGCGAGTCCGGCGCGCAGCGCGGCGAAGTCGCCCTCGCCCCGGGTGCCCTCCGGGAAGATCCCGAGGACCCCGCCGGCCGCCAGCACGTCCAGTGCCCGGGTGATCGCCGTACGGTCGGTGGTGGCGCGGTCCACCTCCAGCTGGCCGATGCCGGTCAGGAAGGGGTCCAGCGGGCCGACGAACGCCTCCTTCTTGATCAGGAAGTGCGTCGGTCGCGGGGCCACGCCCATGACCATCGGGCCGTCTATGTTGTGCGAGTGGTTGACGGCGAAGATCAACGGGCCGGCGGCGGGCACCTTCCAGGCGCCGAGCACCCGCGGCCGGAAGAGCCCGTACATCAGGCCGACGCCGATGCGCCGCCCGACCTCGGCGCCCCGCTCGGAGGGCTGTGTCACTTGGCCGCCCGCTTCTCCTCGACGAGGGTGACGACACACTCGACGACCTGCTGGAGGGTGAGGTCGGTGGTGTCGACCTCCACGGCGTCGTCGGCCTTGGCCAGCGGGGAGGTCTTCCGGCTGGAGTCGGCCGCGTCCCGCTTGACCAGCGCCTCCTGGGTCGCCTTGAGGTCGGCGTTCTTCAGCTCGCCGCTGCGGCGGGCGGCGCGGGCCTCGGCGGAGGCGGTGAGGAAGATCTTGAGGTCGGCGTCGGGCAGCACGGTGGTGCCGATGTCCCGGCCCTCGACCACGATGCCGGTCACCGCGGCGGCGGCGATCGCCCGCTGCAGCTCGGTGATCCGGGTCCGGATCTCCGGGACCGCGCTGACCGCGCTGACCCTGGAGGTGACCTCCTGGGTGCGGATCGGGCCGGCCACGTCCACGCCGTCGACCGTGATGGTGGGGTGCTCCGGGTCGGTGCCGGAGAGGATCTCGGGCTTCTCGGCCGCCGCCGCGACGGCCCGCGGGTCGTCGGTGTCGATGCCGTTGGTCACCATCCACCAGGTGATCGCCCGGTACTGGGCACCGGTGTCCAGATAGCTGAGGCCGAGCTGCGCGGCGACGGCCTTCGACGTGCTCGACTTGCCCGTGCCGGAGGGGCCGTCGATGGCGACAATCACTGCCGGGGCGGTCGGGGCGGCGCCGTTTTCCACGAGGGGACACCTTCCTGGTGCGGTGGGGCGGGGCTGACGGGGGGTCGCGGGGGGACGCGCGCGCCCCCGCCCCACGGTGCTGGCGCGCCCCCGCGCCGCCGCGCCGCCCCCCCGCCGCGCACCGCCGGCGCGCCCCCCCCCGCCC